>JAQBPK010000016.1 GCA_028287565.1 Vulcanimicrobiota bacterium
CCGGAGGATATCGACTCGGCGCGCGCATCGGCTACGGCGATCATCGCCGCCGCACGCGGCGACGACGCCGCGTGAACGCGCCCGACGAAGCCGAGCTCGCGGCTGGATTCGACCGCGCGCTGCGCGCACGCGGCGTCGCTGCCGGGACGCGTCGCGCGCAAACGTTCGCTGAAGTCTTGCGCACGCTGTCGCCGCGTTCGCAGAGCGCGCTGTACTGGCAAGCGCGCGTCGCGATGCTGCCGTCCATCGACGATCTCGACGCTTTCCATGCCGCGTTCCTGGAGTTCTTCGGCTCGCTCGGCGACGCTGACGCGCTGCAGCGGCTCGTGCGCACGGTCAACGCGCCGCCGCGGCCCGAGCCGCACGAGCGGCCGAAGCGTGAGTCGATCCCGCCGCCGCCGTCGGACCGTCCGGCGGACGAGCGGCTCGCCGAGCGCGCGCCGACGCAGTGGATCCTCGCGTCGAGCGAGCACCGGCTCACCGACAAGGCGTTCGAGGACTTCGACGAGAGAGAGCGCGCCGCGATGCTGCGCATGATCGCGCGCGTGCGCGTCGCGGGCGAGTACCGCGCTTCGCGGCGGCGGCGCGCGCACGTGCGCGGCGACCGCTTCGATTTCCGTGGGACGCTCCGCGGCGCGGCGCGCACCGCGGGCGAGCTCGTACGGCGGCGCGCGACACGGCGGCGCGAGCGGTTGCGACCCGTCGTCTTTCTGCTCGACGTGTCGGGCTCGATGGCGCCATTCGCGCGCGCGCTCGTGCAGTACGCGCGCGTCACCGCGATCGCGCGGCCGGCCGTGCGCGCGTTCGCCTTCGCGACGCAGCTCACCGATTTCACGCCGCTGCTGAAGCGGGCGACCGACGAGCGCTTGATGAGCGCCGTCGCCGCGACGGTGCGCGACTACGGCGGCGGGACGCGGATCGGCGCGGCGCTGCAGGCCTTCAACGACCGGTTCGGCCAGCGCGGCGCGGCGCGCGGTGGGACGGTCGTCATCCTGTCCGACGGCTGGGAGCGGGACGACCCGGCGCTGGTCGGCGTCCAAATGCTGCGGCTGCGGCGGCTGGCGCGCCGGATCGTGTGGGTCAACCCGCACAAGCGCCATGCCGCGTACGAGCCGCTCGCGCGAGGGATGGCGGCGGCCCTACCGTATCTCGACGCCTTTCTGTCGGGTCACAGCTTGCGGACGCTGGAAGCCGTCGCGGACGCCATCGAAGGGAAGACTGCATGATCGACGTTCTGGACACGATCGAGCGCTGGCGCGGGGAAGGCCAGCGCGTCGCCGTCGCGACCGTCGTCGCCGTCGAGCAGTCGGCGCCGCGCGATCCGGGCGCGACGATGGCGGTGAACGAGCGCGGCGACGTCACCGGCTCGGTGAGCGGCGGCTGCGTGGAGTCGGCGGTGTACGAGGAAGCGCAGGACGCGATCGCGTCGGGGCGCCCGCGCCTGGTGACGTACGGGATCAGCGACGCCGACGCGATCTCAGTCGGCCTGACGTGCGGCGGCACCATTCACGTGTTCGTGGAGCGGCTCGACTGGTGACGCTCTTCGAGCGGCTCGCCGAGGCCTTGCACGCCGACGCGCCGGTCGCGCTCGTGACGCGGCTCGACGGCGCGCGCGCCGGAGCGAAGCTTCTCGTCACCGAGGCCGAGGCGCACGGCGACCTCGGCACGCCGGGACTCAACCACGCCGCCGCGGGCGAGGCGCGCGCGCTGCTGGCCGTCGGCGAGAACGCGATCCGCACGTTCGGCGAAGACGGCGAGCCGGTCGGCGTCGAGGTACGGCTGTTCATTGCGGCATACGCGCCCAAGCCGGACATGTACGTGTTCGGCGCGATCGACTTCTCGCGCGCCATGGCCCGGATCGGGAAGTATCTCGGCTACATGGTGACCGTGATCGACGCGCGCCCGGTGTTCGCGACCAAACAGCGCATCCCCGACGCGGACCAGGTCATCGTCGCGTGGCCCGACGAGTTCTTGGCGAAGGCGCCGGTCGACGCGCGCACCGCGCTGATCATCCTCACCCACGACGTGAAGTTCGACATCCCCGTGCTGCAAGCCGCGCTGCGCACGAACGCCGGCTACATCGGCGCGATGGGAAGCCGCCGCACGCACGCGAACCGCGTCGACGAGCTGCGCCGCATCGGCATCTCCGACGCGGACCTTGCTCGAATCAGCGCGCCGATCGGCTTGGACATCGGCGCTCGCACGCCCGAAGAGACGGCGATCTCCATCGCCGCGGAGATCATCGCGCTGCGCGAGAACCGCCGCGGCGCCCGGCTCAGCGAGGGAACGCTGCCCGTGCACAACGACCGCGCCGCGGTGGCCGCGCCGTGATCATCGACGACGGCTTCGACATCGACGCGCCGGTCGACCGCGTCTGGACGCTGCTCAAGGATATCCCGAAGGTCGCGAGGTGCATCCCGCGCGCCGAAGTGACCGACGTCGTGGACGAGCGCACGTACAAAGCGAAAGCGTCGGTGAAAGTCGGCCCGGTCGAGGTGAGCTATCGCGCGACGATCATCGTCGAGTCGATCGACGACGACGCCCACACGGCGACGTTCAAGGTGAAGGGGGACGAGGCGCGAGGCCGCGGCGGCGTGACCGCGACGATCGTGTCGAAAGCGACCGAGGCCGGCGGCAAGACGCACGTCGCCATCCACACGGACGCGCAGATCAGCGGCATCGTCGCCACGGTCGGCGGGCGCCTCATCGAGGCCGTCGCCCAAAAGACGATCGCCGCGTTCGCCGCAAACCTCGCGAAGATGGTCTAGCCCCGGCGGCTTCAGGCGCTTCTAGACGGTTCGTAGACGGGGCACCGGTAGGCTCAGGACGTCGCACTCCACGCGACGTTTCCTATTGAGGACCCGGCGATGAGCATGGTACACAGCCCCGAAGCGATCCAGGCGATGCTGAGGCGCGGTCTGGCGCCGATCACCGACAACCGCCACGCGCTCGTCGCCCTCGGCTTCGAGCGGGCGTACCCGCAGGTGGCGCGCGGCCGCGACTCCACGATCTGGGAGCGCTCCATCGAGCTCCCGTGCCGCACCGCGAACGGGAGCCGGCTGCTGGCGCGCGAGCGCGCGTTCTTGGAGCGCGCGCGGGCTTGACGGACAGAGCTTGGTCGATCACCCGTCCTGAATAGGGGGTCGGCGAGGGCGCGCGTCGTAGGGAAGCAGCGGCAGGCACCCGGTGCCTTGCCCGTTCCGGATCCTCATCTTGGTGTAGGTGGGAGAGGAGACGACGATGGCGACCGATCGCCCCGCGAGAACCGTCCTGCGCTGCTGGGGGTTCTTCGACTGGCTCTGCCGCGTGTGGATCATCATCACGCATCAGCGCAAAGGCGGGGACGACTGCGTGTACTTTCCGGAGCGCGTCATCAACCGCCCGGACCCGTGCATCTACAGCCAGTTTCTGCTGATGCAGCTGAAGCAACCGGTGACGTGGGACAACCCCGACGTCGCGATCTTCAAGGGCGGCGTCGAGCAGTACACGTACGGCCTCACGGTCGACACGCAGTACGACGTCGCGGTCACCGTGCACAACACGTCGCTCGAGAAAGCGGCGCTCGGTACGAAGGTCTCTGTGCGCTGGATCGAGTTCGGGGCCGGCGGGCTGGTGCGCCATCCCATCGACGAGCTGGTCGCAAACGTCGGCGTGTATCCGGCGACCGCCGTGGTCGCGACGACGTGGCGCACGCCCGCGACGCCGGGCCACTACTGCATCGAAGTGCAGCTCGCGCATCCCAACGACGGCAATCCCGCCAACAACTTGGGCTGGAACAACACGCAGGTGCTGGCCGCGCATTCCGAAGCGAGGACGCCGGTTCGCATCTTCAACCGGCACGTCGGCGCGCCGCGGCGCGAGGAGCAGGCCGTGCACCGCGGTCCGCCCTGGAATCTGGTCGAGATCGAGTTCGACTCCTACGTGTTCAACGACGCGTACGGCGCGCACGCGAACGGCGACGTCATGTTCGCGCCACGGCCGCCGGCGTGGCCGGCGCGCGTCGAGCCGCGCACCTTCCACTTCGCGCCGGGCGAGACGTATCGCGACGTCGACCTCATCGTCGATGCGCCGGCGGGTCCGGGGCACCCGGAGAAGTTCAACGTCACGGCCCGCCAGGGCGGCGCGCCGCTGGGCGGCGTCACCGTTACCGTCACTCGGGGAGCGTGAGCCATGGCCGGATGCGATGCCAACAACCTCGGCGGCAACAGCTCGGCGGGCTTCGGGCGCGTCGCGCAGTGGACGGCGTTGGGCGCCACGCTGGGCGCGATGCTCGCCGCGCTCAACTTGTCGGGGCCGTTCGGCTGGGCGTCATTTCTCGCGCTCGTCGCCGGCGCGGTCGCCGGAGCGGGAGTCGGGCTGTTCGTCGGCAGCATGATCGACTGGTTCGGCCGGCTCCACGAACAGTCGCCGCGGACCATCACGATGTGCGGCGACGCGAAATGCGTCGGGCGCAACGGCTTCGGCCTCCAGCCGTTCACCGACGGCGACTGGACGATGAACCTCGGTACGCTGACGCTGTGCGCGCCGGCCGATCTGCCGGTGACCGCGCCCGGCGCGGTGACGCAGGTCGACGAAATCCGCACGCGAGCCGCGCCGGGCTCCGGGCTTTCGGTCGCGTTCAAGAGCTTCGCAGAAGGCGATTGCCACGACGACAACTCCAAGTGCATCACCGACACGCTCCACTGCGAGATATCCGCGCTGCAGGGCTCGTTCTCGGTCGTCGGCGGCGCGGTCGGATCGGTGGCGGGAGCCGCGCTCGGCATCGCCGCGGGCATCGCGGCCTGCATCGCGCTCGGCATCTTCACCTTCGGAATCGGCGCGGCGCTGTGCCTGCTGCTCGTCGCCGTGCTCGCAGCGATCGGCGCGTGGGCGGGCGGCGTCGCGGGCGACTTCGTCGGCGCGTTCATCGGCTGGGTGGCCGACGAGCTGTCCGACTTCGACAAGCTCGGCAAGACGGTGGAGGCGAACCAGAACTGCGCGCTCTTCATCACCGGGCGCTGGGTGACGGACATCAGCCATCAGCACAACGAGATTCACGACATCGAGGCCGTGCAGATCGGGAAGTGCCGGCCCTTCGGTCCGCCGCTGCGGCCGCAAAGCGACGTCGCCGTCGTCGGGATCGGCCGGCAGCCCAATGACAACGGCCCGCCGCCGCCCCGTTAGCACGCGCGCACACACGAGGAGAGACGATGAACACGAAGCTACCCGCCCGGTTCTGGATCGAGACCGTGCTCGGCATCGTCAGTGCCGGCTGTCTCGCGCTGACGCTGGTGCGACCGCAGTGGATCGAGATCTTCGGCATCGAACCCGACGGCGGGGACGGGTCGGCCGAGTGGAGGATCGCGCTCGCCCTCGTGGTCGCGACGGCCGCTCTCTTTACGCTGGCGCGGCGTGAATGGCGCAAGCGCGCGTCTTGAGGGATCGATCCGTCATTGCTCGCCGCCGCGGCGGTGCGCCTCGAAGCTCTGCGCTTCCACGAACACTTTGGTCGCTTCCGGGTGCGCCGCTTTGATCGCGCGCTCGATGCGCGTCACGGCCGCTTCGACGTCGCCTGCGGACGCCGCGTTCACGAAGTCCAGGCTCAGTGCGACGAGCACGTCGTCGGGACCGAAGTGCATCGTCAGCACGTCGTTGACGCCGTCGACCATGCGGTCCGACCGTGCGATTCGCTCGATGTCCGCGCGCACGGCGGGATCGGCCGCTTCGCCGGTGAGCAGGCTCTGGCACTCGCGCGCGAGCAGCAGCGCGGTCACCGCGAGCACCACGCCGATGACGACCGACGCGACGCCGTCGAGCAGCGGCAGATTCAGCAGTTGGGCGAGTGCGAGGCCGACGAACGCGATGACGAGTCCGGCGACGGCGGCGCTGTCCTCGAAGAGCACGGTGAACACCGCCGGGTCTTTGCTCAGCGCGGCCGATGCGAACACGCTCTTGCCGCCGGATTCCGCACGCATGTGCCGGAACGCGACGAACCACGACGCGCCTTCGAACACGAGCGACGCGCCGAGCACGAGATAGTTCACGAAAGCGTGCTCGATCGGGTGCGGATCGCGAATCTTCGCGATCCCTTGCACGATCGACAGGCATGCGCCCAGGCCGAAGATCATCATCGCGACCAAGAACGACCAGACGTAGAGCTGCAACCCGTACCCGAACGGGTGCGTTGCGCTTGCGGGCTGCTTCGCGCGGTTGAGGCCGTACAGCAGCAGCACCTGATTGCCGGTGTCGACCAGCGAGTGAATGCCCTCGCTGAGCATCGCCGAGCTGCCGGTGAACGCCGCCGCGCCGAACTTCGTGAGCGCGATGAGCCCGTTGCCGGCGAGCGCGGCGTAGACGACGGTCGCGGACTCGCGTTGTGCCATCGTCAGCCCGTCACGCGCAAGCCGGCCGCGATGCCGTTGATCGAGAGGCGGATCGCGTCGCGCAGCGCGGGGTCGCGGTCGTCCCGCGCGCGGTAGGCGTGCAGCAGCCGCAGCTGCAGGAACGAGATCGGGTCGACGTACGGGTTGCGCAGCTCGATGCTGCGCGCGAGCGTCGGGTCGCCGGCGAGCAATCGGTCCTGCTGCAGCACCGCCAGCACCGACGCGACGGTTTGCTCGAACTCCGCGGCGATCCGCGGCACGAAACGCTCGCGCAGCGCCGCGTCGGGGACAAGCTCTCGCGCGTAGCGCTCGAAGATCGCGAGGTCGGCGACCGCGAGCGCGCGCTCGACGCTGCGCAGCAGAATCGTGAAGAACGGAAACTCGCGCGCCATCGCCTGCAGCGCCGGCATCTCGTTCGACGCCGCGGCGACGGCCGAGCCGAAGCCGTACCAGCCGGGAAGCATGCCGCGCGTCTGCGCCCAGCCGAACGACCACGGGATCGCGCGCAGGTCCTCGATCGAACGCCGCGCGCCGCGCCGCCCGGGGCGCGAGCTGATCTGCATGTCGCCGATCTCGTCGACCGGCGTGCACGCGGCGAAGAATGCAAGGAACTCGGGATCGTCCACGAGCGCGACGTACGCAACTTGCGCCGCGGTGCCGAGCCGGTCGAGCAGCGCGAACCAGGCGCGATCGGCAGCCGGCGGCGGCTGCGCGATCCCCGCGATCACCGAGGTCACGGCCAGCTCGAGATTGCGCCGCGCGAGCGACGGCAGTCCGTAGCGCGCGCCGATCACTTCGCCTTGCTCGGTGACCTTGAAGCGGCCGCTGCGCGTCTGCGGCGGCTGCGCGGCGACCGCTTCGCGCGCGTCCGCCGCGCCGCGGCCGACCGAGCCGCCGCGCCCGTGGAAGAAACGCACGCCGATACCATGACGCGCCGCGACGTCCCCGATCGCGAGCTGCGCGCGGTACAGCGCCCACATGCTCGCGACGATTCCGCCGACCTTGGTCGTGTCGGAGTAGCCGAGCATGATCTCCCACACGCCGCCGCACGCATCGACGTGCGCGCGAAACGCCGCCACGTTCAGCAGCTCGTCCGACAGCGCGGCGGCGTGCGCCAGCGCGGCCGGGCTTTCGAGCAGCGGTACGATCTGCATCGGTCCGGCGTCCAGCGCGCCGCACGCGCGCCCCAGCGCGAGCAGCGCCAGCACGTCGAACGGCGCTTCGGTTCCGGCGAGGATCAGCGAAGAGACGGTGTCCGGCCCGCGGCGGGCGCGCAGCTCCGCCACCGCGCGCAATGACGCCATCACGTCCTCGCTTTCGGGCGAGAACGTCATCCCGCGCGGCAGCAGCGGGCGCACCGACGCGAGCTCGCGCTCGAACCATGCGGATTGCTCCGCTGCATCGCGCGCCGACAGCGGAGGCGAGCCGGGCTCGATCGCCGCGACGATCTCGTCGAGCGCGCGCACGACGCGGTCGCGGTGCTGGCGCCACTCCAGCGCGCACAAACGAAAGCCGAACAGCTGCACCGCGCGCACGAGCCGGCGCACGGGCCGTGCGACGTCGTCGCCGCTGCGCGCGCGCACGCTGGACTCGATCAGCGCGAGGTCGTCGAGCAGCGCGCCGGGCGCCGCATAACCGCCGTCCGCGTCCGCGAGCGCGAGGCGCAGACGGCGGTGGACGAACGCGAGCTTGCGGCGATACGGCTCCGCTTCTTGGCGCGGACCGATCGCGTAGCGGACGTCCGGCAGCGCCGCGGCGTCGCGCTCGACCGACGCGACGAGCTCCGGCGACACGTCGCCGCGCACGGCGTCCTGCGAGAGGCGCGCTTGCAGCAGCTCGACCTCTTCGAGATACCGCTGCAGCACGAAGCGGCGCGCCTGCTCGTGCGCGGCGACGACCGCGTCGGGCGCGACGTTGGCATTGCCGTCGCGGTCGCCGCCGATCCAGCTGCCGAACGTGAGGAACGGCCGCACGTCCGCGCCCAGCTGCGACTCGAGGCGTTCGAAGAGCAGCGTCGCTTCGTCGAACAGCGACTCGCGAAAGCGCGCGACGAGGTTGCGCACTTCGTCCTGCACGGTCGGCGCGGTGCCGTAGAGCTCGTTGGTTTGCCACAGCAGGACGATCTGCGCGCGCAGCTCCGATTCGAGAACGCGCTCTTCTTCCGCCGTGAGCACGCGTTCGTCGAACGCGCGCAGCAGCTCGGCCGCGGCGGCGAGCTTCTCGCTGGTGGTGCGGCGCAGCACCTCGGTGGGATGCGCGGTGAACACGAGCTCGATCATGAGGCGGCCGATGAACCGTTCCGCTCCGGGCTCGAGCGTCTCGAGCGAACCGCGCAGCGGCGCCTCCCCGTGCAGCGCGCGCTCGCGCCGGCGCCGCTCGCGGTGCAGCTGCTCGGCGAGGTTCACCATCTGAAAGTACAGGTTGAACGCGCGAATGACGTCAACCGCGTCGGCGGTGTCGAGCTCGTCGAGCAGCGCGTCGATCGCCGCGTCGGCGGACCCACCGCGCTCCGCGCGGCGCCTGCGCGTCAGTGCGCGCAACCGCTCGACGCGCTCGAACGTCTGGGGCCGCGCGTGCACGCGCAGCACGTCGCCGACGAGCCTGCCGAGGTGCGCGACGCGCGCGCGGAGCGGGGCCGCGGTATCACGTTCGATGGTCCCGGGTCATACGGCGCCCGAACCGTGCCTCCTTCGGCTACATGAGCTACGCGCGCAGGACGAATCGCGCCGGCCGCCACGGCTCTTGCGTATCGACGAACACCGTGATGAGGATGCGCTCGGCCCAGGCGCGGCTGATGATCTGCTCGACCGCGGGTTCGCGGCAGTCGAAAGCGTGCTCGCCCTCTTCCGTGTCGAGCAGAAAGCCGTCGAAGTCGCCGACCCGGTCGTAGACCAGACCGTGCACTTTGCCGGTGAATCCCGATCGTTCATCGTCCTCGCCGTGGTGATGGTGGTGATGGTGCTCGTGGCCGTGCTCGCCGTGGCCGTGCTCGCCGCGATCGTGATCGTGCTCGCCGTGATCGTGGCCGTCGTGGTGATGATCGTCGTGATGACGCTCGTGGCTGTCGTGATGCTCTTCGTGCACGGAGATTACGTCCTCCCTGAAGCGTGCCGGTGTTCGCTGATTCCCCGACGGGAGGGCCGCGAAGCGCGTTGAACCGGCTCGCGGTGCGCATACAGATCGGCGTGATGGGGTCGGCCGGCGGGCTCATCACCAAAGAAGAGCTGAACCTGGCGCGGCGGATCGGGCGGCGGATCGCCCAGCGCGACTGCCTCATCGTGACCGGCGCGTGTCCGGGTCTGCCGCATGCGGCAGTGCTCGGCGTGCACGAGGCGGGCGGCACGAGCCTGGGCGTGTCGCCGGCTCGCTCGCGCGAGGAGCACGTGAGCGTGTTCGAGTCGCCGCTCGATCCGTACGCGGCGATCGTGTTCACCGGCTCGGGGCTGATGGGCCGCGAGACGCACAACATCCACAGCTCGGACTTCGTGCTGTTCGTCGGCGGGCGCAGCGGGACGCTCGGCGAGTTCGCGATCGCGTACGACGAAGGCAAGCTGATCGGCGTGCTGCGCAACTCCGGCGGGATATCGAACGACTTCGAGACGATCGTCAAGCTCGTGCGCAAGGATACCGGCGCGGTGCTGATCGAGGACGACGATCCCGAACGTCTGGTCGACGTGTGCCTCGACCGGTATCTCGCCGAAGGACGGCCGAGCAGCGTGGCGATGGCGGCGCAAGTCGCCAACACGAAAGTCGAAACGGAAGAAATGCATGGCTGAGCTGACGTTCATCGGCGCGGCCGGCACCGTGACGGGCAGCAAGCATCTTCTCACGTTCGGCGGCAAGCACGTTTACATCGACTGCGGGATGTTCCAGGGTTCGCGCGAGACGCAGGCGCTCAACGACGCGCCCCTCCCGGTGCCGCCCGCACAAACCGACGCGATCGTGATAACGCACGGCCACATCGACCACGTCGGCTATCTGCCCAAGATCGTGCACGACGGTTTTCGCGGGCCGGTCTACTGCACGCCCCCGACCGCGGCGCTGATCGAGATCACGCTCGGAGACGCGGCGCACCTGCAGCAGCACCTCGCCGAGCGCGGCTTTCAGCACGAGCGGCATGCGCCGCCGCCGTTCTACAACGACGCCGACGTGCAAGCGACGCTGAAGCTGCTGAAGCCGATCCCGCTGGAGAGCGATTTCGACGTGTTCGGCGCGGCGATGCGCTATTACAACGCGGGGCACATCATCGGTTCTGCATTCATCGATGCGCAGGTCGACGGCAAGCGCGTGATCTTCTCGGGCGATCTCGGCCGGTACGGGCGGCCGCTGCTGTACGATCCTGCGCCGCTCGACACCGCGGACGTGGTCGTTTGCGAGACGACGTACGGCGACCGCAATCACCCGGCCGACGCGCTGGGCGACTTCGAGAAGATCCTGCTCGACGGGATCGCGCGCGGCGGGACGATCGTGATTCCGGCGTTCGCGGTCGAGCGCACGCAGGACATCTTGTACTCGATCGGCATCCTGCAAGGGCGCGATCCGCAGATCGCGCGCACGCCGGTGCACGTGGACAGCCCGATGGCCATCAAGGTGGACGCGCTGTTCGCGCGCTTTCCCGACGCGCACAAGCCGTTCATCGACAACCCGCAAACGCCGTTCGGCTGCCGCAACGTCACCGTGCACGTCACGACCGACGAGTCCAAGCAGCTCAATCACCTGGAAGGGCCGGCGATCGTGATCGCGTCGAGCGGGATGGCGACGGGCGGGCGCATCCTGCACCACTTGCACAACCACATCCCCGATCCGAAGTCGACCACGGTGTTCGCGGGCTTTCAAGGCCCGGGGACGCTCGGGAACATCTTGGTGCACGGCGCGCGCACGGTGAAGATCTTCGGCGACGTGCTCGACGTGCGGGCGACGGTCGTGAACCCGAGCGGTTACAGCGCGCACGCCGACCAGACGGAGCTGCTGCGCTGGCTCGGCACGCTCAAGAACAACCCGCATCTGTACGCGGTGCACGGCGAGCCCGTCTCCGCAACGGCGTTCGCCCTGATCGTGCAGCAGAAGCTCGGCTTCACGTCGAGCGTCGCGGCGCGCGGAACCACCGTGACGCTATGACGACGCCGCGTTAGCCGCTCAGCCAGATGTAGCGCGCGATCAGCAGCGCGGCGACTGCGTACAGCAGCGGGTCGACTTCCTTGCCGCGACCGCTCAGCAGCTTGATCGCCGCGTACGAGATCACGCCGAAGCTCACGCCGTTCGCGATCGAGAACGTCAGCGGCATCGCGACAATCGTGAGGAATACCGGGATCGACACCGCGTAGTCGTCCCAGTCGATGCCGCGCAGGCCTTCGAGCATCAGCGCGCCGACCACGATCAGCGCGGGCGCGGTCGCCGCGGCGGGGATCGCGCCGGCGAGCGGCCACAGCAGCATCGCGATCAGGAACAGCACGCCGGCCGTGAGCGCGGTCAAGCCGGTGCGTCCGCCTTCCTCGATGCCGGCCGCGCTTTCGATGTACGCGGTCGTCGTGCTGGTGCCGAGCACCGCGCCGGCCATCGCGGCCAAGCCGTCGGACGCGAACGTGCGGCGCGCGCGCGGCAGGTCGCCGTTCGCATCGACGAAACCGGCGCGGGCCGCGAGACCGACCAGCGTCCCTGTCGCGTCGAAGAAGTCCACGAAGAAGAACGTGAACACGATCGCCGCGGCGCCGAGCGACAGCGCGGCGCGCACGTCGAGCGCACCGATCAAACCGCTGGGCCACACCGGCAGCGCGATCACGCCGTTCGCGAAACCGGCGAACGGCACGAGCGTGCCGTGCGGGCCGGGATAGAGCGGCGCGTGCGTGATGGCGCCGAGCAGCGTCGCGGCGACGATGCCGTACACGATCGCACCGCGCACGCGGCGCACCAGCAGCGCCGACGTGACGACCAAACCGAACAGCGCGACGAGTACCGGCGCGGACGCCAGCGGCCCGAGCGTGACGAACGTCGCCGGGTTCGCTACGATTGCACCCGCGTTCTTGAGCCCGATGAACGCGAGGAACATGCCGATGCCGGCCGTCACGGCGAACTTGAGCGGGTTGGGGATCGCGCGCACGACCGCTTGCCGCACGCCGAGCACCGACAGCAGCACGAACAGCGCGCCCGAGACGAACACGGCGCCGAGAGCCGTCTGCCACGCGATGTGCTGGCCCAAAACGACGGTGTACGCGAAGTACGCGTTCAGGCCCATCCCGGGCGCCTGCGCGAACGGATAGCGCGCGACGAGCGCCATCAGCAGACTGCCGATCGCAGCGGCGAGCGCCGTGACGATCAGCAGCTTGGCGAAGAGGTTGTCCACGCCGGTGATCGCGCTGCCGAGAACTTGCGGGTTCACGAACAGCACGTACGACATCGTCAGGAACGTCGTGAGCCCCGCGCGCAGCTCGCGCGGCACGGTCGAACCGGCGCGCGCGACACCGAAGTACGCCTCGATCATCGCCGGCGTCTTTCGCCGGAGGCCGCGGCGCTCCGTCTCAGCGGGCGCCGTCGGGGATTTTTAGCGCGTGCGCGCGCGAACCGGCGGCGTGAGCTGCAGGCGCCGCATCATCTGCGGCGTCGGGAGCTTGATATCCGTCGCTAGGCGGAACACCGCCAGCGCTTTCACGGTCAGCCACGTCACGTCGAACTCGTACCATCGCAAGCCGTGCCGCGCGGAGAACGGGAACGCGTGGTGGTTGTTGTGCCAGCCTTCGCCCCAGCCCAGGAGCGCGACCCACCAGCAGTTCGTCGAGCGGTCGGGCGTGCGGAACGAGCGGTAGCCGATCGTGTGCGCGGCGCTGTTCACCAGCCACGTGAACTGGTACACGGCGGCAAGCCGCACGAAGATGCCCCACACGACCCACGACAACCCACCGAACGCGAAGAGCGCGCCGGCGAGCACGAGCGTGAGCACGATCTGGTAGCGGTCGAGGAAGTTGTAATAGCGGTCGTCGATGATGTCGGGCGCGTAGCGGCGGCGCTCCTCGCCGACGATCATGTTCGGATTCGGCATGACCATCCACAGGAAGTGCGACCAGCGGAATCCCTCGTTGGAGTCATGCGGATCGCGGTCGGTGTCCGTGTGCGCGTGATGCGCGCGGTGCGTCACGACCCAGTCGGTCGGCGAACCTTGCAGTGCCAGCGTTCCGCACGTCACGACCGCGTACTCGAGCGGCTTCCACAGCTTCACGCTGCGGTGCGTGAGCGTGCGGTGGAATCCCAGCGCGATCCCGATGCCGCCCGTGACGTACATCAGCACCGCCATGACGAGCACCGACGACCAGTGGAAGAATCCCGGCCAGAACGCGGCGAGCGCTCCGGCATGGATCAGAACCAGAACCGCGCCCGCCGGCCAGTTCGTCTTGCGCTGTTGCGTCGATCTCATCACCCTGCTATACCCCCGCGATCCTCAGGACGATGCGCGAGATTTGCCAAGGAAACTTGCCAAACGATCAGCTCGCCGTCGCTAGGGTCGATCCGCCGCTGCAAACGCCGTTACGACGCGGTCGTTTCCGGCGGAACGAGCGGCAGCTCGTAGTGTACCTCGTCCTCGACGGTGCCGTCGGGCCAGGTCGTCGGCTCGGCGTGCGTCAGGACGAAACCGTAGCGCTGGTTCGCGCGCCGCGACGCCTCGTTCGACCGGCGGTGGTAGACCACGACGCGCTTGAACTGCGGGTGCTCGCGCAGCCAGCGGAACCGCTCGTCGTAGAACAGCGCCGAGAGGCCGCGCCGGCGGTATTCCGGCAGCAGGTACGACATCACGAGCATCGCGGTCTCGCCGGAGGGATCGTCGCGGAACGGCACCACGCCCGTGATTCCGACGAGCCGGTCGCCGTCGAAGGCGCCGAACACCTGGCGATCCGGTCCCTGCATGAGCTCGTGCCATTGTTCTTCGGCGAGCGTCGCCTCCCGCGCGTACGAGCTGGCGAAGACACCCGGCTCCGTCTGCAGCGCGAAGAGCCGAATATCTCGCAGCATGCGCCATTCGGACCGCTCGAGCGGCCGTACCGTCACGGACATCCCTCCTAGCCTAGCACGAGCCGCCCACGATTTTCGAGACGGGCGCACGAGGACGTTCTCGGGGATGGTAGCGGTGCGCGCGCTCTTAGGCGGTGAGCGCGCTGCAATGTGGTTCTTCGCTGCCGTCGCCAAAGCGCCGGAGGTGCTCGAAGGCGATCGTCGCGCGGATCGACGAGCCGGGCGCGAACAACAGCTCGCGTGCGCCCGCCGCGTCGAGCTCGTCCAACCTGGCCTGGTACGCCTCGACGCGCCGGCGATGCCCTTCGGCTTGGCGGATCGAAGCGGTCGCGACCGCGGCGCGCGACGCAGCGTCGGCCCGCCGTGCGGCGACGTGCGACATCGGCGCGTACAGCGCGCGTTCGAGCGCCTCGACGCGCTTCATGAAGCCCGAGCGCCGCGGCGCGAAACGCGCGCGAACCTGAGCGCGAATTCGCACGAGGCGCTGCGTTCGCGTGCGCAGCCGTGGATCGCGCAATGCCGGCGCGACGACCTCGGCGACGAGCGGGACCAGCAACGCCGTTTCACGAGCGCCGTCGTAGCTTTCTGCGAACTCGAGCAGCGCTTCCCATTCCGCGTCGACCCGGGCGAGCGCGGCGCGGTCGCGGAACTCTTCCTCCTCGGCAAGCGGCTCGGGTGGAAGCAGCTGCTCCGCGGCGGCGGCAAGCTCGATCTGCGCGCGCGCGAGGTCGTCGCGTGCCCGAGCGCGCTGCTTCGCGAGGAGCCGGTGGACGTCGTGAACCGGCCTGAGCACGGCGCGAGCGCCGTCCGGCGCGACGATCCACCGCGCGGGAAAAATTCCCCCGAGCAGCGCGGAGCGCAGGTAGCCTTCGAGCGCGTTGGGGTCGGCTTCGCGCTTCGCATCCCGCACGACGCACAATTCGAGACATGCGCGTTCGGACTGGATGAGCTCGGCGAAACCGTCGTGCGCGCGCGCATGGCTCGTCACCGCGATCTCGACGTCCAGCGGACGGCCGTTCAGCCGGTGGTTCGATGCGCGCACGGCGCGCGCGCTCACGTCCGGACGACGCGTCTCCCAGAGCGCGCTCTCGTCAGCGGACTGCCACCGCTCGCGCGCGACGTCCGTGAGATCCGACGAGAACAGCGCGCCGTCGATCGTGCACTGCACGAAACGCTTCTCGCACAGGATCGCCTGCATCATCGCGTGCGTGAACGTCAGCTCCGAACCGGCGCCGCGGTCGCGAACGCCGTCACGGCGCGGGTCGAAGGCGAAGTACCAGCTCCTGTCCTCGGTGGCCGGCGCGTCCGCAATGCGTTTGCGGTGCACGGGCCGGTAGCCGTACTCGTACAATGCCGCCCCGGCCAGCGCGCGCGCCGCGTCGACCGGCTCGCCGCCGTCCACCGCAAACGCGCGGCGCTTGGGTCCCCGCACCGCCTTAGGCCTCCGCGGCCGCCTGTGCGCGACCTGCCGCAACGTCCTCGCAACCTCTGCGAACGCTTCCATTTTCCACCTTCATCCGTCACCCGGTGCCGCCTGAGCGGCACGTTTTTTCTTTGCCGCCCTAGCGTAAGGGACGACAATGCCAGGTGCCTGGCACTCACGAAAACGGGCCGGCCAGGACGGGGCTTAGCGGACGCGTTTCGCCGAGATTACCGTATGCTCGGCCGTCTTCGTGAACCGGCCGGACGGCTCGATAGCAGCGAGTCCTGCTCGCAGCTCACGCTCGAACGCTACGGCGTCCTCTGCGAGAACGGCGTGCGACGCGTACGAGGTCGAAAAAAGCCAGCCCACGATCTCGTCCGTGCTCCACGTCTCTTCCACGAAGATGCCGGCGGTTTTTATCGTTGCGGCAAATCGCGTGCGCGCAAGCGCTTCCGCATGCCGCTCGGCCGGATTGTAGATGCCGCTGCCGGCTCGGCGCCGCGGCCCTAGCCACCTCGCGATCAGCTCGCGGATGAAAACTTCCCAATCCTCTGTACCCGCGTGCACGCTTTCCGGCGCGAGCACGGCGAGATACCCGCCCGGTTCGAGAAGATCGTAGACGCGCTCCGCAACGAGTTGCCGGTCCATCCAGTGAAAAGACGCGGCGAACGACGCGAGCCGGAACGTTCCGAGCCCCGGGCCGATTTCTTCGGCACTCGCGGTTTTCACGATAACGTTGGAGAGCTCGTGCTCGTCGGCCGCGCGGCGCGCGAGCGCCACCATCTCTTCGTCCGAATCGAATGCGAACACGCCGTGAAAGTATCGCGCCAGGACGAGGAACAACTGGCCCGTGCCGCAGCCGCCGTCCATCAACCGGCCGCGCCCGTCGAGGCCGAATTCGTCGACCATGTACGCCACGACCGGCTGCGGATACACGCGGCGATATGCCGCGTAGAACCGAGCGGCGCCCGCGAAGAGATCGCCCGGCCTACCGCCTTCTCGAAAACCTTGCTTGAAGCCGTCGCGGCGCACGCGGTGAACTACAAGATCCCCGCAGCGCCATCCCACGCGCATGCCCGATCTGCGCCGGCAAAGTGAAACATCCCAAGCACCGGCTGTCGCTCACGTGGACTGGCCGGCAGTTGGGATGTGTTCTGAAATTGGTGGAGCTGCCGGGGAGCCGCCCCCCGGGTCCGAAAAGCCGAACCGCCGCTTTCTCCAGGCTCAGCACCGATTTTATCTTTGACGCGCCGGCTTCTCGGTACAGGAATTCGTCGCGCCGCATCTCCGGTTGAGTTTCGGACGCATCTCGGAGAAGTCTCCGCGTCCTAGCCGGATTTCATGACCGCCGACGAGGTGGATCCGGCTACCCCTCGCTGACGGTGGTTGCTAAGTTAGATTACTTAGGCAGCCAGAGCGTATTCGTTGTTCGCGTGTAAAACGCTTGTGATCGTTTTAGGAGGGCTCACAACTCCGCCTGCTTACGTCGGCCACGGATCTCCCCGTCGAGACTACTCAGCCCCTCGAGCGAGCCCATATGGACCAGCGCTCTCTATAACACGCTGCCGGCCTTCATGGTTCCTTCAGACTTTCCGGGAAACGGCCACCGTTATGGCAGCCATCGCCGGACGGCCTGTGGGCCGCGAACGCACCCTTCTCAACACCGGAATCGTCGTCGCCGCGATCCTCGCGGCCGCGCTCGCCGCCGCAACGGTCGACGCGCTGGTCCACCTCCACCTGATGACCAACCAGCTCGCCGGCGTCGGCCAGCGGCTCGGCGCGCTCGACGACATGAGCCGCAAGCTCGATCGTCTCGCGCCGATGCAGACCACGCTGCAGCGAGTCGACGGCCGGCTGGTGCGCGTCCGCGCAGCGCTGGCCCAAACGAACGCCAAGCTGGATGCGACCAACGCCAAGCTGGACACGACCAACCGCCATCTCGGCTCCGCGCTGGTGCGCCTCGGCGCAACCCAGGCGCGCCTGGGCGACATGGACCGCCAGCTGCGCGGCATGTCGGCCGACCTGCGCGGACTCGACCGCGACCTGCGCTCGATGCGCGGCGACATCCACACGATGGCGCACAAGATCAGCGGCTCGTTCCTGTTCCGCGCGGTCAAATAGTCCCGGCGAGCGGCGAACTCAGGGCCGGCGCATGGCGGTCTCCGTCTCGCCGGCCTCTTCGATCTGCCGGTCCAGCCGCAAGCCGACGCCGTCGGCCAGCCGCGTGAAGTAGTTGAACAACCCCACCACGTGAACGACTTCGAGAATCGCCTCATCGTCGAAACCGAGGTCGCGCAGCGGCTGCCAGGACTCCGGCGTCATGCGCGTGGGCGTAGCGCTGAGCGTCTCGGCGACCTCGCACAGCGCGCGCTCGCGCGCCGTTAGCGAGGGTAATTCACGCCACGCTTTGCGCTTGATCGCGCCGACCAGCGCGTGATCCGCGGACTCGACACGCAGAAACTCTGCGTGAGACTCCGTTCAATACCGGCAGTCTTGCGCGGCCGCGGTGACCGCCGCGATCATCTCCCGCTCGGCGCGCGTGAGCACGCCGTCGCCGAACATGATCTCGCGGAACAGCTCGCCCATCTTCGGTCCGATGCGCTTGTGCGCGGTGCGCAGCCGCGACATGCCGGGGATGAACCCGAAGTCGTACGGATGCGGCTTCGTGCCGTAGCCCTGCGCGCGCATCTCATCGTCACCCGGCAGCCGAATCCAAGCCTCGTCGGTCACGTCCACGCTCGCCCTCCCGTCACGCATGCGATTTCCTCCAACGGTACAGCGAACGCAGGCGCGCTCCTCTATCGGGCGGCGATCTCTGCGATCGACGGCGATCCGTCGCGCCGCAGCAGTGCGACGAGCTCGCGCTTGATGCGCGTCACGAGCGCCGTTCCGCCGTAGATCAGGCCGGTATACAGCTGCACCGCACTCGCGCCCGCGCACAGCTTCGCGTACGCGTCCGCGCCGCTGGCGACGCCGCCGACCGCGATCAGCGGCACGGCGCCCGCAGTGATCTCGCGCACGCGCGCCAGCATCGCGGTCGACGGCCCGAACAGCGGCGTCCCCGACAACCCGCCGGCCTCGTGCGCACGGGCACCGCGCAAGTCCGCCGGCCGCGCGCGCGTCGTGTTCGCGACGATGATTCCGTCGATGCGCGCGCCGAGCAGCGTCGTCACGAGCCGCTCGAGCAGCGCGTCGTCCACGTCGGGCGACAGCTTCGCGACCAGCGCCGGCCGCGCCGCGCCCCACTCCACCGCGGCCAAGCGCGCAAGCAAGTCCGCGAGCCGTGCAGGATCCTGAAACACCTGACCGTTCGCGGTGTTCGGGCACGACACGTCGAGCGTGAGATAATCCGCATATGGCGCGAAGCGGCGCGCGAGCCCGACGAAATCGTCCGCCGGATCGGCGCTGTCGGCGTTCGAAGCGAGGTTGATTCCGAAGCCGATCCCGGGCCGGCCCTTGCGCCGCAGCCGCGATTCCATCGCCGCGGCGCCTTCGTTCGGAAATCCCATGCGGTTGATCACCGCACCGTCTTCGGGCAGCCGGAACACGCGCGGACGCGGGTTTCCGCGCTGCGGCAGCGGCGTGACGCCGCCGACCTCCACGAAGCCGAACCCCTGCGCACCCATCCGCTCGTACACGCGCGCGTTCTTGTCGAACCCCGCGGCGAGCCCGATCGGGTTGGACAGCCGCCGCCCGAACAGCGTCGTCGCGAGCACGGGATCGTCGCCGCGCGGCTGGCCGGGCACGACGCCCAGCTCGAGCGCGCACAGCGTGAGCTCGTGCGCATCCTCGGGATCGAGGCTGTGCAGGAAGGGCTTCGCGAAGACGTACGGATCGAAGAACACTACCTCACCGAACCCCGACCGGCGCGAAATAGCTCCACGCGTCGATCACCGCCCCGCCCAGCCGCATCCCGACCGCGCTCGGCCGCCCGCCGACGACGAAGCACGTCGTCAGCTCCTCGCCGTCGATCTCCAGACCGTCCGAACGCCGCACGCGCCGCCGCGGCGCGCGCACGTAGCGCTGGAACACCGCGGGCTGCGCGTCGTAAACCCGGATCGTGCGCTCGCCGCGCGCGATCTCCGCGCCCGCCGCGTCGAGCACCGCGACGCCGATTCCCTCACGCCCGAGCACCGGCTTGCGCACGTACGACGCGCCGTCTTCCGGCCGGTCGAGGTACGTCGGCAAGAACACCCGCCGCACCGCATCGCGCTCGCGCTCGTCAAAGAATTCACCCTGCTCGTAGAGTCCCCAAATCAGCGCCTGCGTCGCCTTCGACTGCAGCAACAGCGCCGACGGCGGGTTCAGCAGCCGGCACGCGCCGCGCGCGACCGCATCGAACAGCGCGCCGCCGTCGCGATCGGCCGCGAAGTGCTCGAGCGCATAGCACCGGTACAGCACGTCGAGCCGCCCGTCCGCATCGCACACCTCACCGTCCACCACGGCGAGTTCGTGCACCGGCACGAACACGACATCAGCATCGACGACCGAAGCGATCAGATCGCGCAGCATGTACGCCGTGCCGATGTCCTCACGGTACACGTTCGTCGCAACCACGCCGATCCGAGCTCCGGCGCGCAACGGCTGCAGCGCCGCGGCGAACGCGCCGGCGAGGAGCTCGCGCTCGCCGTCGTTCGGATCCCGCAGACCGCACGCCCGCGCGCGCCGCCCGTTCTCCACGAACGACTCCACCATGAAAAACGGCGTCTCCGCGTTCAGCTCGACGACGCGGTACGTGTCGCCGTCGCGCAGGAAATCGAACCGCGCGACGAGCGTCTCGCCCGCGCGCTCGTCGCGCAAGCGCACGACGTCGTACGCCGCGGCCGGAATCCCGAGCGCTTCCAATCCGTCGTCCGGCAGCGCGCGCAGCAGCCGCGCAACGCGCGCGTACACCGACCACGCATCGCGCGCCGCCGCGCGAATCGCGTGAACGTCTTCGGCACCGAGCACGACCGCGTCCGGCAGCGCGTAGGGATGGCCCTGATAGCTCTCCCAGAACGCGACGGCGTCAGCCGCCGCCGCCGAACCCTCCGGCATGGCCGAACCCGCCGCCGTGGAAGAAGCCGCGCGAACCGCCGCTGCGCCCTTCGCCGCCGGCGGCGTTACGGCGGTTGCCGCCGAGCGTGCGGTCGATCGTACCACCACGGTTCACCGCGTTGGGATAGCGGCGGTTTATGCTGCTCCCCGCCGCGCCGCCGATGAACGCGCCCGCGGCGCCGCTGCTGTGATAGTATCCCGACCCGTGCCCGCCTCCGTGCGACGACGAACCCGGCGAGGACGTCGGCCCCGGCCCGGCCGCGTGCTGCGACGGTCCGCGGCATCCGTCGAGCGCGAGAACCGCGAGCGCGATGGTCAGCAATTTCTGCGTGCGCTCCATCAGGCGCGCCGGCTTTCGGCGCCGCGCGTGAACAGCGAGATCACCCACGACACGATCGACAGCACGAGCGCACCTAAGAACGCCGGCCAGAACCCGTCGACCGTCATCCCGGCGTGCAGCGCGCCGACCAGCCAGAACAGCAGCGCGTTGATCACGAGCGTGAACAGCCCGAGCGTGAGCACTTCGAGCGGCAGGCTCAGCACGATCAAAATCGGGCGCAAGACCGCGTTCACGATGCCCAGGATCAGCGCGGCCAGGATCGCGCCGCCCAGCCCGTGGACGTGGATCCCCTGCACGACGTACGCCACGCAGATGAGCGCGAGCCCGTTGACCACCAACCGAATGAGCAGTCCGATCATCACTTCCCCTTCGCCACGCCGACCGCCATACCGCTAGAAACCGCCCGGCGGACGCGGCCGAACCGCACTACGGCGCGCGGCCGAGCACGAGCGACACGTCGTCGACGTAGCCGTCGTTGCTCGACCCGTCGGTTCGCAGCATCGTCATCACAATGCGCGCCGTTCGCGCCCCCGCCGGAACGCGCGCCGGCGCCGCCCGCCGCAAGAACGCCGTGACGTTCTTGCGCTCGGCCGCCGTCACGGGACCGACCGTCTCAGGCGAGCCGATCACGCCGCCGGCGGCGCTCAGAAACACGAGCGTGACCGTCGCGTTGTCGTGCTGTCCTCCGTATCCGCCCAGCCACGCCGACAGCGTGTACGTCGCGCGGCCGCGGTCGATGTCGGTGGCCGCAGCGTCCGGCAGCATCACGTCCTGCGCCGCTTGCGCGCGCTGGACGTTTCCGGCGTAGAAGAAGTTCTTGCCGCGCCGCGGAGAGCCGGGCGTCGCCGCCGTCGGATAGCCGCCCGCCGCGCCGTACAAAAACACCAGCGCGAACGGCGTCGTTCCGACCGCGGTCCACCACGCGGGATGCGTCGTGCCGTTGGGATCGCTGATTCCGGCGTCGTCCTCGGCGCCGCCGTTGCGCACGAGGTTCACGCCGTACGGACCGCCGCTCGCGGAAGGCGTCTCGGGCACAGGCGATGCACCGACCGCTGCAAGCAGCATCAGCGCGACGACGAGGCGCGACACGAGAGCACGCATGGCGACCTCCGATCGAGCTCCCCGCTGCGCGAGAACTAGCCCGCGCGCGGGGATTTCACCTGCGCGGCGGTCAGCTCAAACGGCGACCGCTCCCGACAGATGGTCGGCGACCAGCGCGATGCGGCGCGCGACGAGCAGCTGCGCGAGCGCGAGCGTGTGCGACGTCTGCTTGCCGCCCGTGCCCGAATGCGTGCCGAGCTGCGCGGGCCGCGTGGATGCGTGCCGGTGGCCGATGCGGCTCCAGATCGCGTCCGCGATCGTGCGCGCGGTCTGCTCGTCGATACCGGCGTCCACTTCGGTGATCGAGCGCGGATACGGGCCCGGGCCGTCGTCGACGAGCCGCAGCCGCGTCGCGGTGCTCGCGAAATCGTGGTAGTCGAGCGGCTCGAGCCGGCTGCTCTTGTGGAACGTCACGCCGCGCGCCGTGAACTCCGCGCGGATGTCGGCGTACTCGGCCTGCGGCGCGATGTACTTCTCGTAGTCCGCTTTGCGGCGCTCGAGCTCCGCGCGCACTTGGTCCTCGCGATAGCCGCGCTCGGTGATGTCGCGGTGGATCGTCCAGGCCAGCTTGAGATCGGGATCGGGCTCGAGCCACACCGACACGTCGAAGAGCGAGCGCAGCACGCGCGTGTACAGCGGGAACAGCCCCTGCACGAGCACGATCTCGCGCGGCTCGACGGTTTCCACGCCGTTGATCGAGCCGAGCAGATGATCGTAGACGGGCTTATCGATCGCGCCGCCGTCGGCGAGCGTGCGCAGCCCTTCGTCCATCGCGGCGAAGTCGTGCGCGCGCGGGTCGAGCGCGGTGATGCCGACCGCGTACCGCTGCGCGCGGTTGAGCCCGAAGTACCCGTCGAGACGGACCTCGGTGCAGCGGTCCTCGCCGAAGATCGCGCGCAAGCCGGCGCACAGCGTCGCCTTGCCGGTACCGGAATCGCCGCCGACGGCGACCATGATGGGACGTGCCATGAAGACACGGTACCAAAGCGCCGCGCGGACGTCCCGGATCGCTGCGCGAGATGCGGGAAACGCGGCGCAGAATGCAGCGGGCTAACCGCCGAGCGCCGCCTTCACCGACGACGCCAGCGCCGCCGTCATGCCCTTGACCGCCGCAATCTCGTCCACCGGCGCGTTCTTGATCGCCCGCACCGACCCGAACGCGTTGAGCAAGCGCTTCTTGCGGACCGGGCCCACGCCGTCGAGCGTGTCGAGCACGGATTTCGTCA
This sequence comes from Vulcanimicrobiota bacterium, assembly GCA_028287565.1. Classification (GTDB taxonomy): domain Bacteria; phylum Vulcanimicrobiota; class Vulcanimicrobiia; order Vulcanimicrobiales; family Vulcanimicrobiaceae; genus Vulcanimicrobium. The sequence goes on from JAQBPK010000016.1 coordinate 23,488, forward strand.
TCGCCTTGCCGCGCTTGTTGCGGTGGTGCGAGATCGCGAAGCGGTGCGCTTCGTCGCGAATGCGCATCACCATGTGCAGCGCCGGCGAGCCCGGCGGCAGCACGATCGGCTCGCCGTTGCCCGGCACGAACAGCCACTCGTGCTCTTTCGCCAAGCCGGCGACCGGGATGCCCCACATGTCCATCTCGCGCATCACGTCGACAACTGCGTTGAGCTGACCCTTTCCGCCGTCGATCAGCAGCAGGTCGGGCTTCTGGTGAAAGCGCTCGTGCTTGCGCGCCTGCGTCTCGATCGCTTTGGTCGCGACGTCGCTGTCGGCCACCGGCGGGCGGTCGGCGTCCTGGCGCAGATACCGCAAACGCCTGCGCAGCGTCTCCTGCATCGAGGCGAAGTCGTCCGGCCCTTGCACCGCCTGGATGTTGAAATGCCGGTAGTCGCTCTTCTTCGGCCGCCCTTCGATGAACACGACCATCGACGCGACGGAGTTCGTGCCTTGGATGTTCGAGATGTCGTAGCACTCGATGCGGTGCGGCGGCTCGGGCAGGTCGAGCGCCGCCGCGAGCTCGGTGAGCGCGCTCGCCGAAGCGCTTTCGGTCGCCTCCTGGTGCGCGAGAAACGCGCGCAGGTTCTGCTCCGCGTTCTTCTTCACCAGCTTGAGATAATCGCGCCGGTCGCCGCGCTGGGGCTCGAGCACGCGCACGCGCACGCCCTTGATCTCGGTGAGCCACGCCTCGATCACGCTCGCGTCGTCCGGCATCGCCTCGACGAGAATCTCTTTGGGCACCGCGGCCTCGAAACCGCGCCGCTGCCGTGCGCGCGCCTTCACCGCTACTGGCGCCTGCTGATCGCGCGCTGCGCGCAGCGCGAGCGGCGACCCGGTCATCTCCGCGCTGTACGCCGCGTCCATCCCGAAATTACCGGTCCGCGCGGTGTAGAACTGCTTGAGGAACTGCGACATGATCTCGTCGTCGCTGCGCTCGCCGGCGCCTTCAAGAATGAAGTACTCTTGCCCGAGCAGCTTGCCGTCGCGCACCATGAACACTTCCACGCACGCCTGCCCCTGCGCGCGCGCGAGCGCCATCAGATCGGCGTCAATGCGCGAGCGCCACACGACCTTCTGCCCCTCGATCGTCCGCCGCACCGCGATGATCCGGTCGCGCAGCCGCGCGGCCGCCTCGAAGTTGAAGTGCTCCGCCGCGTCGCTCATCTCGCGCTGCAAACGCACCATCAGCGGATCGTAGTGCCCTTCGAGAAACAGCACGACCTCGTCCACGAGCCGGTCGTAGTCTTCCTCGGACTGATAACCCACGCACGGCGCGAGACAACGCTTGATGTGATACTGCAGGCACGGCCGCTTGCGGCGCCCGTCGATCGGCTCGCGGCACGTGCGCAGCGGGAACACCATGCGCACGAGATCGATCAGCTCGCGCAGCCCGTGCGCGTTGGTGTACGGCCCGAAGTAGCGCGCGCCGTCGTCCTTGACGACGCGCGTGAACACGACGCGCGGAAACGGCTCGTTGGTCACCTTGAGATATGGGAACCGCTTGTCGTCGCGCAGCCGCACGTTGAACGGCGGCTGGTGGCGCTTGATGAGGTTCGCCTCGAGGATGAGCGCCTCGACCTCGTTGGTGACGACGATCGTGCGCACGTCGACGACGCGCTCGACCATCTTGACGGTGCGGTACTCGTGCGCGGCCGAGTCCTGAAAGTACGACCGCACCCGGTTGCGCAGCGACACGGCCTTCCCGATGTACAGGATGCGCTCGTCCGCCCCGATCATCATGTAGACGCCGGGCAGGTCGGGAAGCTGCGCTAAGGTGCGTTCGAGCCGCGCCGGTTCGACGGCCATCCCTTGATGATACGACGCGACCGCTACGATGTCACGCCGGCACTCCGGCTAGTTCGGTACCGGCCCGCTCGCGACGCCGAGGTTGTAGAAATTCAGGAACGAGTCGTACGGTCCGCCTCCGGTCCGCCAGCTGTTCGTATTCCGCATACCATATTTCCCTACGGCTGTGGCGTCGCAACGGAGGTGAGCCCGCCATCCGTCGGCAGCATCATAGCAGTCATCGTGCTCGCGACAGCCCTGGTGGCTTCCGCACCGCAACCCCGTGTACGTGCACGTGGAATGACACCGACCCGTTGAATCCGGCACGCTGAACGACATGACCGTCGCCGCGGTGCACGTCGACGGGCAGTCGGGGCCGCACGCCCCGCGGCACAGCGAACCGCTTGAGATGTGGGGATTGACGGGCAGAAGCCCCTGCGCTTGCGGGGTGGGACACGTCACGGTGCCGCACGTCGAAGGGCCAATCTGCTGCGGGGTTCCCATATCGCCCTCCGGCGGGGTTCCCGTATCGGCCTGCGGCGGGACGCCGGCGATAGGCGCGTTCGCATCAACGATCCCGGCATCGGCCGGGACGCCGGCATCCATGTCGGACTGCATTCCGACCCCCGCGAGCGCTCCACGAATCGGTTCGGCAGGACGTCCCGCCGTGAACGAGAGCGCCGCTCCGCGCGCCTCCTTCTCGCTGTCGACCGCACTCGAACCGAAGCCGCCGCGCGTCGCTCGGCGCTGCAGCGTGTGCGCCAGCTCGTGCGCGATCAGACGCTGTCCGGCACCGGTTAACGGCTGATACTGCCCGGCGCAAAAAACACGTGCTCCCCGTCCGTAAACGCCAGGCTGCGACGCGAGGACGCAGCCGCATCCGCACGTTCGTCGGCGTGGATGCGCACGTTCGCGAAGCTGCGCCCGAAGTGCGCACTCATGCGAGCTTGCGTCTGCTCCGGCAAGACTCGGCCCTCACGGGCCTCGTGCTTGCAACCGCACGGCGAACCGCTTCGGCAACCACATGGCGACGCCGACGGCGCGGAAGTCTTGCCTGAGGGGCGCACGGCGTAGGCGAGCATGACGATCTCCGCAGCATAGCTGGGGCTCTCCCGCCTTCTTCACCAAGCCGAAAGCCCCTAGCAGAACGACCCCAGGCCTCGTTGCGCTTACGTCAGCGCGGCGTACCAGCGCGCGAGATCGCGCTCCTCGGCGGGCGGGATGCCGTGCCCGGCACGATAGCCGTGAATCTCCACGTGCGCGCCGCTCTCCGCGCTCAAGTACGCGCGCGAGCGGTTGACCAGGGCGCGCGGCATCACGTCGTCCGCTTCACCGTAGCCGTAGAACACCTCGCATCCGCGCAGCGCTCCGGCGTCCAGCGAAATACCGGCGTCGAACGGCAGCCCGCCGTGCAGCATCGCCACGCCGGCATAGCGCTGCGGTGCCGACGCCAGCAGTGCGGCCGCCATGATGGCGCCGCCGGAAAACCCCACGAGCCACACGCTGCTCGCGTCTTGCGCGCCGATCCACGCATCGACGTACGCCATGCCGTCTGCGAGCGACGCGGCCTGCGGCCGGCCGACGGCGTGATGCGCAAACCACCGAAACCCGCCCTCAGACGCGATCGGTCCGCGAATCGCTGCCACCGTCGCGTCGTGCGGAAAGATCTCACCGAGCGGAAAGATGTCGCGCTCGTCCACGCCGTGCCCGTGAAGCAGCACGACGAGCGGGCCGCGGCGTTTCGCGCCGGAAGCGCGACGCCACACCACCTCAGGCGGCGATATCGTCCGGTTCCTTCTTCTTGCTGCGCGCGCGGATCACCACGACCGCAGCGACGATGAGCACTACGAGCACGATGACGATCGCGAGCGCGGCCTTGTGCAGCGACGCGGTGATCGCATCGAGGTTCTTGCCCGCGACGTCGCCCAGATACGCGAGCCCGAAGCAGAAGATCGCCGACCCGATCGCGGTCATCGGAATGAACTCCACGAGCGGCATCCGCGACAGCCCGGCGGGCAGCGACGCGACGCCGCGCACGAACGGCACGAAACGCGCCAGCAGCACCGCCCAGTGGCCGAAGCGCTTGTAGAACGCCTGGACGTGGCCAAGCTCCTTCTCCTTGAAGCCGACGTACTTGCCCCAGCGGTGCACGAACGGCAGCCCGCCGTGATAGCCCACTTCGTACAGTGCGGTAGCGCCGCACACTTCGGCGACCGTGCCGACGATCGACACGAGGATCCACCCCGGCATCGTCCCGATGGTGGGCAGCAGCCGTTGCGCGGCGAGCGCGCCGGCCGTTGGCATCACGACCTCGGTGCCCACGGGCGTCCCGATGTTCCCGAGGAACATGACGATGAACAGCCCCGGGTAGCCGAAGTGGACGACGAGGTCGTGAAAGATCTGGCTCAGGTGTTCCATGCGCGCCTCAGGATGTCGGCCGCGAGCCCGCCGCCTTCGGCGCGGATCGCTTCGAATAAGTCGATGGGCTCGATCTCCCGGTCTCCGGCGAGCCCTTCGGCGATTTCTACGATCTTGCGGACGCGAGGTGTCACGAGGATGCCTTCCCAGGTACGCCCATCACCGGTCCCCAGCGCGCGCTTGACCTCGGCGTGGACGTTCGCGGGCACGACGCGGTCGGCGGCGAGGCGCTCGTCGATCGTGCCGTCGTGCTCCTCGAGGAGCGCGTACAGCATGTGCTCGGCGCCGACGTAGTAGTGGTTGTGGTTCCGGCACTCTTGCTCGGCGGCGCGGAGCACGCGACGGGCGGCGGGACTGAAACGTGAGAACAACGGCGGCCCGTGGGGGTGAGGGGTCAGTAGCAGCAGGCGGCGTTAGCTTCCTGCGCCGCGAGGACCTCCCCCAGACCGGTCACAGGCTTTCCCGTCTCTGGAAGCCAAGCGGTTGCTCAGCCTATCTGCGGGTGATCGTTCCGAAGGAGAATCGCATGCGATCCACGCTGCTCGCGGCCCTCGTCATCGTCTTCGGCCTCGGCGCGCTCGCCGAGGCGGCGCCCGCGCCGCCGGCCGCGTCCAAGCCCGTCTACCGGGCGACCCCGCCGCCCAGCGGCCCGTGCTGCGTGCGCAAAGTCTGGGACGCGCGCGGCCACGAGCTCGGCGACCTCATCGACTACGACGAGCGCTTCCAGTCCCAACAGCTCAGCGGCTACGTGGCCTACCGCCTCGCGAGCGGCGACGCGACGCCGCTGCTCGTGTATCCCGAGTACATCCAAGGCATGCAGGCAACCGGAGGCGGCACGGCGCTGTTCACGACGCCGGACTGCAGCGGCAACGACATGTTCGGCGTCATTCAGTCGCCGCCGCTCGCCAAGCGGTACGCGATGGTCCTGCAAGTCGGCGTGTACGCGTACAACGCCACCCACGCGTGGCTCTTCGTCACCGATCCGCTGCCGACGCGCGCCACGCCCGCGCCCGGGACGGTGTTCCACTCGCAGTGGAACGAGTCCGGCGCGTGCTCGCCGTACCCGGCTCCGGGCTATACGATGGCGGGCGGGTTCGGCGGCTACCGCATGCACCGCGTCGAGGATCTGTACGCGAAGTTCACGCGCCCGTTCTACGTCAACTACTGAGCAAGGGGACGAAAAAGCCGGCCCCGCGGGGGAGCCGGCTTTTTCACGTGGTCGGGGCGGCAGGATTTGAACCTGTGACCTCTGCGTCCCGAACGCAGCGCTCTACCAAGCTGAGCTACGCCCCGGTGAGGGCTGGACCGAACCCCGGCATTCGCAGACCGGGGCACCTCTCCTCCCCGGGGAACAACCCCTGTAGCACCGAAGCCTGGTGACGCCCCATGAGATACTTGATCGTCGGCTGCGGGCGCGTGGGCTCGACCCTCGCGAAGCTGCTCGTGGCCGACAAGCACGACGTCGTCGTCGTGGATGAGAACCCGGCTGCGTTCAAAAGGCTGGGCAACCGGTTCGCCGGACAGGTCGAAGTCGGTACCGGCGTCGACTACGACGTGCTCAAGCGCGCCGGAGCGGAACGCGCGGACGGCTTCGTCGCGGTCACCGACGGCGACAACCGCAACGTGATGTCGGCGCTGATCGCGCAGCGCATGTTCCGCATCCCGAAGATCGTCGTGCGCATCTACGATCCGCCGCGCGGCCAGCTCTACCGCGAGCTCGGCCTGGAGACGTGGTGCCCCACCACGATCGGCGCGCAGCTGATCCGCGACCGCCTGCAGGACGTCGCGTACGCATCGGTCCCCTCGTTCGACTTCGGCAAGCTCAGCTCGCTGGTCGCGACGGTGACCAAAGCGCAGGCCGGCAAGCACGTGTTCGACGTGGAGGTCGACGGAAAGATTCGCATCGCGGCGATCCGGCGGCTCGGCAGCGTGAGCATCCCAGCGCCGGGCGACACGCTGGTGGAAGGCGACGAGATCAACGCGATCGTGTCCCCGGACGCGCTGTCGCAGTTCGCAACGGCGTTCTCGTCGGCACAACCGCAATCGCGGCTGAGCGCGTAGCGCCGCGATGTTCATCCTGATCATCGGCGGCGGCAAGGTCGGCACGTACCTCGCGCGCGGCCTGATCAAGCAGCAGCACGAAGTGATCGTCATCGAGAAGGACGCGCGCAAGGCGCAACTGATGACGAACCTGCTCGAAAGCGACGTCGCGGTGGTCGGCGACGGCTGCGACCCGAACGTGCTGCTGCAAGCGGGCCTGGCGCGAGCGGACGTGGTGGTGGCCGACACGGGCGACGACGAGGACAACCTCGTGGTCTGCATCATCACGAAGAAGCACTCCGCGGCAAAGTGCATCGCGCGCGTGAACAACCCGAAGAACAAGCTGATCTTCGAGTCGCTCGACCGCGACCGCCCGGTGGTGGTGATCTCATCGACCGAGCTAATCCTCAACATGATCGACGAGCGCGTGAACGCGAGCAACCTCGAGCCGCTGGCGAAGGTCGGCCGCGGCGGCCTCGAGCTGGTGCAACTGCGCATCAGCGACAAGTCGCCGGCACGCGGCAAGCGCATCGCGGACGTGTCGCTCCCGCGCGGCAGCGTGATCGTCGCAGTGGACCGCGGCGGCGGCGATGTGGTCGTCCCCAACGGCGACACGACGCTGCAGCCGGGAGACGACGTGATCGCAATGATCAAACGCGACACGCGCGGCAACGTCTGCGCGGCGCTGGTCGGCTAGCGGGCTGAGGAGAAACCACCATGCACACGATCACCCTGGTTCTCGCGGCGGTCGTGGCGCTGGAGCACGTGTACTTTCTGTACTTGGAGATGTTCGCGTGGACGCAGCCACGGACACGCAAGGCATTCGGCACGACGGCGGAGTTCGCCGAAGCGACGAAGTCGTTCGCGGGGAATCAGGGGCTGTACAACGGGTTCTTGGCTGCGGGGCTGATTTGGGCGCTCTTCGCCGGGCCGGTGCTGGGCCGGCCGCTGGTGATCTTCTTCGCGACGTGCGTGCTGGTCGCGGCGATCTACGGTGGACTGACAGTGAAGCGCAGCATCCTGCTGATCCAAGGACTCCCGGCGGCACTGTGCCTGCTGAGCGCGCTCGTCTTCGGCTGAGAGCGGTCCGTTCGGCGCATCTTTCTCACGGTCGTGTTAGCCGCAGCGACCGCTCTCGCGACGACCGCGCAGACGCTACCCCGGGAACCGACGCCGCGATGGACGTGGAGAATCCACGAGATCAGCGACACGTACAACAACGGCATTTCGGCCCTCGACGCGATGGAAACAGCCGGCGAACTGATACCGCCACCGATGACGAAGCACGCGCCGTCATCGTCGCACCCGGCATCAATTAGGAGATCGCGATTGACCGCACCAGGGGCGAGCATCACGTCGGTGATTCTTAATCGTCGTTCGCAACCTCGACGTGGATATCATCGCCACGCGCGGCGTCGTCAACTATGGGCTCTATCTCTGCGAAAGCCGCCGGCTCCATTGCAAATGCGGCGTAGCTTGCAGAATATCGCTCCGTAGCCACCGCGTGACGCTGCAATAGTTCGATGAGTTCGCTGAACTTTTCCCGATCGGCAGTTGGCCCCGCTGCACGGACGGTTAATAGGCCGCTCGGCTTTAGTACTCTCTCGAAATGTCTTCTACCGTCAGCGCCACGGCGTGTCTCTATGATATCTCCGTAGGCGAGACCATAGGCCCATATCGGGACGTTCTCAAGCTCGTATTGATCCGGTCCGACGCTTTTTCCCCACAGCAGTTCAGCAGTTGACGCCACTCCAGGAGGCAAGTCTATTACGATCTTATCGCGGTTCATACTTTGCCGGCAGCCGGACCGGCATGCGGTGCTTTCCAGCGCTCATACTGTTCAGTCGATTTACCTGCTTTTTGGCGATTACAAGATCTGCAAGATGATTGCAAATTTGTGGGATTATTTGATCCGCCTTGCGAGACCGGAACGTTATGGTCGAGCTCATGAGAATTAGGGTGGCCAGCCTCGGGCGACGTTTCAGCTCCACAGTGTGCCGGTGATGACACCCTAGAGAACCGAGCCACACCCATACCATCGCCGTTCATCCGTAAGATACGACTCACCGCGCAGGAACCCTGATCCCAACGCCGGCCCATGCGTGGCGCAGCGCCTGGACCGTCTGCCCCCGTGCGTCCCCGCCGCCTCTATCGTCGCGATCGCGAACAGACGAGCCGAGGGTCACGCTCTCGCTGTTTGCTTGCGGAGCTGAAATCGGCGATCTGAGCTACCTCGAACCGCGCTGCACCGGTGATACGATACCGAACCGCAAACTTAGGCCTCTCACGGCAGTAGGGGCACAGAATGAAACGCTCGACATTCGTTTTGACCAGCGCCGCGGCCGCTACGGCGACTACGATCGCGCTTCCGGCCGCGCGTTACGTGGTGATCGAGGGGATGAACCACGTCCTCAAGCACGCTCCCGATACGTCATCGAACGCCGCGGTCACTGCGGGCTACATCGACCCCGCACTCCAGATCGAACCGCTCGTCGTCGATACCGTAGCCGCCATCGCGCTCGCCCAGACCTGATCCGCGCTCGCAAGACGTAATTCGCGCGGCGACCGTCCGCTACTGATTCAGCGCTGAAACCGCTTGCATCCCAGGGCGGTCACCGCAATCGAATTCGTTAGCGCTGGAGATCGTGATGACCATACCGGATGCGCGCGTGACGTCGGTAAACGTCGGGCGCGTCGCACAGCTCGAAACGCCTCGAGGCACGGTCGCAAGCGCGATCGTGAAGCAGCCCGCGCATGGTCGCGTGCGGTTAGAAGGGATCAATGCCGCCGGCGACGATCAGGCCGACCGCAGCGTCCACGGCGGGGTCGACCGCGCCGTCTATGCGTACGCCGCCGAAGACTACGCGTGGTGGGAACCGAGCTCGGCCGATCTCTCGCTCCGGGAACATTCGGCGAGAACCTCACCACGAGCGGCCTCGACGTGAACCAGTCCGTCATCGGCGAGCGCTGGGAGATCGGCGACGCCGAGCTGGAAGTGTCGAGCCCGCGCGTGCCATGCTTCAAGCTCGCGGCGCGAATTGGCGATCCGAACTTCGTCAAAACGTTCGGCCGCGCCCGGCGACCCGGACCATATCTGCGCATCACACACCCCGGCACGATCGCCGCCGGCGACCACATCCGTATCGTCGCACGCCCGGCGCACGGCATCCGCGTGGTGGACTTTTTCACAATCTATCTTTACGAACGCCCGCGCCTGCGCGAGCTGCTCGCAGCACCGGAAATCCCCGGTGATTGGACCAACTGGATTCACGAGCAGCTCGCGTCGTAACCGGCCGGTTCACGTCGGCGGCGTTACAAGATACCCCAGCCCTCGAAGTCCGAGCCCGACTCATCGCCGCGCGACGGCAGCTGCAGCTTTACGCGCAGGCCGCCTCGTTGCTTTTGCGCAGGGACGTGGTACGCGCGGCCCGCGAGATAGATCAGCGTTCCGCCGTCGTCCGCCCATACGGCATGGCCCTTCACCAGCACGTGCAGCAGCACGTTGTGAACCCGCCACGTGTTGCGAAGCTCGATGATGCGCGCGTTCACGTCGCGCGTCGCGCGCCAGACGATCGAGCGATCGTCCAGCATCAGGTCGCCGTTGAGGACGACAGGCGTGTGGCTCGCGTTATCGGGCCGGTCGCCGTACGGTTCCACCGTCACGACCACCGCCTGCGGCTGTATCGATTGCGGGTCGGGCGCGCGGTCGAGCTCGACACGCAGCCCTTCGTTCTCCAAATCGAGCGCGAGCTCGTCGTCGTTGTCCCAGTTGATGTTCGTGACGTGCAGAGCGTGCCGGCGCGTCTCCCGCTCCCCGGCCTCGTCACGGTCGCGGTCGCGGTCGCGGTCACCGTCACCGTCACCGTGGCCGTGGTCGTGCGGAGCTCCGCGCGTCAGCGGCGCGAAGAACCGCCGCTTGTCGCGGATTTCCAGACCGCGTGGGCTCGACGTCACGATCGCCAGCGGTGCGTACCGGTGGCGGATGCCGGCCGGCTCGCGATGTTCGGGCAGCCCTTCGCCGTCGCGCGGCCATTCGACCGACTGCGTCGCGGTACGCGCCGGGATGAGCCAGTAGTCGCCGGTCGCGTACGAACCCCGCGAGAAACTCACTTCGATTCCGTGCTCGAGCTCGTACCACGTGCCTTCTTCGATTTCGCGCAGGGCATGGCCGTCGGTATCGTTCCAGCGCCGCACGATCACGATGCGCTCGTCCACGGGGTGCGCTTTCACGGGCTCGTCGAGGCTCAACCGCCCGAGGTCGGCGTCGCTGTCCAGGATCTTCGCGATCTCGCCCGCCATGCCGGCGAGCTCGGCCCGCACGTCGGAGATTTCCACGAAGGCCTGGAGCGGAAAAAGCGCCATCCCGTCGCCGGCGGGCGGCTCGACGAGCAGATCCGCGTCTTGGACCTCGAGCACCAGCGCAGCGACCGACGCGTTCGCGTTCGACCATTTGAACGTCGGCTTGCCGCTCGCCGACGGGTCGTGGATCTCCACGCGGTACAACAGGTTGTCGAGGCCGCTGTAGCCTGCCTCGCCGGAGTAGGTCCGCGCAGCGAGCGCGCCCGGGCGCCTGCGGCGGAGCGACTCGAACTCCTGGATCTCTTCGTCGCGGCTCAGATCGACGGGCAGCTCGTCGAGCTCGCGCTCGTAGTCCAGCAGCATCTCGAGCAGATCGAACGCACGGCGGCGGAACTCCGGTGCGTGTTCGAGCACCTCGACCATCGCTCGCACGTGACCGGCGTGCGAATCGAACTCGTGCAGCGTGAGCTGCGCGGCTTCGGCCACCAGCTTGCGAAGCGCGCGCACCACGGCGTGGCGCCCCACGTGCTCGTCGACGGTTCGGTCGAGCGAGCGCATCTTGCGCCGCAGGTGCTCCGCCTGCGCCTCCGACGGTCTCGCCGTCTCGATCAGCTCGTGCACGAGATGCTCGAGCCCGCTCAGATCGGGCGGCGCCTCCTTGATCTCTTGCAGCTCCTCGACGAGCTCGTCGATGCGCCGTTCGAGCTGTTCCTGCAGCCGAGTCGGGCGCCGGTGTCCCGACGTGGCGACGATCTCGACGATCTCTCGCACGTCGGTGAGGATCGCTTCGAGCGCTCTGCGGTCGCCGGACGTCTCCTCGAGCTCCCCAAGGCGTTCGTAGAGCTCGTGCTCGCGGCGGCGCAGCTCGCCCGCGTCCTCGACGAAGCTGCGCTTGGTGATCGGCATGCGGCGAACTTGCCACACGTTCTGGATCCGCGTCGTGGTGTCGGGGCCGCCCAGCGCGACCTCGCGCAGGTTCGGGTCTTCCAGCGCGCTCACGTGCCGTTCCCACGCGTCGAGATAGTAGAGGTGCGCGATGACGCCGCCGTGCTCCGGCTCCGCCGTGACGTCGAGATACGGCTGCTCGTCCCAGCAGACGGCGCGCTCGTTCTCGCACAGCAGGCCGTCGACGTAGTAGCGGCCGCCGGAGATCGTCAAGCGCGTGCTGTCTTCGTGCAGCGCGATTCCGAACCCGGCCGCGTGCAGCGGCGCTCCGGCTTCGCCGATCAGGTCCTGCGCTTGCACGCGCAGGCGGCGCCGCACGATCGCTTGCTGCTCGTTCCAATCGGCGTCGAGCTGCACGCGGCCTTGCTGCATGATGACACCCGCGTAGTGCTTGCGCGGGTCGAACGTCGAGCGGCTTACATCGGCTTTCATCGCGTGTTCCTCATCGCCTCAAGTCATGTACCGGATTCCGAGCTGTATCCCGATCGGAACCGCGTCTTCCAGCACGGCGTGCAGCGCGGCTTCGCGTCCGGCGGTCGAGACCGCATGGAAGACGCCGATCTCCTCGCCGTCGTCCGCGCCGTGCCTGATCGCGCGCGAGGTTTGCGCCGAGAGCTGCATGTAGCCCGGCGCGCCGTAGTGCCGGGACGTCATGTGCACGATGAGCTTGCGCTCGCCGTGGTGCGGAAGGCACATGAAGCGCTGCGGAACGACGGAACCCGGCGCGAGATACGAATAGCGGACGCATCCGTCTTGGAAGCGCTGCGACCGCACCTCACCGTCGAAGAGCGTATTGGACGCCTCCGCGAGCAGCACCGTGTCGACGTCGCCGACCACCGTGCACGCGCGCACGCTCAGCGGACCGGCCGGCCGCGCCCGCTGGCCGATCGCGGGCCGATCGCGCGAACCGGCGTCGACGATGCACGTGTCCAGCTCGAGCTCCACATCTTCATCGGCGACGATCGGTCCCATGACGCACCGCGCGAAGAGCGCACGGCGCACGTGCGCGCCGAGGGTCACCGCGGTATGTCCGTGGCGGCGGCCGGGCGGCACGATCGTGCAATCGAGGATCCGCACCTGATCGAGCTCACCGTCGATGAGCACGCCCGCTTCGGGGATCAGCACGCCGCTCAGCGTGAGCCGCGAGCCGCGCTTGCCGATGACGCGCAACGGCTCCGTCCCGGCGAGCACGGGCCAGACGCCCTCCGCCGCGCGCAGCGTGAGATGCGCGCCTTCCGCGAGCTCGATGTCGGGCGGAACGTCGAAACGTGACGACGCCGTGAGCTCGACGACGGTGTCGGGCGCGAGATCGCGCAGTTGTGCGGCGAGCTCGTTCGAGCCGCCGTGAACGAGCCGCACCGAGCCCGCATCGGATTCGTCGAGCGTCGCGGAGCGCTCGTACGGTCCGCCGCCGGCGTCCGCGCTGAAACCGTAGCAGAACGACACGCGAACCGACTCGACCGGATTTTTGTAGTGCGGCACGACGAGGCGGCCGAGCTCCGGGTCGATGCAGAACCGGTCTGGAAGCGTCGCGGGCCACGCGCCCCGCGTGCGACCGGCCAGCGAACCGATCTCGATCTCGGCAGGCGGAATCGCGCGCCCGTCCGCGACGACGAGCACGTCGCGATCCGCACCGTAGCGCACGTGCAGCTCGCGGCGCAGCCGGTCGCGGCTGAGCGGGATCGGAACCGTGTCGGGCGAGCCGCCGCCGCTGAACGGCCGCGCGTCCTCGGCGAACGCGAACAGCTGCGTGTCGACGCCAGCGGGATGCAGGTGGAACGCGCGGGCGTGATGGCCGGCCGCCGGCGCGGGCGCGGAGTCGCGCAGCGGATAGCTCCGCAGCCGCCACAGGTGCACGCCGACGTTGGCGGTGCCGTATCTGCCCCGGCCCGCCTCGATCCGGCGGACGTCGACCGTTCGTTTCGCCGGTGCGAACAGCTCGTCCGCCGGCGTCGCGCTCGCCGTTCGGCGCACGTCGGCGATCGACGGTGCGAACGGCGCGCGCGCCATCGACTGCGTGAGCGCGACGCGATGCAGGTACTCGACCACGAGCGTGCCCCAGCCCGTCGTGTCGGCGATGCTCTGGTGCAGCATCGCGAGGGTTCCCTTGCGGCGCCGGTACGCGAGCAGGTGCGCGACTTGTGCGCGTTCGGAGAGCGCCGTCTTGCCGGGCAGCGCCACGTAGCCGATCAGATCCCCGATGTACGGCACGACCCAGGGTGCGCACGTCTCGATGAACAGGTCGTCGTACGCTTCTCCCAAACCGTCCTCGAGCACGGCGATCTCGCCCGCCAGCACCTCGATGAGCGATTGCAGCGGGCCTTTCCGTCCCGTCCCGGCGAGCTCCGCATCCCGGGTGCGATAGATCAGCGGAACCAGTGCGGTGAGCGCGTCCGCGTCGAATTGGCGGTTCATCTCAAGCGACCGTCACGCGCAGCGTGTGCGCGTCGACCGTGACGACGCTCGCGCCCACGGGCTCCCCGTTCGGTGCCATCGTCGCCGGTGCCGCGGGGATCACGTCGGGCATGTCGTCCGCGGGCGGCGCGTCCTGCCTCAGGTCGGCGCGCGATTTGAGCGCGGTCACCGCGACGACGCCCGGAACCGATTGCATGACCGCGATCACCTCGCTGCGGTACAGCGGCACGCCGATCGTTCGGTTCGACAGCGCGAACGCGCTCGCCACCGCGGACGAAACGTCCGCGAGCAGCTTCGCCTGCGCCGGACCCTGTTGGCGCAGCGCCGCGTCGACCGCGACAGTCGCCGCGATCTGCACGGTGACCGGCGTGTACTTCACCACGCGGACGGCGAGGTTGGTGACGGAGTCCGCGCGCAGCAACGCCTGCAGTCCGGCTCGCATGCCGTCGCTGTCGATCTCCTCGGGAACGGAGATCGTGACGACGAGCGCGTCGACGGGCCGCCGGTGCACGATCTCGGCGCGCGCGTCGATCACGCCGCCGCTCGAGCGCGCGAAGTCGGCGAAGTCGCGCACGGTGACGATGCGGTCGGCGGTGCGCGCGTACGCGGGACCGCTGCGCTGCGCGCCTGCCCGATCTTCGGGCGGGACGCCGCCGCTCGCCGGGATGGGGTTCGTGACCGCCTGGAGCGAGAGCGGGCGCGTGATCGGGAGCGCGAGCTGATTCACCGTGAGGTTCCCCTCGGCGCCCGTGCCGTAGCGGTACAACGCGCTGACGTTCTCGTATCCCGTCGGCAGTCGCGAGCCGTGCGTCCCGTCACCGAAGCGCACGGTGGTCCACCCTCCGGGTCCCGTGCGCGTGACGTAGACATGATCGCGCGGGCCGGCCCGAACGAACGACGGAATCTCTTGCCACACGATGCCGTTCACCTCGACGGCCAGCGTCGAAGCGATGCCTCCGGGTGCTTGCGGATCGTGAACGTAGGTCAGCGGGCTGTGGCTCAGCGTGAACGTCTGGTTCACCGCGGTAGCGTCGCCGCTGCCGAGCACTTCGCTCACCGACTCGCCGTGCGTCGCAGTGACGACGTTCGCATAGATCTTCGCCGACGCGCGCGTCGGCGGGTGGGCGAACGGCGACGACGACGCATCGAAGTCGATGGTGATCGTCGTCGCGGGAACCGGCAATTCCGACAGCACGAGCTGTGACGCGCTCGTCTTTCCGGCATGCGCGACGGTCACCACGCCGGCCACGGCGTCTGGCATCGTGCCGGTCACGATGACGCTGCGGCCGGTGACGAGCTTGACGAACTGGCCGTCGAGCTCGAGCGGCACGGTGCGCTCGATCGGAAGGCCCAGCTCCTCGGTCGTCAGCGGCACCGTGTCCGCGAACGTCAGCACCTCGCTCTGCACGAACACGAGCGCGCCGCGCACTTCGTCGATGCCGTCCGCCGGATACGAGTATCCCTGCTGGTCGAACGTCAGCAGCGTCGACGGGCCGCTGAGGCCGAAGGCCCTGAACGATCCGTTTTTCGCGCCGGCGACCGTCGAGAAGAAGATCTCGCCGTCGGGCCATTTGATGGCGACCCAGTCGCCCGGTGCGATCGGATAGCTGCGGTCGAGCGGGATCGGGCCGATCTTCACCCCCGCCTGGCGGCGGCGCTCGTCGAGCTCGTGGCCTTCGTCGGTGTCGCCGGGTGCGTCGTCGGCCGTCACCGGTGGGGTCGTAGGCCCGCCGGGCGCCGCGCCGGGCACGAGTCGCACAAACCGGACGACCAACGGCAAAAGCACTTTGATGGGCGACTGCGGATCGATCAACCGGCCCAGCGCCCCGAGGCCGGACGTCCACGGGGACGTGGACGTGGACGTGGACGTCGACGTGGACGTAGACAGCGACCCGGACTGCGTCTGCGTCCCCGGCGTCGTAACTCCGACCGAGACCGAGCTCAGCGTGGGATACTGGAACGGCCAGTCGTCGGCGTTGTGCTGCGCGTCGCCGTACGCGGACTTGATCGCGTCGGGCATCGAGCGATAGTCCGGCGCGTTGTAACCGAACAGATGCGCGGCGGTGCGCAGCGCGTACACCTTCGTCGTCCCTGCGCCGCCGAGCGCCTGCGCGCCGAAAATCTCGTGCAGGACGCTGTGGATCGCGTCCGCGGTCGGAGCGCCCGATCGCGCGGCGCGCGCGAGCACCTCTTCCGTCGGCACCGACACCGGCTTGCGCTGGGCGGCAGGCGCGGCATTTTTCGGATCGAGCGGCTTCACGGCCGACAGCTCGACCGTCGTGGTCGCGGTGACCGGATCGGCGGTCGCGTCCTTCACCTCCGCGTAGAGCGGCGATTTGGTCGCGGGCACGATCACGAGCACGTCGCCTTTTTTCAGCCGGGACGCCGGGCCGGACAGCGTGATGGATTGCGACCCCGCGTGCGGCACCTCTTGCGCCTTGCGCGTCCGCAGCGGGATCGCGTTGAGCTGCGGCACGGCGTCGAGTGCCGCCGACGTCTCGAACGTCTGCGGCTGCTGGTTGGGACCCGGCAAGCTCTTCACTTGCGATCCGGCGGCAAGCGTCACCGTGTCGCCGGGCGCGACCGATCCCGCCGCTTGCAGCGAGAACGCGAGCCGCGCCTCCGCCGACACGCCGGGGTGCAGATCGTAGCCGATCAGCCGCAGGATGCCGGTGACCGACTCGAGGTCGGTGGCGGTGCGCAGATACGACTCGTTCGCCAGGCGCTCCTGATAGAACGTCAGCACGTCGGAGACGACCGCCCACGCGTCGAGCAGCGCGATCGTGAAGTCGTCGTCCTCGCGCGTCGTCAGGCTGCCGAACGCGGAATTGGATTCGGCCGACAGCGCCACAAGCAGCGCGCGCTTGAACGTCGCGTGCGTGCCGCTGCGGTACGCGATCTCGCTCAGACCGGGACGGTTGGGCGCGATCATCACGAACCCGTCACGCGCACCGCGATCGAACCGCGGTCGGGGAAGCGCGGGTCGTTCGCGACGCGCGCTTTTTCATAGCGCGCGAGCTTCAGCACGCCGTCCGCAGGCAGCGGCGGGCCGGCTCGGTCCAGCCGTTCCAGTGCGACGACGCTTGCCGAAGCGACGCCTTCGACCGCCGCGGCGGCGCCGACGACGGCCGAGACGTACACCGGATCGCCCATCGCGAACGCATCCGGCGTGAAGAACGCGGCCAGCGCCGACTCGACCGCGAACCGCACGTCCGGCGCGCGATACCCGGCGCGCAGGCGGACGTCGACGCCGGCGTGCAGCGACACCTCGCGCGCGCCACGGACCTCGAGCTCGGCACCGACGAGGCGAAAGCCGTCGAGATATGCGAGCATCGCCGCGCGGAAGGGCGCGTCGACCTGTGCGCCGCCGCGGCGGTCGACGGTGACGAAGACGGTCTCCCAGCCGCCGGTGCGGCGCATCTCCGCCGCGGCGTCCAGCACGTCCGCGTGCGCGGCCGCGAGCACCGCGTAATCGTCCGCGGTGACCGCGCGCCGCTGCTCGCGATACGCGTCGGGCGCGTGCTCGCGCACGTGCTCCAGCGTCTCCGGCGCGGCGCCGCCGGTCGCCGGCAGCGGGTTGTACGCGCGTTCGATCCGTTCGTCGGGCAGCGCGAGACCGGCGATGCTTCGCTCGCCGACGTTTCCGGCGATACCGCCGCCGATCCGGTACGTCGCACGATAGAGCGCGCCCGGCTCGGCGATTCGCCCGAACTCTCCGTCGCCGAAGCGCAGCGTCGCGGAACCGTCGTTTTCCACCTCGACGACGAAGTCCGTCGCGAGCCGGTCGCTTTCGAGCAGATCCGGCTGAACGGTCCACACCGTCGTCCCCGCGTCGCCGTCGGACGAGACGCGCACGTACGCCGCCGCCGGTTCCGCCGGCTCGAGCGCGCGCGCCGCGGAGCTCGCGTCGAACGGTTGCGCGAAGACGAGCGGGCGGCGCGGAAGCAGCGGCCGGAAGCGCGACGCCGTCGCGCGGCCGAGCTCGTCATCGACCGTCATGCCGTGGTCGGCGACGACGTTGTTCGCGAGCACCGTGGTCAGCCCCGACCGGTACACCACGTCCTCGCCGTCGTCGTCGGTGCGCGCGACCGGGAACTCCGCGGGCAGCGCGTCGTCGGCATGCCAGGTTATGATCGTGAGCGCGGCGGGCCCGTGCCGCGGCTTGGGCGCGAATGCGCCGCCGATCGGATCGCCGGCGTGCTCGATCGTCGTGAGACGCACGGGATGATAGATGTCGGGCGCGTCGCCGGGACGGACGTGGAGCAGCAGCAGATCGCCCGCGTGCAGTCCTTCGATGCGCCCCGTCAACGCCGCGCTGGTGGCTCCGGCGGCGAGCGAGAAATCGCGCGCGCCCCACGCGTAGACCGCGAACGGGCCCGCGAGCGATCCGCGCAGCCGCACGTCGTGCATGCTCTCGAACACCTTCGCGTCGGCGTCGCCCCTGCTCGCCGTCACGAACTGCGTGCCCCGCGCCAGCGTGAACGCCGGCTCGGTGGCGCGGACGTCGACGTGCACGAGCGCGCGCGCGTTCGCGCCTTCGCCGACGTCGTAGTCGATGAGCCGCACGTGCCGGCGCACCGACGTTCTCCGCCGCGCGGTGGACAGATAGGCCTCCGTCGCGATCGCGTCCTGCTCGTAACTGAGATAGTCGCCGGCGTACGCGAGCAGCTCGACGAGCATGATGCCGAGGTCGGCCGGATTACGTTCCTGCCAATCCGGAACCAGCAGCGAAAGCCGCTCGATCATCAGCCGCCGGAAGCTCGCGTAGTCCTTGGCGAGATAGTCGATCTCCGGCAGCGGCGCCTCTTCGACGAGCGCAATCGGCGGGCGCTCGCAGTCGATCGCCGCTTGCGGCGCCGATTCCGGGGTGATGAAGCGGAACGTCGCGTGCGAGAGGACGACGTCGTAGCCTTCCGGCGGCCGCGCGGCATCCCGTTCGTCGACGAGGTGCACCGTGTACGCCGAGCGGTCACCGGAGCGCTGCAGCGTCACGCGCACGTCGCTCGACCGTTCCGCGATGTCGACGTCGAACACCCGGATGCGCTCGGGGATCTCGCCGCCCGTGACGAGGACGTTCACCGGCCGCAACGAGTCCTCGTCAACGGGTTTGAGAAACGTCAGCCGCAGCGTTCGGCCGTCGCGCTCGAGCTCGACGTGATCGAGTCCGTTGACGCCTTCTTGCGCGAGCACCGCGGCACGGCGCGGATCGTCGAGAACCGTCGGCGTCATCTGCTCATGCCACCGTGCGCTCGAACGCCGCGACCGCGCGCTGCTGCGTCGCGACGACGACGTACTTGACGGTGACCTTCAGCGTCGAATCGACGTTCTGCACGTCGACAGCATCGACGCGGACCCGGTCGCCGAGCCATTGCTGCAGCTGACCCTGCACCGTCAGCTCCGTCGCGGCCGCCAGCACGTCGCTGTTGGGCGCGAAGATCAGCCGGAGCAGACCGCAGCCGAAGTTCGGCCGGTTGACGCGCTCGCCGGGATTGGTGAACAGCACCTGCTCGATGAGGTCGCGCAGATGCCGTTCCTCGGTCGCCGTCGCGGTGCGGCCCGTGTTCTCGTCGAACCGGTAGGGATAGGCGAGCTCGATCACGTCGCGATCGCTTTCAGCTGCGCGCTCACGAAGATCAGCGGCGATCCCGTCGCGACGCACACCGACGTCGACGTCTGGACGACCACCGGCATCCCGCCGGCGAGGACGCGCGTGGCGCCCACGATCACCTGTCCGGTCACGCAGAACGGTCCGCCGCTGGGGGTCAAAGCGCAGCCGGCGACCGCCCACGGGCTCGTGATCGTGATGACCGGCTGCCCCGACGCCAGCACGCGCGTGCTCGGGACGAGCGGCGTGGCGGTGCCTGCGTGCGAGCACATGACGACGGCGCCGAGCTGCACGATCGGAGCAGGCATCAGATCACCATCAGCCCGTCGTCGTTGACGAGCACGGTCGTCGCGAGCAGCTCGATCTTCGCGCCCATGCCGTTGTCGAGCGTGATCCCCGTCGCGTTCATGGTGATCTTCATCCCGTCGCTGGTCTCGAGCGAGATGCCGCCGATCGCCGGCGTGTCGTCGAGCGCGATGCGGTGCCCGCCGTCGGTCTGGAGCATGATTTTCTTGTACGGGTCCGGCAGGTTGAGCGTCGGCGGCATATCGGTCGCGGCACCCCAAAAGCATCCGGTCCACACCGGATAGTCGGGATCGCCGTGCTCGAACTCGATCCAGACGTTCGCGCCCTCCGCGGGAAGACAGAAGAATCCCATCTCCTTGCCGCCGTATGGCGCGCACGGCAGCGCCCAGCCGCTCTCCGTATCGCCCATCACGTCGGGCACCTTGGCTTTGATGCGCCCGGTGAACAGCGGGTCGTCGACCGACGACACGATGCCGCGGTACTTGCCGAAGAAGCGCTGGTCGTTCATCACGCCACCACGACCGGCAACAACGCACCGGTGCCCTCGCGGCTCAGGCTGAAGCTCTGGGTGTAGCTGCCGACGGTGATTCGGTGCTGGACGCGCTTCACGTAATACATGCCGTCGTACGTGCGGCCGACGCCGCGCACGCCGACGAGCCGGCGCGCGCGCAGGATGTTGCCGTAGCGGATCGTGTCGAGCTCGCCGGTTCCGGTGATCGCGTCGGGCGCGTTGGTCTGGGCGGCGAGCTCCGTGAGAGCGGCTTGCGTGGCGGAGCGGTTCGCGGTGTCGCGCAGGCGCGTCCGCCGGTACGCGGGTGCGCTCGAAAGCGCGAGCGGCGGCACGCGCAATGACGGCAGCGACGGAATCGGCAGGCTCAGGCCGAAGATCGGGTCGACGAACTCGCCGCTCGGAGCCTCCGGCGCAAGGGAGTCGTACGAAAAGCCGATGCGCTTCACCGTGTCGCTCGGACCCATGTTCGTCGTGAGCGCCGGCTGCGGCAGCCCGCCGCGCAATTCGGGACCCCAGTACGCGCGCGAGACGCCGAGCGTGACGGGCTCGAAGTACGTCACGAACCCGTTCCGCCGCGCGGTGCGCTTCAGGAACTGCAGGTCGGTCTCGTTCTGCCACGGCGTGCGGCTGACCGAGATCGGAACGTCGGTCGTCGGCGTGACCTGCGGGACGACGCCGTAGCGCGCCATCGGCAGCAGCAGGCGATTGACGATGACGAAGTCCGGCTGGTTATCGAACGCCTCGTTCTTTTCCTCGAGATCGAGCTTCGCGCCCATGTCGCGGCCCGTCACGGTGAGCGTCGACGTGCCGGGCCGGTCGCCCGGCGTCAGCTCGTGATGCGTCACCCAGCCGTCGACGAGCACTTCCGGCACGACGCCGAGCACCGCGGCGATCGTCACGCGCGTGAACGGATCGAACGTTCCGTCGCTGACCAGGCCGAAGTCGAGCAGACCCTTGGAGAGCGTGAACGTGAGCTGGAAGCCGTCACCGTGCTCGTCGTCGTTCGTCACGACCGCCTGCGTGAACGCGTGCATGACGTCGGACGACACCGGCAGCGGGACGGTGTTTCCGCTCAGGAGCATGAGACGTATTCCGAGCAGCCCGAGCAGCATGAGCTAGCGCTGCGGGCCGGAGATCAGCACGACGCCGCCGGGCTCGCGGACGAGATCCGCCGGCACGATGACTTCGTTGCTGTCGCAGATCCGCCAGAACTGCGCCGGGTCGCCGAGATAGCGCGCGGCGATCGTGTCCAAGCGGTCGCCCTGCATGACCACGTAGCGCACGTACGGCGTCGCGCCGGACAGGCGCGGCACGACGCGGCGTCCGGCATACTGAATCGTTCCGCGATACGTCTTCGCGGGCAGCGACGCGTAGCGGCTCGTTCGGTCGAACATGTCAGAACGGGCCCCCGCCGACCGCGAGCGCAGCGCCGCCGGTAAGCGCTCCCACGCCGTTGAGCGTCGCCATCGCTTCCTTCGCGAGCTGATATGCGAGGTACAGCGCGCCGCCCACACTCGTGAGGCCAAGATCTTGATACGTAAGAACCTGCACGCTCACGCCGGCCTTCGCGCGAATCGGGTTGAGCGACGGATCGAACGCCTCTTCGGTGATCGACAGCTCGGTGAGGCGCACCGGAACGACGCGCTTGATGCCCCACACGAGGAGCGTCAGCGGCGCTTCCGGCGGCACCACCTCGATCAGCCCGGCGGCCGCGAGCACCTCGTTCGCGATCGTGCGCGCGGCTTTCGGAAACAGCAGCATCTCCAGCGACGAGAGCACCGGGTACAAGCCCAGCTGCGTCGCGGGGAACGACGCGGTCTCGAGCTGGTCGGTGGCGTCGATCTCGACCTCGAACGTATACGTCTCGTTCGGCGGGCCTTTCAGCCGCAAGGCCTCGTGCGGGTTCGCGCCGTCCCCCGCTGCCTGCGCTTGCAGCCGGCGCGTGATCGAGTCAGGGTTGTACTGGAACACGATGATGCTCGCCAGCGGATTGAGCGGATCGATGCCGACGATCGCGCCTTTCTGCACCTTCGGCGAACCCGGAAACGTGGCCATTACCTTGCACCCCGATTCGCGTTCCGAGTGGTAGCTATGGTATCACAGATAAGCAACCTTTCAACGCCGAGAGCCGGCGGCGCGAGCAGCGGTCTGAACGGGAGGCCAACATGCAGAAACAAGTGATCCGGGTCGGGGCGTATCGTCTGCGGCTCGGCAACGCGTTCGGTGCGTCGCTCGGACGTGACGCGGGTGAGCGGGCCGCGCTTCCCGCACCGATCCAGCACGCTCCGCCGCCGCCGACGACGCACTCGGTCTGGCTGGTCGATCGCGCCGATGAGCGCGCGCAGATCGCCGCGCTGCTCGAGGCGGATCGCGTCGTTCGCGTCGCTGGGGCGCCCGGCATCGGCACGACGACGGTCGTGCGGCAGATAGCGGCCGACCCGCCGGCCGAAGCGCTCCCCGACCGCGTTCTCTACCTCGACGAGTCGGGCGGCTCCGTTCGGGATCTCGTCACGCGGCTGTTCCAGCTCCATACCGGCCCCGAGACCGCGGTGAAGCGGCTCGACGACGAGCTGCGGGCCGCGCTCGGGCCGTTGCGAGCCTTGATCGTGCTCGACGGCACTTCGCTCTCGCGCGAGGAGCTCGGCGCGTTCGCCGCCTTCGTCCCGAAAAGCCGCGTGCTCGCGGCGGAGAGCGGCGCGGCGGCAGCAGAGGATCCGGCTCGCGTGGTGCTCCAGCCGCTCGGAGACGCGGACGCCGTCAGGCTGTTCGAGGACACGGTTCGCAGGCCGCTTGCGGGAGCCGCCCGCGACGCCGCCGTCGTGCTGTGCCGCCATGCGGGCGGCATCCCGGCACTGATCCGATGGGTCGCCGCACTCGCCGCCGAGCGCCGCCAGCTGCTGCCCGAGCTCGCGGCCGAGGCAGGTGGGCCGGGCGGCTTCGAGCGCGCGGCGCACGCCGCGTTCGCGGCGTTCACCGCCGAAGAGCGGACCGTGGTCTCGCTCCTCGCCGCGACCCGCGCCGCGATCCCGCCGGACCTTCTCGCGGCCATGACGGGCGCCGCCGCGCTCGACGACACGCTCGCGACGCTGCAGCGCCGCGAGATCACCGTGGCCGACGCCGACGGCCAGCGGCTGGTCGACGGGATCGCCTCGCTGCTTCCTCCCGAATGGCGGACCTTCGGCGATCGCGAGCGCGTCATCTCCGCGGTCTGCGAATGGATCGAGGCCGGGGCCGGCCCCGCCATGTCCGGGCAGGGCGCCGCGCTCGCCGGCCGCGTGCTCGACGCAGCCTTCACGGCGTCCGACTGGCACGCCACCGTGCGGCTGGGATGCGCGGCATCCGACGCGTTCGCGGTCGCCGGCCGCTGGGACGCGTGGCGCTCGGCGCTCGATCACGTCCGCACGGCGGCCGGCCTGGCGAACGACGACAAGCACGCAGCGTGGGCGCTGCACCAGCTCGGCGTCCGCGCGTTCCTGCTCGGCCAGACCGACGCCCGGCCGCTGCTGGAGGAGGCGTTCGCGCTCCGCCAGTCGCTGGGCGACGCGCAGGGCGCGGCGGCCACGAACGCGCTGCTCGCGCACGTGGCGGGCCCCGGCGGGGAGCCCGACGCGCCGTTTGATGTCGAGCCCGACCAGCCGGCCCCGACGTTGTGGCAAAAGCTCGCACCGTACCGGCTGCCGGCGCTCATCGCCCTCGCCGTGATCCTCGCGCTGCTGCTGATACCGAAGATGTTCCACGGTTCAAAAGCCCCCGCGCCGCGAAGGCCGCCCGCCAAGGTTCACCACGCCGGCATCGACACGGTCGGTCGTCGCGGCCGAATCGCCGCCGCGGCCGATGCGCGGGCTCGCGGCGATCTCGGCGATCCGCGCGCGCACGGCCTCGAGCGCGCGGGCGCGGTCCGCCGGGGCGACGCCGTGTAGGATCACCTCGCCGACGTGGACCTCGACCGGTGCGCGTCTCACCGCCATTGCGCGATCTCCGTCTCGCTGAACGACTGCTCGAGCTTGATGAACTCGCTGCGCACCGCGCGCGCGATGTGCGCCATACGCAGCGGACCGCCGTCCGCGGCCGCGAGGAACGCGGCGCCGAGCGCGATGTTGCGTATCGTCCCGCCGGACACGTTGAGACGCGCCAGCTGCTCGTAGTCCAGACCCTTCGTCGGCAGGCTCGCGGGAAACACGCGGCGCCAGATCTCTTTGCGTTCCGCGGCGTCGGGGAAACCGAAGTGCACGATGAAGCGGAGCCGCCGCAGAAACGCCGTGTCGAGCGCCGTCTTGAGGTTCGTGGTGAGAATCGCCAGGCCGCTGTACGCCTCCATGCGCTGGAGCAAATAGCTGATCTCGACGTTGGCGTAGCGGTCGTGGCTGTCGCGAACCTCGCTGCGCTTGCCGAACAGCGCGTCCGCTTCGTCGAACAGCAGCACCGCGCCGCCGCGGTCGGCGGCGTCGAAGATGCGGCGCAGGTTCTTCTCCGTCTCGCCGATGTACTTGCTGATCGTCGCCGACAGGTCGATGCGGTACAGGTCGATGCGCAGCTCGTTGGCGATCACTTCGGCCGCGAGCGTCTTGCCGGTGCCGCTCGCCCCGGAGAAGAGCGCGCTGATCCCGAGCCCCCGGCTGCTCTTCGTGCCGAACCCCCAGCGCCGGTAAACCGTGTCGCGCTCGCGCGTCTGCGTGACGATCTCGCGCAGCACCGCTTTTTGCGGCGCGGCCAGAACAATGTCGTCCCACTCCGCGCTGCTCTCGATGCGCACCGCGAGATCGTCCAGCGCCGGGCGCGCGACGCGGCGGCAGGCTTCCCACACCGTGTCGTCGTCGTGCCGGGCAGACGGTCCGGCGCGCAGATCGGCGCCGATCGTCGCGATCTGCTCGCTGTCGAGCTGAAACTGCAGCGAGACGCGGTCGACGACGCCGTTGAGCGACGCTCCGGCCTCGCCGAGCGCGCGCCGCAGCGCCGTGACGCGTTCGGGGCCGGTCGCGATCGTCACGGCGTAGCGCGCCACGCGCCGGCCGTCGACCGCGGCCGGCGCCCGGTTTGCCACGATCGTCTGCGCGCGCAGCGAGCGCACGAACGCCGCGGCGTGCGGCGCCGGCTCGTCGCCCGCCTCGATCAGCAGCACCGCGGGGAACAGGGAGCACAAGCGCTCCCAGCCGCGCGCGAGCGCGGCGCGCTCCGCATGCTGCGCCGGAATGTCGCTCGCCAGCATGACGAACGCGTCGAGTCCGCCGGCGGCGGCGGCGGCGGCCGCGATCTCGCGCTTTACGGCGCCGTCGCTCCCCGACAGTTCGATCACGTCGCCGCGCCCCCGCGGATCGTTCCAGCGCGCGTCGATCGCGCCGGCGAGCGCCGCATGCGAAGGCGCGAGCTCCTCCGGGCGCTCGAGCCGGGTCACGAACGGCGCCACGCGGTCGTCCAGATACGGCGTTCCGGCGAGCACGTGCAACACCCACTCGTCGATCTGCAGCGCGCCGGCGGCCAGCCCGGCCGGCGCATCGACGGTCACGAGATTCCACCAGCGAAGCGGCGAGGCCGGCAGCAGCGCGCTCCAGTGCGCCTCCGGGAAAGCCGCGAGCGCCAGGCCGAAGCTGGGCCAGCCGCCGCCGCGCGGCTGGGCGGCGCAGGCGTCGGCGAACGCCGAATCGAGATGCACGCCGGCGCACAGCACGAGCACGTCGCACTCGAACGGCGACAGCCCGAAGACCGATTGCACGCGCTCGAGCGCGGGCGGTTCCTCGAGCCGCGCCCGGCACGCCGCGAGCGCGGCGTCGGCGGCACGGCGGTTCGCGTCGTCACGCTCGACGAGCGCGCGCAGCCGCTGCACGTGCGCCATCAGGTAATCGCGATTGTCCACCGCCCAGCCCGCGCCGCTCACTTCAAATCCACCGCGGGAGTTGCGAACGCGCCGGTCTTGTCGGGCACCGGCACGTTCTCCGCGCCGTCGACCTTCACGCGCACGAGATATCGTCCGGGCAGCATGCCGGTGCACGCGACGGTGATCGTCTTGGACGCCGCCGGCGCCACGGGCACGTCGAAGACGTAGCCGGTCGACGGATGCACGGCGTCGCCGATCTTGTCCAACGAGACGGTGACGTGCTGGCCTTGCGCGACCGGCGGGTCGACCGTGCACTTGAACGTCGCGCTGCGCGTTCCGCCGGCCGCCGTGACGACTTTCGTGAACGCAGGTTTCGAGACGGACGGGCGCAGCACGAGTGGGACCGCGTCCGACCGGATCGCGATCGTCGTCGACGATTTGGGATCCACCGGGACGGGATGCACGACCTGCAGCGGCAGGACGCCGGCGCTCAGCGCCGCCGGCAGCACGAACGTCAGCCCGTCGGGGCCTGCGGCGGCAGCCGGGATCGACGTCCCGGCGACTTCGACGTGCACGGCGTCGGCGTTGAGCGACGTGCCGGTCAGCGTGACGCTCGCACCGCTCGTGATGAGCGCCGGCGCGACGGCCGAGATGCGCGGATCGGTGAACGGAACCGCGGCGATGAAGCGCTCGAGCACCGGCAGCGCCTCGCGCGGCACGTCGTCGCTCTCGATGATGACGACGCTGCACTGGTACGCGAGCGTGAGCGCGTACGGCGTCTGGTAGAAGATCGACCAGACCTTCGAGAGCTCTTCCAGCGACAGCGGCGCCGGCGTGACGCGGACCGGCTCGGGGAACGACCCCGCGTCCACCAGGCCGAGAAACGCGTTGTACTTCGGGTTGACGACCGCGGCCGCGATCATCGTGCGCGTCAGCTCCGGCGGCGAATGCAGCGTGCGGACCCCGCTGCCGAGCAGGCGCTGCGGCGCGAGCCGCAGCTCGTCACCGTGGAACGTTAGCAGATAGTGCAGGTCGCACGCGAAGCGCGCGCGCTGCGCGAGCGAGCCGTCGCCGCGGCGCGTCGGCAGATCGTCGTCGCGCCAATGCGGATTCGGCGCGACATGGTACAGGAAGATGTTGACGGATGCGTTGGCGCCGGCGGCATGGCTCGCCTCAGGCCGCACCGTCGTGATCGTCGCGCCCGCCACGTCGGCGCCCACGACCGTCTCGAGCAATTGCGCGAGCGTCGCGGTGACGGCGGCGACGGCGAGGTAGTTGCTCATCGAGCCGGACGCCCGCGGTTTCGCAGGTACTCGTCGAGCTTGAGCGCCGGCTCGGGCGCGTTTCGGCGCGGGCGCTGCGGCGCCGCGGGAGCCGGCAGCATGCGCACGTCCACCCGCGCGATGTGAACGTGCACGGTCGCCGGATCCGGTTCGGCGAGCGGCTGCACGACGTCGTCACGGCGCGCGCGCGTGGAGAGGGCGTCGGACTCAGGCCGCACGCTCCACAACGGTACGTTTTCGATGCGATCGTCCGGCGTGCCGAATTCGGCACGGCGCGCGCGAGCCGTGCGCGGCTCCGGCGCCTGTGACGGCCGGCGCGTAGAGATTCCATCGGCAGCATCACCGTCGTCGCGCAGCTCGTGCACCGGGCTCTCGTGCGGATCGCCCGAATCCGGCGGCGTCTCGCTGTGCCGCGGCACGATCGCGCGGCGCGGCGACCCGGTACGATCCGTCGAAACGGGCGTCTCGGACGTCGTGCTCGCGTCGCGTTCCGCCGGCATCGCAGCCGCAGCGCGCCCACGAGGCTGCGGTGCTCTCTCGGCGACCGTCTCGACCCTCTCGATAGGCGCGCGCGGCACGGCGCCGGCGTCCGCGTTTCGTGCCGTGGTGACGCGCACCGCATCGATGTCGGCAACATCGCTCGCGCCACGTGCCTCGCTCGCGTCGCGCGGATCACGTCCAACGCTCGATTTGCTCACGTCACGTGCATCGCTTGCCGCATACACGTCGCTTGCTCCATGCGCGCCGCTCAAGTAATCCGCATCGCTCGTGCTGCGCGCGTCGTTCACAGCGCTAGCGTCGCTCGCGTTGCGCACATCGTTCCCGTCGTGCGCGCCGAGCCGGTCGAGCACATTGTCCGAAGCCCGTGCGACGTGCGGTTCGCGTGCGCTCGCCGCATCGTGCTCGTAGCGCGCGCCG
The DNA here is from genome assembly GCA_028287565.1 of Vulcanimicrobiota bacterium. GTDB lineage: Bacteria > Vulcanimicrobiota > Vulcanimicrobiia > Vulcanimicrobiales > Vulcanimicrobiaceae > Vulcanimicrobium. The sequence continues at coordinate 51,868 of JAQBPK010000016.1, forward strand.
AACGTGCTCGACCGCGGCGCGAGATCTCCCGCCTGAGACGTCGCGAACGGCTGCGCGGCCGGTACCGCGTCGTCCGGCACATCACTTGCGAGACCGCTCGCATCCGCGGCTCGGCTCGCGCTCCCGACGTCGACTGCGCGCCCGGCACCGTGCGCCTGGGACGCCGGCGGATCGTCGAACGCGGAGAGGACGGCGCCGTCACCGGCAGGCGCGGCCGATTCCACGGACTCGAAGCGCGACGGAACGCGCGGCGCGATGTCCGGGGCGACGCCGAGCGCACGCGCGGCGAGCGCACCGAACAGATCCCTCATGCGACGGCGATGCGAAGATACGCTTCGCGGCGCCAGGGGCTCATCGCGAGGATCTCGCTCTCCGACCAGCCGAATGCGCGCGCGAGCGTCGCGATCGTGCGCAGCGCGCGCCTCGCCCACGCCTCGAGCTCGGACCAGAGAAACGCCTCGACGTCGAACGACAACGTCAGCGCGGTGCCGCAGCGCGTGCACGCCGTCCCGACGGTCAGATCGAGGAACGGGTCGGCCTCCGCCAACGCGCTCGCGGCGGCATCCACGTCCTGCGGCTCGCAGGCCGAGCCGATGCATCGTTCGACGAGCATCGCGCGCGCCGCACCGGCATCGCGGGCGTTATGCGCCGCGACGAGATCGAATGTCGTCGGCATCCGCGCCTGGCCGCCGCGGACGGGAACGCGCTCCGCGCACGCCGCTTCAACCGCCGGCAGATCACCGGAGTCGAAGACGACTTCGACCGGTTCCGCGCAGCGCGCGCACGCCGCGACGCCGACGAATTGCGCGCCGAAGAGCCGCTGCCGCAGCGCGAGGAGACGGCGGTCGCGCTCGCCGAGCGGCAAGCTCGCGAGCTCGTGCGCGGAGCTCGACGACACCGCCGCGAGGAGCGCGAGCAATCGCGCGGGACGTGGCTCGGCACAACCGCGCTCCCACGCCGTGAGCAGGTCGGCATCGGTGAGCCTGCCCACGGGTCAGCCGGTGAAGCTTATCTCGGTCGGTTCCGTCACGGCCTCGTCGCGCTGCCACCCCTCGTTCTCGAGCTTGATGTGCTGGATTGCGACCGCGTTCGCGTTCGCATCGAGATCGGGCATCGCTTGGTACTCCGACACCCAGCAGCGGAAGATGTGGTACGAGATCACCTTCTGACCGGACTCGTTGAAGAGATCGAGGATGATGTCTTTGCGGAAGTCCTTGAGCGAGGTCTCCGCACCGAGGCCGGCGTTGAAGCTCCACACCTTGTTGGCCCATTGCTCGAACGCGAGATCGTGGGTTACGCCGCGCTCCAGCGTGATCGCTTCGTATTCCGTGCGCCCGGGCGATTTGCGCGTGCTGCTCGGATCGCCGCCTTCACGGTGCTTGACGACTTCGGTGGTTCGCTTGAGGCCCGTGACCTTGCTGACGCCCGCGACGTACTGACCGTCCCACTTGATGCGAAACTTAAAGTTCTTGTACGGATCGAACCGCGTCGCATTGACCGAGAACTGTGCCATGCATTCCTCTATGTCTTGATCTGACCGGCGATCTGCTGGATCTGGATCACGACGAACTCCGCGGGTTTGAGCGGCGCGAAGCCGACGATGATGTTGACGATCCCGTTGTTGATGTCGTTCTGCGTGGTCGTCGTGCTGTCGCAGTGCACGAAGTAAGCGTCCTTCGGCGTGAGCCCTTGGAACGCGCCTTGCCGGAACAGCGACTGCATGAACGCGCCGACGTTGAGCCGGATCTGCGACCAAAGCGGCTCGTCGTTCGGCTCGAACACGACCCACTGCGTGCCGCGGTACAAGCTTTCTTCGAGGAAGAGCGCGGTGCGCCGGACGGGGATGTATTTCCATTCCGACGCCAGCCGGTCGTCGCCGGCCGCCGTGCGCGCGCCCCATACCACCGGCCCGACCGCGGGCTTGATGCGCAGGCAGTTGACGCCGAGCTGGTTCAGCTCGCCGTTCTCGAGGTCGTTCATCTCGAGCGCCAAGCCCACGGTGTCGGTGAGCGTCGCTTCGAGGCCCGCCGGCGCTTTCCAGACGCCTCGCTGCGCGTCCGTGCGCGCGTAGATGCCGGCGACGCTCCCCGAGGGCGGGAAGTCCTGGATCTGGTTCTTCGCGAGCGGATTGCCCTTGCGCAACGTCGGGAAGTAGATGGCGGCGTGATTGCTCGCGGCCTGCGTGACCGGCGGACTGCTTTGCGCTGCCTGCGTGACGGCACCGATCGACGTCCAGGCGGACGGCGGATCGATGATCATGAAGGCACGCCGGTCCTCGCAGTACTTTACCGCAGCGGGGACGATCTGCTTGTACGCCGCGTCGTCGCCGGGGACCGGCGGCGGGATGACGAGGATGTTGAACAGGTCGGCCTTCGCGAGCGAAAAGAGCCCGTTGATCCCTCCCGTATCGATGATGTCCTTGGCTTCGAGCGGTCCGCCGTCGCTGCCGCCGATTGGGGGCGTCGACGAGCCGTCGCCGTCCGGCCAGGGATCTTTCGTAGGCATGTCGCCCGCGCTCGGCGGCGGGGGTGCCGTGCCGGGGGCGCCGGCGACGCGCACGAACGCGGACGACTCGAGAATCTTGTCGATGCGGCGGATGCTGGGAAGCACCGTGACGTTCGCGAACTGCTCCGTCGCGCCGCCGTTCTCGTGCACGGTCAGCGTAAAGACGTCACCGATGCTCACGCCCAAGCCGTCGGCGATCGCATTTCGCTGATCGCCCGACAAACCTTTGACGCCGCTCAGCGCATCGACGCGAGCGCGCAAATTCCGGCCCCAAGAACCCTCGCCAGCCGCCTCGAGCGTGAGCCTCCCGAGAACGATCCGAGCTTTCGCGGACTGCGACGGCACCGGCCCCGGCGTCGGAAGATCCGTGCCGAACGCCGTTTCCACGGCGGTGACGATCTCCTGCGCCGTCGCGGTGGGCTTGCCCGCGATTTTGGCGTCGGCTGCTGCCGTCAATACGGTTTGCGCAGGCGTCGGGTTCGCTCCGGCCTGCGCGTGCAGCAGAACCGGTACGTCTTTGCCCCCTGGAGCAGTCGCAACCTTCGCCGCGGCGAGAACCGGGGCGAGATCCGGATCCGGCGCCGCCGCGGCTTTGTTCACCGCGTCGAGCACCGTCTGCGGCGCCGGGGTCGTGGCTGCGACCGCGTCAATCGCCGCTTTCGCGACGGCGGCTGCCGCCGCGGACGGCGTTGTGCCGGCCGCGGGCTGCGCCGCCTTCGCAACGTCTGCGGCCGTCGGCGCCGGGGTGGTCTTCGCTCCGGCGGCGGCCACGGCGGCCGCGGCGGCGTCGTTCGCAGCCTTCGCGGAGGCGTCGACGGCCTTCTGGAAGGCGTCCACTACGCTCTGCACCGTCGTTCCGGGCACGCGAGCGGCGGTTACGACATCGTCCACGGCCGTCTGTGAGGCGGCGGATTTCGGCGGTGACGGTAACGCGTTTTTCCCGGCGGCGGCGACACTGGCCGGCGTCGGCGTCAGGAACCCCGGCAGCGTGGCGAAGAGCTGCTGTGCACCGACGTCAGCGCCGACCGCCGCTGCCGCCGCCGCAGGCGCCGCGGGGTTGAACGCGCGGACGATGATCGCTAAACTGCCGCCGTTTTCGAAGAAATCGCGGACGGCGAAGCTCATCGAGCTCAACTGCCACAGCCCGCCGAACGTGCGCTGGTAATCGGCAAAGCTCGTGATCGTGACCGGCTGGTTGACCGGACCGCGCAGCGCGCGTCCGACGAACGCCGTGATCGACGTCGCGACCCCGGTGATGGTGTGGACGCCGCTCGGAATCTCTTCGATGTAAACGCCGGGATAGGTCGTGAGCACTGGCATGCTGACCCTCGCGCAAACGGAAACCGGAGATCGTGACGACGCGAATCCACCCTCGCCGGTGCGTTATGGCACGGCACGCCGTCCTTCGGTCACTGCATCTTACGCTCGCATGCAGGTCTTGTAAAGGGAAACGACACAACCAAAGAGTAGGTCCTACCGGTGGACCAGCCCGTCGAGGGCCCGGACCCACCGCCTTACGGAACGCTCATGGCGGCGCCAGCCGAAAGAGCTGCGATCATGCGTTGTCTCGCAACCGACAAACCCCGAGCAACAGTCGCGCCTGCGTTGACGCGAGCATCCGGCGTGCGGATGCAGCGCAAGTGCGCGTGCAGCGGCACGTCCTCCGCGTGTGAGGGCTGTGGGAAGGACGAACCGGCGCTGCACCGCCGCGCCGTCGATGGCGCACGCGCGTCGCAGGCGGTCACGCCGGGCGTTCAGCGCGTCTTGAACTCGGCCGGCCGGCCGCTCGACGCGTCCGTTCGAAGCGCGATGCAGCCGCACTTCGGCCATGACTTCAGCCGCGTCAGCGTCCACACGGACGAGCGCGCCGCGGAATCGGCGGCGTCGGTCGGCGCGCTGGCGTACACGGTCGGTCGACACGTCGTGTTCGGAGCGGGGCAATTCGCGCCCGCGACGACGGCGGGACGGCGGTTGCTCGCGCACGAGCTCGCGCACGTGGTCCAGCAGTCTTCTTCGCCGTCGTTCGGGTTGCAGCGGCAGCCGGCTTCCCCCGGCGCGGGTGACGACGAGCTGGAGCGCGAGGCGGACACGGTTGCCGACCGGGTCGTCGTGGCGGGAAACGACGAAGGCACTCCGGCTGAAAAAACCGACGAGAAGCAGCCCAAACCCGAGAAACCGGCTCACCGCGCGAACTCCTGCACACGGACGATCCTTTCCGAGGGAACGTGTGCTGATCTGGTCGCCAAATCGAAATACATCTGCTGCGACCCGGAAAACGGCATCGAGCGGCCGGAGCGCGACAAGGACATCGAAGGCAAGGATTGCCCCAGCCACAAGTTCACTCCGATCTTCACCTGTGACAACAAGTGCAAGAACGCGCTCGCCAAGGGCTGCAGCGACGACGACAACTGGATGGCGCTCCCACCGAAGTCGTTCTCGCGCAAAGCATGCGGCGACGTCTTCACGATCTGCGCGAACGGCAAGAAGACCACCGCCTACGTTCGCGACCACTCGGTCACGAGAGTCTCGTTCGAAGTCAGCCCGAAGGTCCAAAAGGACCTCGGGGTTGCGGTCGGAAGCTCTTTCAAAGGCGCGGTGTACCGCCCGGGCGCAAAAGCGGCAACGATCGACAAGGATGCGTGCTGTAACGGAACCTAGCTCGATGGGGAACGAAGATGCGGGGCGCGACTGCGCCGTCGCCGCTGCCGGCGATCCCGTGTGCTGGCTGCACCTCGTGTGCGACTCGTGCGGCGCGCTGATCGAGCGCGAAGGCGACCGGCACCGGCCAGGCTGCGAAACCATTTCCGAGCCGGACCCCTAGACGGCGCCATCGCGGCGCGTGATGGACGGGCGACCACCCTTCCAGGAGACGCGCACCGATGATGCAGACCCAGTGGCCCGGGCTCGGGCCGAACCTCGACTTCACTTCTCTCGACGCCTCGGCCGGAACCGGCCGCCAGATGTGGGCCGGCGACGGCGCATTCCGCACCACCCCGCCTTCGCAGCCGGCGGACGCGATCGTGCGGCCGTGGTGGCAATGCGGCACCGGCACCGTGAACGGCGGAGATCCGTTTGGCGGCTTGTTCGGCGGATCAGCGGGATCGTACGGCGGCATGACCGGCCTGGTCTCCGGGCTCGTCTCCGTGCTGCAGCAGCTCATCGGCGCGCTGCTGAACCAGAGCACGAACCCGAATCAAAGCGCGAACACCGGCCAAAGCACGAACGCGAACCAATTTCCCGGCCAGACGCCGCTCCCCGGCGGGCCGCAGCAGCGTTTCGAGAACGTCGACATTAGCTCGACGGGCGATCCGCACATCGCCGAGACCGGGACGCGCGAGGGGCCGGGCGGCACCAAACCCGTCGACGTGCGCTGGGACAGCATGACCTCGCACGACGATCTCGTGCACAGCAACCAGATCGAAGGCGGCTATCGCGTGTCCACCGCGGTGACGCAGCCCGGCGCAAACGGCGTGACGTTCAACCAATCGGCCACCGTGCACGCGAACTTCGATCAGGACGCGATCACGATGAACCGCGACGGCTCGTTCGCGATCTTCGATGACGGCGAACAGGTGGAGCTCGGCAAAGGGGAGTCCGCAACGCTGTCCGGCGGCGAGAAGGTCAGCGTGAACCAGGACGGCTCGCTCGTCGTGAACGCGAAGAACGCGGCCGGCGGCTCAATCGCGACGACGCTGCGCAGCATCGGCGCAGGCGTCGACGTGTCGACCCACGCGCACGAGATCGCCCTGGGCGGCGATGCCATCACCCACGGCGCGCACGCGCACCGCGGGCACAAGCACCACCACGACCCCGTCCGGCAGCGCGCCGGGACGCCCGCGACGCCGGCCACAGCGCCCGCACCGCCCGCGCAGCTCTAGTGCGTGTGCGTGAAGTTGCCCAGCGAGATGCCGAGGCGCTCGATGCGGTGCAGCGCCTGGCGCATCCCCAGCGGCTCGGCGGGACGCCCGACTTGCGCGAAGTAGCGTTCGGGATCGATGTTCAGCGTGCGCGTCTGCACCATGGCGACGCGGTGCTCGCCGAGGAAGCGCTCCAGCGTCTCGACCTCGGCGCGGTCGTCCGTCACGCCGGGATGCGTGAGGTAGTTCAGCGACACGCGCAGTCCACGGGCAGCAGCGAGCGCGATCGATTCGAGGACGTCGTCGAGGTCGTACCCCGCGGGCCGGTAATACGCGGCGTAGACGTCCGGGCGGAACGAGTTCAGGCTGATCCGCACCGCCTGCAAGCCCACGTCGATCAAGCGCCCCAGGCTCTTCGGCAGCGAACCGTTCGTGTTCAGGTTGATCGTGCCGTTCGACCGCGCGCCGCGGATCTTCTCGATCGCGCGCTCGATCGTCGTTACGCGCAGCAGCGGTTCGCCCTCACAGCCTTGCCCGAACGACACGATCCCGTCGTCCACGCGCTCGAGATGGCGGATCGCGATGCGCGCGACGTCGTCCGCGTCGGCTTCGAACGCGACACGCGTCTGCGGCGACGGCATCCCCGCATCCGGCGCGAGCTCGGAGATGCAGCCCACGCACGCGGCGTTGCACTTCGGCGACACGGGCAGCGCCGCTTCGCCCCGTTCGAGAAATACGTTCTGCGCGGTGAAGCAGCCGTACTCGCGCGAGCACACCGCGAGCTGCGCGAGCGTGCGGTTGCGCGGATCCTCCGCTTGGCGCGCGCGCAGCAGCGCTTCGAGCTCGCCCTCGCCGAAATAGCGCGGAGTCCAGTCCTCGCTCTCGTCCGTGCGCATGGCGGCGACGTAGAGCTCGTCGTCCACGACGCACGCGAACGTGTACCCGAAGAGGGGCAGCGCAGGCGCGTCGGGATGGCGCCGGTACGCAGGCAGCAACAGACGCGTATATCCGGCCGGAAGCAATGCGGCGAGCGCGGTACGGCGCGCGGCGACGCCGCCCCCTGCGAGCAGCGGCATGCGGCCCGGCAGCATCGTCGTCACGGTTCCGGGCGGCGCGGGAATCAGCTCCTCGCGACGCGGTCTGCGCTCGATGCCGCCGTCCGCGAGCGGCGAGCGCGTCTCGTCGAAATAGATCCGGCCGCGCGTGTCGGTGTACGCCAAACCGGTCATGCCGTCACCGGGACCGCTCACGCGACGACCCGCTCGAACTCCCACACGGCGTCGCCGATCAGCGTCGCGCGCTCACCGGGTTTCCAGATCACATCGAGCACGCCGCCTGGAACGTGCAACGCGACGGGAGAAGTTGCAGCACCGGCGGCGATCAGCACCCCGGCGACCGCGACGGCACCCGTTCCGCACGCTTGCGTCGCGCCGGCCCCCCGCTCCCAATGGCGCACGCGCCACTGGCCGCCTTCCTGGCCGACGAAGTGCACGTTCGTTCCATGCGGATACCGCGCATCACGTTCGATCTTCGGCCCGATCACCGCGAGGTCGATCGAATCGACGCCGTCGCGTTCGATGCGGATCACCACGTGCGGGTTGCCCAGGTCCACCGGCGTCGCGCGGAAGCCGGCGACGAGGTGCGGCTCGCCGATCCGCGGCTCGCCCATCTCCACCGCGATCCGGTACGGCGCGCGCGAGAGGACGCGCGTGCCGATCGGCCCGGCAAGCGTCTCGACCGTCGCCGCGGCGATGCCGTCGTGCTCGTCGAGATAGCGCGCGACGCAGCGCATCCCGTTGCCGCACATCTCCGCTTCGCTGCCGTCGGCGTTGACGATCCGCATCCGCGCGTCGTACTGCTCGGACGGCTCGATCAGCAGCACGCCGTCGGCACCCACGCCGTGCGTGCGATCGCAAACGCGGCGCGCGAACGCAGCGGCGTCGTCGAACGGGGCAATGCGTTCGTCGACCAGGACGAACTCGTTGCCGGTCCCGTTCGTCTTCACGATCGGGACGCCGGTAGTCACGGCGCGACCGCCTCGCTCTCGTCGGGGATCAGCGGCGCGGCGAACGGCCCGTTCGGCGAGATCGTCGAAACGGCGTGCTTGTAGATCAGGTGCGCCTTCTTCTCGTACTCCAGAACGATCGTGAACGGGTCGAATCCCTTCACCACGCCGCGGAGCTGGAAGCCGTTGACGAGGTAGATCGTCACCGGCACGGCCTGCCGCTTCACTTCGGCCAGGTACGCGTCTTGGAGCGGCTGCGGACGGGAGATCGCCATGATGTCGCTGGCTTAGGCCCAGCCCGGTAGCGCTCCCGCCAGCGCGACCGCGCGCGCCGCCGCACCGGCCGCATCGACGCGAACGAGCCCCGGCTCGGTTCGGAACCACGTCGCCTGCCGTTTTGCGTACCGCCGCGTGTTGCGAACCAGCTGCGCGCGCAGCTCGTCGCGCGTCGACCAGCCGGCGAGAAACGCGAGCGCCTCACGGTACCCGACCGCATCCGCGGCGACCGCATCCGCGCCGACACGCTCGGCCTCGTCGAGCAACCCGTTCGCGAGCATGGCGTCGACACGCGACTCGATCCGCCGCTGCAGCGTGTCCGGATCGATGTCGAGGTGTAACTTGGCGTACGGAACGCCGCGCGTGCGCAGGTTCATAGCCGCAATGGACACGTTGCCATCGCCCGCAGAAACGGACGCCGTCTCCGCAGCCGCGGTGATTGCGCCGTCCGGATACGCCATCGTGTTATCGTCGCTTTGCGCGCGCGACCGGCTATCGCGCAACCCCGAACCACTTCGTTCGGCAAGCGCGATCTCCAATGCCCGCGTGATCCGGTACGGATCGTTCGGCGCGATTGCGGTGGCGCGTTGCGGCGCAAGCGCGTGCAGCCATTGGGCGAGCGCTTCAGGGGGATGGATTCGTGCTTCGCGCGCGAGCCGCTCACGTAATGATGCGTCGTACGCCGGCGACAGTGCGACGTCGCCCGTGAGCGCGCGCACGTAAAATCCCGTCCCACCGACAACCAGCGCGCGCCGCCCGCGCGCGTGAATCGCATCGATTGCCGCCAGCGCATCGGCGACGAAGCGCGCGGCGGAATACCGCTCCCGCGGATCCAGAAAGCCGACGAGATGGTGCGGCACACGCGCACCATCGGCCTCGCTCGGCGCCGCGGTGCCGACCGGCATCCCGCGATAGATTTGCCGCGAGTCCGCCCCGACGATCTCCGCGCCGAAACGTTCGGCGAGCTCCAGCGCGAGCGCGCTCTTTCCCGACGCCGTCTGCCCGGTGAGGATCAGAACGCCGGCGCTCACATCCGTTTGAACAAGCGCGCGATGCGATCGGCTTCGAGGCGGACGATCGTCGGGCGGCCGTGCGGGCAGTGCATCGGGTTCTCGCAGCGCTGCAGGCGCTCGACGAGCGCCGTCATCTCCGCGTACTCGAGCTTCTCGTGCGCGGTCACGACGGAATGACACGCGAGCGACGCCCACACGCGCTGGTCCGCATCGAGCCCGCGCACGTCATCGCTCAGGCACTCGATGAAGTCCGCGACGTCGAACGAACGCGTTCGACCGGCGTGCACGAGCCGCGCCGGCGTCGCGGTGACGCGATACGCCCGCTCCCCGAAGTGCTCCACGTGCAGACCGCCCGCCGCAAGCGCGTCGAGCGTCGCATCGAGCCGGTCAGCTTCTTCGGGCCGCACCTCGAACGTGTACGGAATCAGCAGCGGCTCCGCGGCGACGTGCGCGGTCGCGTTCGCGGCGAGCTGCTCGAAGACGATACGCTCGTGCGCCGCGTGCTGGTCGATCAGCACGACCGCATCGCCGTCGCTCGCGAGGATGAACGTGCGGTCGACCTGCGCGAGCACGCGCAGCGTCTTGCGCTCGCCGTTCTCGTCGCTCGGCCCGGCGGACAGCAACGGTTCGCCCCAGCCGAACGGCGCGGCTCCTGGCGAAGCATCCTCATCCCAAGCGCGCTCGTCGGAGGCGGCTTCGCCAGACGCGTATTCGCGCGACGGCGGCGCGAACGAGATCGCCCGCTGCAGCCGCTCTGCCGCGCCGCTGCGCAGCGAAGTCGCGATCGCATCCTTTACGACCGCGATGACGCGATCGCCATGGCGCAACCGCACGTCGCTCTTAGTCGGATGGACGTTCGGATCGACCTCGTCCGGCGGCACGCTGAGGTACAGCACGCCGAACGGGTGCCGTCCGACCATCGCGAACGTGCGGTACGCCGCCGTCCACGCGCCGCTCACCAGCGAGCTGCGCAACAGCCGCCCGTTCACGAACAGAATCTGATTGCGGCGGTCGGGCCGGTCATCGCCGGGCGAGCTGACCCAGCCGCTGACGCCGGCATGACGGCCGTCGCCGCGAACCGCGACCATCGTGGTCGACGACGTACCAAACACATGCCGCAGCCGCGGCGCAAGATCCTCACCAGGCGCAAACGCGAACGCCGTCTTGCCGTCGTGCTCGAGCGTGAAGCCGATCTGCGGATACGCGAGCGCAAGCGTCGCGAGCCACAAAGAGATCCGCGCGAACTCCGCAACGGGCGAGCGCAGGTACTCACGCCGCACCGGCACGTTCGCGAAGAGATCGCGAACGACCACGCGCGTCCCGGGCGGCCCCGCGAGCGGCCGCAGCTCGCCGATCTCGTCACCGTGCGCATCGAGCGCGGTCGCGATGTCGGCACCGGCCGTGCGCGAGACGATCGTCACCTTCGCCACCGCCGCAATCGACGCCAGCCCCTCACCGCGAAATCCCAGCGTATCGACGCGCAGCAGCTCGGACGCATCGGCGATCTTCGACGTCGCATGCCGCCTGACGGCGAGCGGCAAATCCTCCGGCGCGATCCCGACGCCGTCGTCCGCCACCTCGACCTCGATGAGCCCGCCGCCCCGCACGCGCACGGAAATCCGCGTCGCGTCCGCGTCGAGCGCATTCTCGACGAGCTCCTTCACGACCGAAAGCGGCCGTTCGATGACCTCGCCGGCCGCAATCTGCCCGATCGTCTCAGAATCCAGGAGCCGGATCACCCCACCCGGTTCAACACCGCACCGACGACCTCCGGGCCGCGGGGCGGGTCGCTCAGGTGGCGATGAGCTCGAGGCGATTCCCGAACGGGTCGTTGACGAAGGCGCGCCGCGTCCCGGGCACGTCGTCGTCCTCGCGCACTTCATAACCGGCGCCACGCAACCGGGCGATCAAGCTGTCGAAGTCGCTGCACCGTACCGCCGGATGCGCCTTCGCAGACGCCCGGAATCCCGGCTCGACGCCAAGATGCAGCTGCAGCGAGCCGCTGGCGAACCATGCCCCGCCGCGCTTCGCGAGCTCGGCCGGCTTTGGCAACTCGACCATCCCGCACACGCCGGCATAGAACGCACGCGCATCGTCCTCACGCCCAGGCGGCATCGCAAGCTGCACGTGGTCGAAGGCGAGAAACGGAACGGTCATGCGCGATTTCTTCGACGAAAGTGCTCCGGCTACCGTGTCGGAGCGGCGGATTCCAAGAAATCCGCGACAGCGATCGAAGCATCGGGAAACCGCGCCGGCACAACGCGTTCCCCACGCCGTAACACGGTTCGGCTGCCATAGCCGTCAGCTTGCGGGTCACGGTGAACGACCAATTTTTCTTCGACCAGGTCGACGACCCACAGTTCTTCGATCCCGGCTTCAGCGTACGAGCGCGACTTCGGAGTCGTGGCGTGCCCGGACGATATGTCCGAAACTTCGATGAGCAAGAAGACGTCGGCCGGCCGTGGCAGACGTTCACGGTAAAGCGCAAAGGGTGGGCGCAACACCAACACGTCGGGGCGCGGCTCGGAATCCGGCGTTAGCGCGAGCGGCGCATTAGTTTCGATGATCGCTCGGTCCCCAAGGGCATAGGACAACAGATTTGCAACTGTGCGAGCCGCGTATCCGTGACGATGACCAATAGGCAACGTCGAAATCAGTAATCCGTCGAGAAGCTCAAGCCGCTCATCGTGGTCGAATATGCCGGCGTCCCCCATGCGATGGTAATCGTGAACCGTGATGCGACGAATCGGCATCGCAAATTCATACCCAAGCTCTGCTGCCATGTCAGCCATTGCACGTGATCCTCCCATTCCAGCTTTTGACATGGTCGCAATGCATTCCTAAAATCGCGTCACCGATACAAAGACTATGGCCGAAAGGAAACGTCAATTCATTTGTGCAGGACCTCGCCCGTACGTCACGCGTCCTTTACGGCCATTTGCTCACCGTCAACCGTCGTGACCGCCTTTGCGATGCGTTCCTGTGTCAGCATCGGGCGCGCCGTCGTTTGACCGTCGCCGGATTCCGGCAGCTCGACGCGCAGCTTCGGCATCGCGTGCGGCTGGTGGTCGCGGATGTGTGCGACGATGGCTTCGCGCACGAAGCAGCGCAGGTCGAAAAGCTCCGCCGAGTTTCGTGCGGTGACGAGCGCGAGTATCTGCACCGCTCGTTCGGTCACGTCGGTCACCTGCAGGCTCTGGAACTGCTGGTCCCACAGCGGCGTGCGCGCGACGATCTTCGGCAGCTCCGCGCGCAGCATCTCGACGTCGAGCGTCCAGTCGGCGAACACGTACACCTCGCCGAGCAAGTTCGCGGTGCGGCGGGTCCAGTTCTCGAAGGGCGTGTTGATGAAGTACGTGAGCGGCACCACCAGCCGCCGCAAGTCCCATAGCCGCACGACCACGTACGTGCTGTGGATCTCTTCGATGTGGCCGTACTGCTTCTCGACGAGCACGACGTCGTCCATGCGGATCGGCTGCGTGAGCGCGAGCTGCACGCCCGCGACCAGGTTCTCGAACAGCGGCCGCGCCGCCAGCCCCACCGCGATCCCCGCGACGCCGGCCGACGCGAGCAGCGTCGTTCCCAGCGCGCGAATCGGCGGGAACGTCATCAGCTCCGCGCCGAGCGCGACGAGGATCACGATCGTCACGACGACGCGCGCGAGGATGTCGACCCGCGTGCCGAGCTCGCGCGCGAGCAAGTTGTCCTCGACGTCGACGCGATGGCGCGCGACGACGACGTCACCCCAGACGCGCACGAGGACGATAAGCGCCCACGCAATCGCGGCGATCGTCAGCAGCCCGGTAACGTGAACGGCAGGCTGCGTCCACGCCGGCGGAAGGTCCACCAGCGGCGCGACGACCAGGATCGCGAGCAGCGGAAACACGTACGCGGCGGACCGGCTCGTGCGCCGGACGATCGCCGTGGCGAACGGCACGTTGCTGCGCTTCGCCCACCGGGTGAGCAGCCAGAAGAGCAGGCGCTGGATCGCGACGCCGAGCAGGACCGCAACAATTACCAATGCTATGGCGGTGATCGCGTCGAGCTGCGTCTGAGTGAGGAACAGCTTCCGGTCCATCTGAACGTCGTACCCGCCGAGGCTCCGACCTCGCTGGGCCCGGCGTTACATCAGTCCAGCTCGAACAGCAGCGGCTGCTCCGCGACGGCAGGTTTTGCGAGCTTGCCGCGCAGCGGGGCGGCCGCTTCAACCGTGGGCCGGCCTTCCAGCACGGCGGCAACTTCGCGCGCGCGTGCGAGCACGGCGGGCGGCAAGCCTGCCATCCGCGCCACCTCTATGCCGAACGAGCGTGACGACGAACCGGGCAGCACGCGGTGCGAGAACACGGGCGCGCCGCCGCGCGTGCTCTCCACCGCGGTGATATGGAAGTTCGACACCAAGTCCCAGCGCTCGTGCAGCGGGACGAGCTCGTGGAAATGCGTCGCGAACAGCACCATCGGCGCGCGCGACTCGCGCTCGAGCAAGTACTCGCAGATCGCCTGCGCGATCGCGAGCCCGTCCACCGTACCGGTGCCGCGCCCGATCTCGTCGATCAGCAGCAGGCTGCGGTCGGTCGCGCGCTTCAGGATGTTCGCCGCTTCGAACATCTCGACGAAAAACGTCGACTGGCCCGACGCGAGGTCGTCGCCCGCGCCGATGCGCGTGAAGATGCGGTCGACGATCCCGAGCTTCGCCGCGCGCGCGGGGACGAACGAGCCGATCTGCGCGAGCACCACCAGCAGCGCGGTCTGCCGCAGATACGTCGACTTGCCGCCCATGTTCGGCCCGGTGAGCAGGATGAAGCGCGACGCGTTCGTTCCGATGCGCAAGTCGTTGGGCACGAACTTGGAGCCGAGCAGCGCTTCCATCACGGGATGGCGGCCGTCCGCGATCTCGACGATGCTGTCCTCGGCAAACGTCGGCCGCACGTAGCCGCGCTCGCCCGCGATCTGCGCGAGCGAGCAGTACGCGTCGAGCTCGGCGAGCGCGTTCGCGGTCGCCAGCAGGTCGTCGACGCGCTCGCCGATGCGGTCGACCAGCGCTTCGTACAGCGTCTGCTCGAGCCGCAGCTGGCGTGACTCCGCCGACGCGATCGCAACGTCGAGCTCGCGCAGCTCCGCCGTCACGTAGCGCTCGCCGTTCGCCAGCGTCTGCTTGCGCGTGTAGTCCGGCGGCACGTTCGGAACCTGTGCCTTCGGGACTTCGATCGCATAGCCGAACGCCGACGCGTACTTCACCTTGAGCGACTTGATGCCGGTCCGCTCGCGCTCGCGCTCTTCGAGCGCCGCGATGCGCGAGCGCGCGTCGCCGCGCAGCGCGACGCATTCCGCCAGGTCGCGGCTCGCCTCGGGACGGATCACCCCGCCGTCGCCGAGCGTCGCGGGTGGTTCGTCGACCAGCGTCGCGTTCAAGTCGGCGCGCACGTCGTCGAACTCGCCGACGCGCTCCGCGATCGAGCGCATCCCGGCCGGCAGCGCGTCATCCCGTAGCGCGTCGGAGATCGGGTCGAGCAGCGCGAGCGTGCGGCGCAGCGAACCCAGATCGCGCGGCAGCACGCGCCGGAAGCGCACCTTCTGCCCGATCCGCTCCAGATCGAAGCAGCCGTCGAGCACGTCGTGCAGGGCCAAACGCCGCGCCGCGTCGCGCACGAGCGACTCGACGCAGTCCGCGCGCGCGCCGATCGCCTCCGCGCTCACCAGCGGCGCAAGCACCCAGCGGCCGAGCAGGCGCGAGCCCATCGGACTGCGCGTCTTGTCGATCGTCGCGAGCAGCGTCGCGCGCGGGTTCGCGCCAAGCGCCTTGGTGAGCTCGAGGTGCTTGCGCGTGTTCGGGTCGAGCGCCAGGAACGTCGCTTGGCGGTAGAACTCCGCGTCGCGCAACGGCGGACCACCGCTGTGCTGAATGCTCACGCGCCGCACGAACGCGCCGAGCGCGTCGAGCGCGCGGTGCATCGCCATCGACGTTTCGAGCGAGAAGCCGTCGATCGTGTCGCGTGAGCGGCCGCCGACGGAAGCGAGCAGCGGCGACGCGATGCGCGTGTCGGCATGCTCGAGCGCGTCGTCGAGCGCGGTGCGAATGCCGCCCGGGACGTCGGCCACCAGCTCGACCGGATCGATGCGCGCGAGCTCCCCGATCACGTCCTCGAGCGCGGACGGGCCCTCGAACGCGGTCGCGGCGACGTGGCCGGTCGAGATGTCGGCGTGCGCCAGCGCGATCAAGTCGTCTTCGAACGCGCTGATCGCGGCGAGATAGTTGTGCGCGGAGCGCTCGAGGATGTGCTCTTCGAGCAGCGTCCCGGGCGTCACGACGCGCACGACGTCGCGCCGCACGAGCTTGTTCGGAATCGGCGCTTCGAGCTGCTCGGCGAGCGCGACGACACGGCGCTGCGCGACGAGCTTCGCCAAATAGCCGTCGAGCGCGTGGTGCGGCACGCCGGCCATCGCGACGCGCCGCCCGCCGCCGGCTTCCTTCGACGTGAGGGCGATCGAAAGCGCGCGCGCGATCGTCTCAGCATCGTCGCCGTACGCTTCATAGAAATCGCCGACGCGCGAGAGCAAGATGGCTTCGGGATAACGGTGCTTCATCCCGAAGTACTGCTCGAGCATCGGCGACCACGTCGTGGTCGTCGTCATCCGAGCCGTGACCGCATCCGCCGCCCGTTCCCGGCGACCCCAGTGGTATCCCTGTGGACAGAGCCGTGTATAACCGTGCCCTCCGATAGTATGGCGCTGCACCGTGCTTATCACGCGCGGCCCGCGAGCGGCTAGTGCCGGCAGGGCTTCCGCGCGGGCGGAGCGCAGGCAGCGCGGGTGCGACGCCGGCTGATCGTCACGGTCGACGACTTCGGACTTTCCGTTCCGGTCAACGAGGCGATCGAGCGCGGGCACCGTGACGGGATCGTCACCGCCGCAAGCCTCATGGTCGCCGAGCCCGCCGCCGCGGACGCCGTCGCGCGCGCCCGCGCGAACCCGTCGCTCGCGGTCGGACTGCACGTCGTCGTCGTCGCGGGCCGCCCGGTGCTGCCGCCCGAACGCATCCCCGATCTCGTCGGCAGCGACGGCCTGTTCTCGAGCCGGCTCGCGCGCGCCGGCATGAAGTACTTCTTCCGCCCCGGCATCGGCCGCCAGCTCGCCGACGAGATCCGTGCGCAGTTCGAAGCGTTTCGCGCGACGGGCTTGCCGCTGGACCACGTCAACGCGCAGTGCCACTACCATCTGCACCCGACGGTGCTCGGACTGATCCTCGACCTCGCGCGCGACTACGGCCGCCCGCCGATGCGCATCCCCGACGAACCGTTCGGCCCGTCGTGGCGCGCAACGCACGAGAACTACCGCGGCCGGCTGGCGAACGCGCTCTTCCTCTCGCCGTTCCTGCGCGTGATGAAGGCGCGCATGCGCGCGTACGGCGTCGCACACAACGACCACGTCTTCGGGTTAAACGACACCGGCCGCATGACGCAGGAGCGCGTGCTCGGCTTTCTCGGCGAGCTTCCCGCCGGGACGACCGAGATGTACTTTCACGCCGCGACACGGCGCTGGCCGGGGATGGCGCACGATCTGGAATCGTACCGGCTCGAGGACGAGTTCGCCGCGCTCGTGAGCCCGCAAGTCGCCGAAGCCGTGCGCGCGAGCGGAGCCGAGCGCATCGCGTTCCGCGACCTGGTCCGTGCGCGCTGACCTGCGCGGCAGCGCGGAGAAACTCACGCTCGCCGCGGCGCTCGCAAGCATCGGCTACACCGCCTTCGCGGTGACACGCATGCGAGCGTTCGGACGGCGGATGCACCGCGATACGGCAACCGGTGAGCTCGGCGACACGGCACGTCCTAGCGTAACGGTGCTCAAGCCCGTGCACGGTGTCGAGCCCGGGCTCGAAGAGAATCTGCGCTCGTTCTGCGCGCAGGAGTACCCCGCATACGACGTCGTGCTCGGCGTGCACCGTGCGGACGATCCGGCACTGGAAGTCATCGGCCGCGTCGCGGCGGCGTTTCCCGACCGCACAACGGTCGCGGTCGGAGACGGTGTCGCACGCTTCCGCAATCCAAAGATCGCGAACCTCGCCGGAATGCTCGCGCACGCGCGCGGCGACGTTCTCTTGATCGCCGATGCCGACATGCGCGTGACGCCGGACTATCTCGATGCCGTCGTCGCGCCGTTCGCGGATCCGCGCGTCGGCGCGGTGACCGCGATCTACCGCGGCGAGGCCGCGGACGACACGCTCGCGTCCGCGCTCGGCGCGATGTGGATCACCGAACAGTTCGCACCGTCGGCACTGGTCGCGTGCGCGCTGCAACCGCTGGCGCACGCGTTCGGCGCGACCATGGCAGTGCGACGCGATGTCTTCGACGCGATCGGCGGGCTGAGCGCGCTCGGCGACCGGCTTGCCGACGATCACGCGCTCGGCAAGCTGGTCAGCGAGCACGGCCGCACCGTCGCGCTCGCCGCATACGCCGTCGAGAACGTCGTGGCCGAACGCAGCGTGCGCGCGCTGCTGCAGCACGAAGTCCGCTGGGCGCGCACGATCCGCTCGGTGCGACCGGCAAGCTATCCCGGAATCGTGCTGACGTATCCGGTTCCCCTCTCGCTGCTGCACCTTGCGGTGGCGCGCCGCAAGAAGCGGGCGTTCGCGTTAGCGCTCGCGGCAGTGCTCGCCCGGCTAGCGCTTCGCGCAACCGCACGGCGCGCGCTCGGCACGCGGAAGCGAACCGCCATGCGGCTCGTCCCGCTGCGCGACGCGCTCGGCATCGCCGTCTGGGCGCTCGGACTCTTCGGCTCCGCCGTTCGCTGGCGCGACGCCGAGCTGCATGTCACCGCCCGCGGCGATCTTTTTACGCCGAGCAGCGATTCCACCGCGCCGCGTGGGAATCTCAGCGCGCCGAGCGGCGATTCGGAAGCGCCCTAAATAGCGGGACCCCGTCGCACGTGCGGCCGGGGTCCCCTTTGGTCTAGCTCATTGGTTTCTCCGAAATCATCCTACCCGCGGTCCGGTGCGGTAAACACGCTCGCCCGCACTGCGGCCGGACGTCCGCGAGCACCGCCGCTTTGCATCCCGGCAGGCGCCGCTCGGCCGTGCGCGGGGCGATGCGCCGCAACGCGCCGCGTCGGCACGACGGCGATCGCGATCAGCGTCAGCGCGAGCACGGCGAGCAGCGCGAAGGTCGTCCAATTCGCATCCAAGAACCGCTTGCTCATCGACGCACGGCGTTCTGCACGGAACGCCCGCTTCCCGGAGAACACGTGCAGACGCTTTCCCCGACGGCCGTGCGCATCGCGCGTTCTTTGCTGCCGCTCGCGGGGGTGGCCGCGCCGCTAATCGCGCTCGTGCGCATCGTCATGTGGTCGGTGAACGTGCCGTATAGCGACGACTGGGATTGGACGGGGTTCTCCGCCGCAATGCGCACGGGAACGCTGAGCTGGGACCAGCTCTGGACGCCGCACAACGGCCACCGCGAGCTCGTCGTGACGCTCGAGTTTCTCGCGATCGACCGGCTCGGCGGCTGGAACGTGGTGCGCGAAGAGCTCCTGAGCCTGGCCTGTCTCGTCATCGGCCTGATCGCGCTGTACCGCCTGCTGCGCCGAACGCTGGAGCCGCTCGCCGCCGACGTCGCGTTCGTGATCTCGGCGTGGCTGCTCGCGGGACCGATCGCGTTCGAAAGCGTGCTGATCGGCTCGAACCTCGGGTGGCCGCTCGGCGCGGCGGCGATGCTCGTCACCGCCGATCGCCTCTGCGCGCCGGATCGCTCGTGGCGCGACGTCGCGCTCGCCGCCACGGGCGCGGTCATCGCGTCGTTCACGCTCGCGCCGGGACTCCTAGTGTGGCCGTGCGGTCTCGTCATCCTGCTCGGGCGGCGAGCTTCGTGGCGCACCGTCGCGAGCTGGTGCGCCGCGTGGGCGTGCACGCTCGCGGCATTCTTCAGCGGCTATCCCGGCAATGCCGCCGCAGCCGTCGGCCGCGCGCATTCCGCCGGCGACGCGTTCCACTACGCGCTCGTGTTTCTCGGCACGCCGCTGCGCAGCGCCGAGATGACCCTTCAGATCCTCGAAGCGATCGGCGCGATGGTGACGATCGCGTTCGTCATCGGCACCGTCGCGGCGCAGCGTTGCCCGGACGAACGCGAGCGCGCGTGGCCGTTCATCGCGCTCGGCGCGTACGCGCTCTTGGGAGCCGCCGTTACCTCGTTCACGCGCGCGGGTCTGGGCGAGGGGCAAGCGATGTCGCCGCGCTACGTCTCCGTGTCGGCGTTCTTGCTGGTCGCCGCCGTCGCGCTGCTGCTGCCGCGCGCGCTCGCGCTGCGCACGGCGGCGTCACGATCGGCGGCTGCCGTCGCCGCGCTGGTGCTACTCGCCGTGCTCGCGCGCAGCGAGAAGCTCGGCTCGACGCTTTGGCGTGACTACGACTGGCACCGCGGCGTCGCCGTGCAAGGCCTCGCCCACGACGACCGCACGACGTTCCGGGAGTCGTATCCCGATCCGGTGCGCCTCGGGCAATATCTCGAGATCCTGCGCAGCGTGGACGACGGCCCGCTCGACTACGGCGGTAATAAGCGGCACTGATGAAGCGATACGCGCCGGAACGGCGAGGGCGGCGCCCGCGGCACCGCCCTCGCTCGCCCGCCGGCCGCGATGCCGCGCTTACGCGTACGTGATCGCGGCGATCGGCGAGATCGTGATGTCCGTCTGCGCCGGCAGCGCCGGCGTGGGCGACGCGTTGTTCGGCGCCGCGCCGCCGACGATGTCCCAGTCGGCGCCGACGACGTAGGCCGCGACGAGGTCACCCGCCGCGAACGCCGTCGCCGGCAGAGTGAACACGCCGCCCGCCGCGCCCGCGTTGAACGAGTACATCGTCGCCGCGCCGGATCCGCTCACGCCGACGATGTACAGCACCTGTTGCGTCGCGCCCGCCGGAGCCGGCGCGACGGTGAACGTCACCGCGTGGCCCGCACCGCCCGGCTCCGCCACCACCGGCGCGGTTTCCGTACCGAGCGGGACGGCGTTCGTGAGATTCGCCGTCGTGTCGAAGACGGCCGCGAGCTGGCCGATGGTGCTGCTCGGAACCTCGAGATGCAGCGCGTACGAACCCGCGACCGGAGTCACGGCGAACGACGTGAAGCCCGAGTCGTAGCCCAGGAAGCCCGGCGGAAACGTCCCGTTGTGGAAATCCGGCACCGCCGGGGGCCCGAGGACGAA
The DNA here is from genome assembly GCA_028287565.1 of Vulcanimicrobiota bacterium. Classification (GTDB taxonomy): domain Bacteria; phylum Vulcanimicrobiota; class Vulcanimicrobiia; order Vulcanimicrobiales; family Vulcanimicrobiaceae; genus Vulcanimicrobium. Next base: position 72,705 of record JAQBPK010000016.1, read on the forward strand.
CGGCCGCCGGCCGCCCGACGAACGGTAGACCGGCTGCGTGTAGACGTCGGTGACCGTCGCACCGAGCGCGTTACCGAACGCGCGCCCGCCGGGAAGCCCCGGATAGAACGACGTACCGCTCGTGTTCGAGTTCGCCGGAGCGAAACCGTACGAGAACGCGCCGCCGACTTGCGCGAACGTCGTCGCAACGGCCGGCGTTCCCGGCTGCGTGGGCGGCGTCGCGCTGATGTGGTTGGTGCCCGCATCGGTGCCCGCGCCCGACGCGGTCGACGCGCTGTTCGGCGCCGCGGCCGGAACGACGAATCCCGCCGGACCGGTGATCGTGGGCGTGTTGAAGAGCGTCGCCGACAACCCGTTGGGCTGGCGGAACGTGACGACGGTGTTGATGTACGTCGACGTCCCCTGATAGTTCGCCGTGCCGACGCGGAACTGCAGCGATGACGTGCCTTGCACGTTCGCCGCTTGCGACGGCGGCTGGATACCTGATTGTCCGCTCGAGCACGCCGCGAGGATCGCGATCCCCGCGGCGCCGCCGAGCAGTGTAGCGACTGCGCGCACGTGTTCTCCTAGAGGTTGATCTGGTAGTAGAATTGTGCCGTACGCGGGACGCTGTTTGGCGCGAGCAGGTACGCTTTGTTGCCGCCGATGAACGACGGGTAGTTGAACTGTCCGGTGAACTGGAAGTTTTGCGTGTAACCGGAGTACGGCCCCGCGATCCCCGTCGCCACCGGTTGATAGCGGCCGTTGAGCGTGGGCTCACCGTAGAGCTGGTTGAACAGGTTCGACACCAGCACGCCGAAGATGCCCGCCCGCGGGTTGCGCGGTGACTGGTACTCGATCGTGAGCTGCACCGGCGTGAAACGCGCCGCGGAGAGCACGCCGCCCGCCGAAGCGGTTTCGGGCGTGCCGCGCGAAGCGTCGATGTTCGGGTTGAACAGCGAACCGGGATTGCGCGGGTCAACGTATCGCGTCGCGCCCGGAGCTCCGCCCAGCTGCGCCGGGTTGGAGATGTTCGTGTTCGGGATGTTGTACGGTTTGCCGTTCACCGACGCGGCGGTGATGAGGCCCGAGCCGTACGGGTACCCGTGGTTGTAGTAGATCACGGGGTTGATCCGCCAGCCGCTGCGCGTGCGCTCCTGGAACGCGAGCGCGCCGACGAACGGCGAGAGATAGCCGACGCGGTACAGGTTCCCGAGCGCCAGCGATTCGGGCGGGATCGTGGGGAAGAAGTTCTCGCTGCCCGAGGTCGGGACGACGTTCGAGAAGACGTTCTGGTACGTCAGCGAGAGCGAGCCGGACAGACCGTACGCCGCCTCCTTCGTGATGAGGAACTCGACGCCGCTGGCGTTCGTCTTGCCGAGGTTGGTGTTCACCGACGGTCCGAGCACCGGGTTTCCGTTGGCGTCGAACACCGGCGCGCCGTTCTGGACGAGCTGCTGCGAGGTCGTCGCAACGTTGTTGAGCGTCTTGTAGTAGAACGGCGTGATTTTCATCCCGACTTGGTGCGGGAACAGGTGCGAGTACGAGAAGTCGAAGTTGTTGAACGTGACGGGCTTGAGCGGCGTCACGGGGACCCCGCTGACCACCGTGCTGTTCTCCCAGAACAGCTGATCGGCGTAGCTCGCGCACGGCGCGTTCTGGAAGGCCGGGTTGATCAGGACCGCGGCGCTGCAGAACATCGCCTGCGTTCCGGTGAGCGGATCGCGCGACGGAATGGCGTTGAACGTGTTGAAGTTCTGGCGCATCGTCGCGTTCTCGACGACCGCCATCGGCGGGAACTGCACCGACCGCCCGTAGCTGAAGCGAACGGCATCGTTGCGCGTCGCCTGGAACGAGACGGCAGCTCGCGGCTGCAGCACGCGCGGCCGC
>JAQBPK010000085.1 GCA_028287565.1 Vulcanimicrobiota bacterium
GCAGCGGCAAGAAGCGCAGCGCGGGCGCGCGCCGCCGTTCCGGTTCGATCAAGTCGTTCGACGGCCCGAGGCCGACCAGCGAGTGCATGCGGTCGTGCTCGCCGCCGACGGCGCGCCAGCGCCGAACGAGATCGTCGATCGTTCGGTTGTTCACCGACGTCTCGCTCGCGTTGCGCACGAGCTCGACGTGCCGGGCGCGCGGCGGCCCGCTGCGCGCGTCCTCGCGCAGCGCGTCGGCGAGCGCGAGCCCGGCCGCGAGCGAGCGCGTCGTGTAGCGATGATAGCCGTGCGGCGGAACGCCGCGCCCCCGCTCGATCGGGTTCCAGTACAGAAAACGGTTCGGCGTTCGCTCGAGCAGCGCGCGCATCCATCGGTGCCAGTCGGCGGGAAGCTGGCGGATGCCCAAAAACGGCGCTACCGCGACGACGCGGTGCACCCGCGCGTCGCGATGGCCGAGGTGCAGCGCGAGCGAACCGCCGAGCGAGAATCCCACCAGCACGATCTCTTCGCCGAGCGCCGCCGCGGCGTCGACGATGCGGCCGGCTTGCGCGGTCAGCTCGTCCCGCGTGAGCCCGGCTAGCGCTTCGGACATGCGGTCGGCATGACCGTGGCGCGGTAAGCGCGGCACGAGGACGTTCTCGCCGCGCGCGTGCCGCACGTGCGCGAACTCGCGCCACGTGCGCGGGCTCGCGGTGAGACCGTGCAGCAGCACCGTCACGCGCGCGGTTCGCGTTCCGTGGTCGAGAACGGTCGTGTGCATCTCCTCGCCCAGCAGATGAACCTCGTCCTCGTCGAGCGAGGCGAGGATCGCGTTGCGGTCGATGGTCACGCGTTCGCCAGCGCGATGACCGCGAACGTGCGCTCGTCGCTTTCGAGCGCCTCGTCACGCAGGATCGCGCGCAGTGACGCGGCCGCTTCGCGCGCGAACGCCACGCCGGACGGCGTGCCGCCGCGCCCGACCACGGTCGCGACGGCGATCAGATCGTCGACGCCGCGCGCGATGCCGTCGCGGATCGCGCGCTCGGCATCGCGCCGCGGGATGCGGACGCCGGTCGTCCCGGTCGCGAGCATCAGCACGTAGTCCAGCGCAGCCGCGGTCGCGAGCACGCGCGCGCGGTGCGCTTCCAGACCGTCGTTGCCGCCGAAGTCGCCGACGGCGCGCATCAGCGCCCCCTGCAAGGCGACGACTAGCTGCGCTCGCTGCGTGCCCACAACACCGCGATCTGCGTCTTGGAATCGGTCAGCTCGTTCGCGCGAATCTTGCGCCACAGCTCGTCGAGCGCGAAGATGCCGAGCTCCATCGACTCCTCACCTTCGTCGAAGCCGGCGCGCTCGCCGATGTCGTAGCCGTCGACCACGCAAAAGTGCAGCAGCTCCGTGCAGAACCCCGGCGCGGTGAACGCCGACCACAAGCGTTCCACCCGGTGCGCGACGTAGCCGGTCTCCTCGCGCAGCTCGCGCGCGGCCGCTTCTTCCGGCGACTCGCCCGGATCCATCCCGCCGGCGACAATCTCCCAATGGTCGCGCCCCAGCGGATGGCGGTACTGCTTCACCAGCAGCATCTCGTGCGGCCGCGGCCGCACGATGACGGCAACCGCCTCGGCGTGCTCGACCACCTCGACGTCGTGCGGCTTGCCGTTCTCACCGCGCAGCGTATCGACGCGCAGGTTCACGACCTTGCCGTCATGGATGCGCCGGCTTCCGAGCAGCTCCATTGCTAGACCACCGTCGTGTTCGAGAGCTCTTCGAGCAGCGTCGGGCGGTGCGGTTCCCAGCCCAGCTCGCGCGCCGCTTTGCTGCTGTCGGTTTGAAGATCGCACGCGAGCGCGTCGGCGAACGGGCCCATCTGCGCGCGCGCGTCTTGGAGCGTCACGTGCGCGACGCGGCCGTCCCCGCCTGCGGCGCGCGACGCGGCGTGCGCGATCTCGATGTACGGCACCGACGCGCCGCGCTGCGCGTTGTACACGCCGTGCGCGATCCGCTGGTCGACGGCGGCGCCGTAGAGCTCCGCGAGCGCGTCGTGCCGGACGGTCGGCCAGCGGTTCGCGCCGTCGCCGGCGATGCGGAGCGTGCCTTTGCGAGCCTCCTCCACCATCCCGCCCGGCATCCCGCCGCCGTCGCCATAGACGATGCCGGGCCGGATCACGATCGTGCGCAGGCGGCCGTCCTGCGCGAGCACGAGCTGTTCGTGCGCCGGGCGCCACGCCACGATCTCCAGCGGCGCGAGCGGCGCCTCCTCGGACACCACCGCGTCGCCGCGCGAGCCGTACACCCATACGCCGCTGGTGTACACCAGCACGCGTCCGGCGGGCAGCGCGTCGATCAGCGCTTCGAGCGCCCCGCGCTCCACGGCAACCGCCTCAGCCGAATACTCAACCGCGCAGTGGATCACCGCGTCCGCATGCGACGCCTCCGCGCGCAGCACGTCGAGGTCGCGCATCTCACCGCGCACCGGCTCGGCGCCGAGCGCGCGAAGCTTTTGCTCCGCGGCTTCGCTGCGCGCGAGCGCGCGCACGGCGTGCGTGCGCCGCCGCAGCTCGCGCACGACGCTCGCGCCGATGTAACCCGTACCGCCCGTGACGAAGACCGGCATTATGTGATCTCTTCTCCCGGCGCGGGCTTGGGCCGCGCGGCGATGGTGATGATGTCGAAGACGATGGCCGCTTCGGCGGCCGCGATCGTTGCGCCGATCGCCCAGTGCACGTGCAGCCCGATCGCGACGAACGCGAGGACCGCCGCGACGAGATAGGTTCCCGCTTTGGTGACGTCGATGCGCGCCGTCGGTGCGTTGGCCACGAACGCGCGCCGCAGCCCGAGCAGCGCGATCACCACGGCGACAGCAAGCAGCACGGTCGCGAACCAGCGGTGCGTCCCCAGCATGCCGAGCACGATGTTGCCGCCGGCCGCGACGATGATCGCGATGACGGTCAGCCAGGCGATCTCGGCGATGCGGCTGTCTTTCACGAGCCACCCTTCGACACGCTGCGGAGAAGCTCGTCCACGGGGCGGGCCCGGCTCCGCCGTGGAAGCCGCGACGGTGCCCACCGACCTGAGCCCGCACAACCCACGGATCGCCCTGGTCCGCGAGCTCCTCGACCCGGCCGGCCGCCGCGAGCAGCGGCGCTTCACGGCCGAGGGACCCACGTTGCTCGCCGAGGCGGAGCGCAGCGGCTTGCAGCCCATCGAGATGTATGCCGCCGACCGCGGTCTCGAGGCCGGCCGGGACCTGGCCGAGCGGTACGAGCGAAGCGGGATCCGGGTCTACCACGTCTCCGACCAGGCGTTCGCACGCATGTCGGACGTGTCGACCTGGTCGGGTCTGCTGGGCGTGTTCGAGCTGCCGCGGCATACCGCTTCAGACATCGTCGCTCGGCCCGGCACGGTTCTGCTGCTGGCCGGCGTCAACGATCCCGGCAACGCCGGAACGCTGGTCCGCTCGGCCGAGGCGTTCGGGGCCGCCGGGGTCTTGTTCGGGCGCGGCGGCGCCGATCCGTTCGGTCCGAAGGTCGTTCGGGCGGCGATGGGTTCGCTGTTCCGGCTGCCCGTTGCCGTGGTCGACGCGGAGGAGCTGCTGGCCCTGGCGGCGGCGGCGGGCCGTCCCGTCGTTGCCGCGGACGTGGACGGTGAGGACCTGGGCGTCGCGGGGATTCCCCCGAACGCGGTGGTCGCGGTCGGCAACGAGCGGCGCGGCGTGCGCGGCTGGCTGCCGCGCTGGGACCGGGCGGTTCGCATTCCGCAGCGGCCAGCAACCGAGAGTTTGAATGCCGCCGTGGCCGGGAGTATCGTTCTCTACGAGGCCGCGCGTTGTCAAGACCCTTGTCAAGTCGCCGAAAAACCCTGATCTGTCAAGACTTGGCGGCACATTAGGCTGGTGCTATACTCACCCGTGCCGACGCGAATTACGCGTGCACCGAACAACAGGAGAGGGAACCGCCGACGCACATGCGCACCTCCGACGTTTTCTGGAAATTGTTTAGCACCACAGGCTCGATCAGCGCATACCTGATGTACCGGCACTTGCATCCCTCGCCCGCGAACTGACGCGGGCGGCGCCCTTCGAACAGGAGGGCGCGAGACCAGAGAAAGATGTTGCACAACCGCCCGGTCCTCCAGGACTGGGCGTTCGCATTTGCATATGACGACGACCGGCATGAATGAACTCGAAGCGAACCTCGCGTCGCTGACCGCCCGTTTCCGCGACGCGGTTTCGAACGCGTCCGACGCCCGCGCCCTCGACGACGTACGGGTGGCGTTTCTGGGGCGCAGCGGCGCGGTGACCGAGGTGCGCAAAGGGATCGGCAAGCTGCCGCCGCCCGAGCGCCCCGGCGCCGGCAAAGTGATCAACGAGGCGGTGCAGGCGCTCGAAGGCGAGCTGACCGCGGCGCTGGCGCGCGTGGAGCGCGCCGCGCTGAACGCGTCGCTCGAGGACACGATCGACGTCACGTTCCCCGGCCCGCCGGCGAACACCGGCGCGATCCATCCGGTGCGCCGCGTCGCGATCGACGTCGCGCGCTATTTCACGCGCCACGGCTTCGCGGTGGTGCTCGGCCCGGAGATCGAGACGGACGCGAACAACTTCGACGCGCTGAACATTCCGCCGGATCATCCCGCGCGCGAAGGGCTCGACTCGTTCTATTTGCGCCCCGATCTCGTGCTGCGGACGCACACGTCGCCGATGCAGGTGCGCTCGATGCGCAAGCACGGCCCGCCGATCGCGATCATCGTGCCGGGCAAGGCCTATCGCCGCGACGCGATCGACGCGCGCCATCTCTACATGTTCCACCAAGTGGAAGGGCTCATGGTCGGGCGCGGCATCCATTTCGGACACCTCAAAGGGATGCTGGTCGGGATGCTGCGCGATCTGTTCGGGCCGTCCGCCGACGTGCGGTTCCGGCCGTCGTTCTTCCCGTTCACCGAACCGTCCGCGGAAGTCGACGTGAAGTGTCCGGCGTGCGCGGGAACCGGCGTCGTGCAGCTTCGTGACGCGAACGGTTCGGCCGAGGTGCAGTGCCGCACGTGCGGCGGCAGCGGCTGGATCGAGATCGGCGGCAGCGGGATGGTGCATCCGAACGTGCTGCGCTCGGTCGGCTACGATCCGGACGCGGTGACGGGCTGGGCCTTCGGCTGCGGTTTGGAACGCATCGCGATGAAACGCCACGACATCAACGACATCCGCGCGTTCATCGAGAACGCGCCGGGTTTCGCCGAAGGGCTGGCATAACGTGCGCGTGCCGATCGCGTGGCTGCGCGACTATGCCGATCTGCCCGAAGACTCCGGCGCCATTGTGGCGCGGCTCGCCGCGCTCGGATTTCCGGTGGACGACGTCGAGACGCGACCGCATCTGACCAACGTCGTCGCCGGACGCATCGTCAAGCTCGAGCGGCATCCGAACGCCGACCGCCTGCAGCTGTGCACGATCGACGCCGGCGCGGAGAAGACGCTGCTGATCGCGACGGCCGCGACGAACGTCGCGCAAGGCCAGACGGTTCCCGTCGCCAAGATCGGCGCCGAGCTCGCCGGCGGTCTGAGGATCGCGCCGCGCAAGATGCGCGGCGTTGACTCCGAGGGGATGCTGATCTCCGCCGAAGAGATCGGCCTCCCCGCGGACTGGTTCGAGGACGGCATCATGCAGCTCGAACCCGACATTCCGCTCGGCACCGACCTGATCGCGCACTTCCGGCTGAGCGAGCCGGTGCTCGACGTCGACGTGACGCCCAACCGCCCGGACGCGCTCTCCATCGTCGGCCTCGCGCGCGAGCTCGCGGCGTCGTTCGGCGTCGCGTTGCGCGAACCGCCGTCGGACCTGCAGTACGATGACGGTGGGGACGACGCGCGCGTCACGATCGAGACGGTCGACTGCAAGCGCTTCGTCTACCAGCGCGTGAGCGGCGTGCGCGTGCGCCCCGCGAAAGCGTGGATGCGCGTGCGGCTCGCGCTCGCCGGACAGCGCCCGCTCAACAACGTCGTCGACATCTCGAACTTCGTGATGATCGAGGTGGGCCAGCCGCTGCACTTCTTCGACTGGGACCACGTCGCCGGCAAGCGCCTCATCGTGCGCGATGCGAACGACGGCGAGAAGTTCACGACGCTCGACGACCAACAGCGCACGCTCGATTCGCGCGCGATCGTGATCGCCGACGAGCAAGGACCGACGTCGATCGCCGGTATCATGGGCGGGCAGCGCAGCGAGGTGGAGAGCACAACGAGCGAGGTGCTGATCGAAGCGGCAAATTGGACCGGCCCGCGCATCCGGCGCGCGTCGCTCGCGCTAAAACTGCGCACGGAAGCGTCCGGCCGCTTCGAGAAGTCGCTGCCGCTCGCGCTGGCCGACGTGGGCGCGGCGCGCGCCGCGCACCTGCTCGAGCAAGAAGGCGGCAGCGTGAAGATGCCGCATGCCGCCGGGAAGCCGGTGACCGATCCGGCGCCGGTGACGCTGCGCGCGGGCGAGGTGGAACGGCTGCTCGGCTTCACGCTCACACCGGACGAGATCACTACGGCGCTGGCGTCGCTCGGCTTCAAGGTGGTCGTCGACGCCGCCCGCGACTTTGTCGTGACGCCGCCGTACTGGCGCGGCGACGTGGCGATTGCAGCCGATCTCGTGGAAGAGGTCGCGCGCGTCGTGGGCTACGATCACGTGCGCGCCGAGGTTCCGGCGGTCGCACCGCACGACGTCGACTCGGCGGAGTTCGACCGCGAGATGGAGCTCGCGACGACGCTCGCGGGCCTTGGCTACACGGAGGTGTTGTCGCTCTCGCTGCAGCCGGGCAGCGTCGCGCAGACCTGGCGTGAGAACGGCATCCCGGTCGGCGAGCCGGTCGAGATCGTGAACCCGCTCAGCGAAGACCAGCGCTGGATGCGCTTCTCGATGGCACCCGCGCTGCTCGAGTTCGCCGCCCGCGACCGCGCGGTGCGCCCGTACCGCCGCTTCGAGCTGGGCCACGTATTCTCGAACGCGTCGAACGGTTCGGCGCACGACGCCGATCCGCGCGAAACGGTCGAGCTCACGGCGCTGCATGCCGGCGGCGAGAGTGCGTTCGGACGGCTGAAATCCGACGTTCTCGCGCTGTTGCGCCGCGCGACCGGTGTCAACGCGCGCGTAGAGCGCGGCACGTTCGCGTCGCTGCACCCCGGCAAGACGGCCGCGCTGCGCGTCGGCGAGACGCTCGTCGGGTACGTCGGCGTCGTCGACCCGCGCCTCGCGCGCGCGTACGATGTCGCCGACACGACCGCGCTCGCAACGGTGTTCGTCGAATCGATTCCGCCGTACGTCGCACCGAAATACGTCGCGCCGTCGAAGTTCCCGCCCGTGGACCGCGACCTCGCGGTGGTCGTCCCGCTCGACGTGCTCGCCGGCGATCTCGTGGATGCGGTGCGTGAAGAACCGCTGGTTCGCAGCGCGACCGTGTTCGACCAGTACCGCGGCCCGCAGGTAGGCGAAGGCAAGAAATCGCTCGCGTTGCGGATCGTGCTGCAAAGCGATGAGGCGACGCTCACCGACGAACAGGCGGACGCCGCGATGCAGAGCATCATCGCGCGCCTGCGCGAGCGTTTCGGAGCAGTGCCGCGCGGACCGGCGTCGCCCTCGGAACCGGCGTGATCACCTGGCCGGATCTCGTCATCGGCGCGATCGCGCTGCTCTTCGCGCTGAAAGGCTGGAAGCGCGGCTTCGTCGGCGAGATCGGCGGCTTCATCGCGCTCGCCGCAGCAATCTGGGCGGCGCTGCACTATCCCGGAACCTTCGATCAAGCCGCCCGCGACTACGCGCATGTCAACGCAGGCTCCGCGCACGTCGTCGGAATGGTCGCCTTCGCGCTGATGGTCTATGTCGCGCTGCTGGTGATCTCCGCCGTTCTCTCGCGCATCGCGCGGCTACCGGTGATCGGCCTCGGCAACGGCCTCGGCGGCGCAGCGGTCGGCATCACGAAAGCGCTCATCGGAACGTGGGCGGTCCTCTACGTGATGCTGTTCTTTCCGCTCCCGAGCGAGCTGCGCGCCGACCTCCACAACTCCCAGCTCGTCGCACTGGTCACGTCGGAAAACCCGCAAATCGACGGCATCGTCAAAGGGACGATGCCATGGTTCGTGCGCCCGCTCGTCCAACCGCTGTTCGCCCGCCACCGCGTGTAGCCGTCGGCCGCGAAGCCGTTCGGCGCCCCGCCGTTTGAACCGCGGCGTGACGCGGGTATTCCCTGCTCCGAAGACCGGCCGAGCGAAGGAGCATCATGAACATCAAAGAGACCGTGTCGCGTGTATTCGGGAAGGGCGGTGACGGCGAGGAAGCGTCCGCGCCGGACGCGCTCGAGCTGATCCGTTCGGACCACCGTGAGGTAGACGCGCTGTTCGCCAAAGCGCTCGGCGACGATACGCCCTCGGCGCAGCGCCGACGTGCGATCGATCAGATCGTTGAAGCGCTCACCGTTCATGCGCGCATGGAAGAGGTGCTCTTTTACCCGGCGCTGCGCAAAGCAGGCGGCGCGGACGAGCGCAACAGCGTCCTGGAGGCCGCCGAGGAACACGGCCTCGTCAAAGATCTCATCGCGAAGATCGAGCGCAGCCAAGGCCGCGACGAGACGCTGACCGCGAAGGTCACCGTGCTCAAAGAGCTGGTCCACCACCACGTCCAGGAAGAGGAGGGGACGATCTTCGACGAGGCCCGCCGCGTCCTTGGCAAAGAGCGCCTGGAAAAGCTGGGCGCGGAGATGCAGCGCTTCAAGGAGCGTGCGCAACGCGGCGAAGAGGGCGGCCGGAGCGCCGCATCCGGCAAGAAGTCGTCCGCAAAACGCTCCGCGGCGAAAAAGCCGGCCGCGAAGACTGCGGCACGAAAGACGCCCTCACGAAAGACGGCGGCCCGCAAAACCTCCGCGAAGCGCAAGACGCGCTGATGCGCTGAACCGCCGGTCCACGGCCTCCGGGTCGTCGTAGCGGCGACGGCCTATCAGGCTCGTTCCCGGGCACCGTCCTTAACAGGATCGGTCGGCCCGGCTTGCGCTGTGTCGCCTTTTGTATTACAATGCGCTACATCAGAGGCGCCGGCGATGCGGATTGCGGAGCTCTTCTGGAACGACGGCAACGTGGACCATCTTTGGACATCGCATCGCGTGACGCCTGACGAGATCGAAGAGGTCCTCTTCGGAATTGACGGTGAGCCCGCCGTCTATCGAGTCCTTCGCGATGGCGACAACTACAAGGTGTTCGGTGAGACCGGCGGGGGCCGGTTGCTGCTTATGGTCGGGTCGTTTTTGCGGGACAGCCGATTCCGCGTTTTTGCCGCTCGGGACATGGACGATGGGGAGAAGCGCGCATACCGCGCGAGGTGATAATCGTATGACTGGTGCTCGTGCGCGTAACGCCGGACGTGAGAAGCCGAATGTGGAGCGCTCGCACGCCGACGAGCTGCGAGACGCGGAGATCGTTCGCTCGTCGCCGCATCCGACGGCTCCAATCTCGATTCGCCTCAGCGCTCCGCTGTTGGAGCGCCTCGAACGGCTGGCTCAGGCTCAACACCGCAAACGCAGCAATCTGATCCAGCATATTCTATGGGAGTACGTGCACGCCCACGACCGCGCTCGGGGTTCGTAGGGCAGTCGCCGGGACGGTTGGGGGCCGAGGAAGAAGCACCACGTATCATGGCGACGACCAAGCCCGGGGTAAACGGCGTCCGCAAGAAGAGCTCGCGTTCGCGCGCGCCCGAGCGGCCCGCTGCGTCCAAGGGGCGCCTCTATGCCGGGCTCTCGGCGCCGCAGCGGCGCGCCGAGCGGCGTGAGCGGCTGCTGGATGCCGGGCTCGAGCTGTTCGGCACCGCCGGCTTTGCGAAGACGACCATCCCGATGCTTTGTACGGCCTCCGGCGTGACGGCGCGTCATTTCTACGAAGAGTTCGACTCGCGCGAGACGCTGCTGCGCACGGTCTACGACCGCATCGCCGCGACGGTGTTCGAGCGCGTCGTCAGCGCGCTGCGCGCCACCGACCGTGGCGTGCGCGACCGCATCCGCGACAGCAGCGCGGGCTACTTCCGCTATCTCACGAGCGATCCGCGCCTCGCGCAGATCTACGCGATCGAAGCGGTCGGCATGCACTCGGAGCTCGAGACGCACCGCCGCGCGAAGCGCGAAGATTTCGTGAAGAAGCTCACCAAGGCCGCGCAGCGTGTTGAGTCGAGCTCGCTCGACAGCCGGCTGCTGAGCGCCGCGATCGCCGGCGCCGCGCACGCGCTGCTGCTGGAGTGGGTGCTCGCGCCGCGCCGCCCCTCCGTCGACAAGATGATCGACACAATCACGTACCTCTGGGTCCGCACGCTGCATCTGGACCGCGAGAGCGCCCCGGCATAGCATCCGAGGCGCCCACACGCGGCGCCCTTACGCGACCGGTGCGCGCGGCGCCGTTACGCGACCGGTTCCGGCGTGCCGGTTTTCGTCTTCGCGCCTTTCGCGCCCCGTGATGCCACGTAGCGCGCGAGGTGATAATCGCTGTCGCCCAACAGCCGTTCGACGTGCGTCAGGCGCTTGAAGTAATGGCCGGCCTTGTACTCCTCGCTCATGCCGATACCGCCGTGCAGCTGGATCGCGTTCTGCCCGACGAAGCGGCCCGACTTCGCGATCTGGAACTTCGCGGCGGAGATGCCGCGCCGGCGCGCGACCGCATCGCGCTCTTCGCCGAGCGTCATCGCCGCCAGGTACGCCATCGAGCGCGCGAGCTCGACCTCGATGAACATCTCCGCCATGCGATGCTGCAGCGCTTGGAACGACCCGATCGGGACGCCGAACTGCTGGCGCTGCTTGGTGTACTCCACCGTCGCTTCCAGCAGCACGCTCATCAGCCCAAGCCCTTCGGCGCAGAGCGCGGCGGTCGCGTGGTCGAGCGCGTGATCGAGCAGCTCCAGCCCGCCGCTCGCCGGTCCGACGATGCTCGCGGCCGGGACGCGCACGCCGTCGAAACGCACGTTCGCGACATCGTAACCGTCCTCGGCCGCGTACGGCTCGCGCACCACATTCGGCGCACCCGCCGGAATCGCGAAGAGCGTGATCTCGTCGCCGGTGCGCGCCGACACGATCAGCGTGTCCGCGGTCGATGCGTCGAGCACGCGCACCTTGCTGCCCGTCACGACGTATTCCTCGCCGTCGCGCACCGCGCGCGCGGCGACCTGCGCTGGGCAGTAGCGCGCGCGCGGTTCCTCGTACGCCACGGCGAAGCGCTCGTGGCCCTCGACGAGGCGCTCGAGCAGCTCGGTGCGGTCCGCCGACCGCAGCAGCGTGCCGGCAAGCACGACCTGCGAGACGTACGGCGACACGACGAGGCCGCGGCCGAACTGCTCCATGAGCAGCAGCGTTTCGAGCGGGCCGCCGAAGCCGCCCAGCTCGTCGGGCGCGCCGATCGCGAGCCAGCCGAGCTCCGCGAACTGCGGCCACTTGTCGGTGCCCGCGTGCTCGCCGGCGGCAAAACGCGCGACGCTGTCTTTGATCAGCAGCTGCTCTGGTGAGAGCGTGAAGTCCACGATATGATCCTCTAGGTCCGGCCGGCCGCAGGCCGGCCGCAGTTTGTCGAACGCACTATAGTTTGAGGATGCGCTTGGCGATGATGTTCTTCTGGATCTCGTTGGAGCCGGCGTAGATCGACGTCTTGCGGTAGTTGAAGTACTTCGGCGCGAGATGCCGCTCGGCGTACGGCCCGAGCGCGTCGAGCGCGAGCTCGCTGACGGCCTGCTGGATCTCGGTGCCCTTGATCTTGAGGATCGACGACTCCGGTCCCGGACGCTTTCCGGCGGACTCCGCGGCGAGCGTGCGCAGCTCGGTGAACGCGAGCGCTTCGAGCTCGATCTCCACGGCGGCGATCCGTTCGCTGAGGCGCCGGTCGTCGACCGACTCGCGTTCGATCAGCTCCTCGAGCTGTTCGAGGAGCTGGAAGCACGACGCGATGCCCGCGGTTCCGGTGCGCTCGTGCTCGAGCAAGAACTTGGCGATGGTCCAGCCGCCGCCTTCGGTGCCGACCAGGTTCGCGAGCGGCACCTCGACGTTCTCGAGATGGACCTCGTTAATCTCCTTGCCGCCGTCGATCGTCTCGATCGGGCGTACCGTCACGCCCGGCGTGCGCATGTCGACGAGGATGAACGAGATGCCCTCTTGCTTCTTCGCGCTCGGGTCCGTGCGCGCCAGCACGAAGATCCAGTCCGCCCACTGCGCGGCGGTGATCCACGTCTTCGTGCCGTTGATGATGTAGCTGTCGCCTTTGCGCTCGGCTCGTGTCGACAGCGAAGCGAGATCGGAGCCGGCGCCGGGCTCCGAATAGCCCTGGCACCAGAACTCCTCGCCGCTGTGGATCTTCGGGAGATAGCGCGCCTTCTGCTCGTCGTTGCCGAACTCGATGATCACCGGCGCGACCATCGACAGGCCGAACGGCAGCAGCCGCGGCGCCCAGCCGTACGCGATCTCTTCATAGTAGATGTGCCGCTGCACAGGCGTCCAACCCGTGCCGCCGTACTCTTTGGGCCAGTTGTGCGCAACCCAGCCCTTCTCGTGGAGAATCCGGTGCCAGCGGGCGTAGTGATCTTTCTGAAGATGGTCGCCCGCCTGCACCGTGCGGCGGATGTCGTCGGGAAGATGGGTCGCGATGAACTCGCGAACCTCGTCGCGGAACGCGCGCTCTTCGGGGCTGAACGCCAAGTCCATCGGTTATCCTCGGTTGTTTGCTAAGAACGGAGTGGACACGTGTTGTTCGACATGACCGGCAAAGTCGCCCTGATCACGGGCTCCTCGCGCGGCATCGGCCGCGCGATCGCGGAGCGGATGGCGGAGATGGGCGCCAAGGTGGTGATCTCGAGCCGCAAAGCCGACGCGTGCGCGGAGGTCGCCAGCATGATCGTCGCGCGCGGCGGCGAGGCGATCGCGCACGCCGCCAGCATCTCCGACAAGTCCGCGCTGCAGGGCCTCGTCGACCGCACGCTGTCCGAGTGGGGCCGCATCGACGTGCTGGTGTCGAACGCCGCGGTGAACCCGTACTACGGCCCGCTGCTCGACATCACCGACGAAGCGTTCGACAAGATCATGGCGAGCAACGTGCGCAGCACGATCTGGCTGTGCAAGATGGTCGTGCCGCAGATGGCCGAGCGCCGCGACGGCTCGGTGATCGTGATCTCCAGCATCGCCGGCCTCAAAGGCAACATCAGCCTGGGCGCGTACGGCATCTCGAAGGCCGCCGACTTCCAGCTCGTGCGCAACCTCGCGGTCGAGTACGGGCCGCAGAACGTGCGTTTCAACGCGCTCGCGCCGGCGATCATTCGAACCGACTTCGCCCGGAAGCTCTGGGAAGATCCGCAGATTTACGCGCGCGCCGTGAGCGGTTACCCGCTGCGCCGCATCGGCGAGCCCGACGAAGTCGCGGGCGCCGCGGTGTTTCTGGGCTCCCGCGCGGGCGCGTTCATCACGGGACAGGTCATCACCATCGACGGCGGCGTGACGATCGGCGGCGAATAAGGTCACGCGATTACGCGACCTCGAACAGCGCCGCCGCGCCTTGGCCGCCGCCGATGCACATCGTCACGACGACGCGCTTCGCGCCGCGGCGCTTGCCTTCGATCAGCGCGTGGCCCGTCATGCGCGCGCCGCTCATCCCGTACGGGTGCCCGATCGAGATCGCGCCGCCGTCGACGTTGAACTTCTCGAGCGGAATGCCCAGGCGCTCGCGGCAGTACAGCGCCTGCACCGCGAACGCTTCGTTGAGCTCCCACAAGTCGATGTCGTCGATCGTCAGGCCTTGGCGCTCCAATAAGCGCGGGATGGCGAACACCGGCCCGATGCCCATCTCGTCGGGCTCCAGACCGCTCACCGCCATGCCGCGGAAATAGCCGAGCGGCTCGATGTTGCGCTGCTCGGCGAGCTTCGCGTCCATCACCACGCACGCCGACGCGCCGTCGGAGAGCTGGCTCGCGTTTCCGGCCGTGATGTACTGGTCGTCGCCGCGCACGGGCTTCAGCTTCGCGAGCCCTTCAAGCGTCGTGTCGGGACGATTGCCCTCGTCGCGCGCGAGCAGCACGTCCTCGTGCGTCACCTCGCCGGTCTCTTTGTTCGCGACGGCCTTGCGCGTCGGCATCGGCACGATCTCGGCGTCGAAGCGCCCGGCCTGCTGCGCCGCGGCGGTGCGCTGCTGGCTGATCAGCGAGTACTCATCCTGGCGCTCACGGCTCACGTCGTAGCGCTTGGCGACGATGTCGGCCGTCTCGATCATCGACATCCACAGTTCGGGCTTGTGCTCGGCGAGATAGTCCTCGCGCAGATACGTCCTGTTCGCGTTCGGCTGCACGAGGCTGATCGACTCGAGCCCGCCGGCGACGATCGCCGGAACGCCGTCCACCACGACGCGCTGCGCCGCGAACGCGATCGCCTGCAGACCCGAGCTGCAGAAGCGGTTGATCGTCGTTCCAGCGGTCGTCACCGGCAGCCCGGCGCGGATCGCCGCGACACGCGCGATGTTGTGTCCGGTCGCGCCTTCGGGCTCGGCGCAGCCGAGGATCACGTCCTCGATCTCGGCAGGGTCGAGTCCGCTGCGCCGAACGGCGTGCTCGATGACGTGACCTGCCATCGTCGCGCCGTGCGTGTCGTTGAACGCGCCGCGGAACGCTTTGCCGATCGGCGTGCGCGCAGTCGATACGACGACGGCCTCACGCATGCGCGGGCGCTCCGGCAGCCTGTGCCGATTGCGGTGAAGCGGATAACGCCCCGTTAGCCGACGGGCGTCGCCACGCGCCGAACGTCTCGCCGCGCTCGGCGAGCTCGCGCAGCAGCGGCGCGGGCGTCCAGCTCGATCCGTGCACGCGCTCGAACGCCTGCAGATCGTCGACGATCGCTTGCAGCCCGATCGAGTCGGCCCAGCGCAACGGGCCGCCGCGGAACGCGGGGAAGCCGTAGCCGTAGGCCCACACGACGTCGACGTCGCCCGGGCGCGCCGCGATGCCTTCCTCGAGAATCTTCGCCGCCTCGTTGATCAGCGGATACATGCAGCGCTTGAGAATCTCGTCGTCGGCAATGGTGCGCCGCTCGATCCCCGCCTCGCGCGCATTCCGTTCGATCAGCTCGTCCACGAACGGATCCGGCACCGGCGTACGGCTTCCGCTCTCGTACTTGTAATAGCCCGCGCCGGTCTTTTGGCCGTAGCGCCCCGCCTCGCACAGCTCGTCACCGATCTTCGAGTAGCGCCCGACCGGCGGCGCGATCGCGTGGCGGCCTTTGCGGATGCGCCAGCCGACGTCGAGCCCGGCGAGATCGCCCATCGCGAACGGTCCCATCGGCAAGCCGAAGTCCTTGATGACCTTGTCGATCTGCTGCGGTGACGCGCCCTCTTCGAGCAAGAACCCCGCCTCGCGCGTGTACTGGTGCAGCATGCGGTTGCCGATGAAGCCGTCGCAGTTGCCCGCGACGACGCCGACCTTCTTGAGCTGCTTGGCGATGCCGAGCGCGCGCGCGATCGTTTGCTCCGACGTCTTCGCGCCGCGCACGATCTCGAGCAGCTTCATCACGTTCGCCGGGCTGAAGAAGTGCATCCCGACCAGGTCCTGCGGCCGCGCCGTCACGCCGGCGATCGCGTCGATGTCCAGCGTGGACGTGTTGGTCGCGAGGATCGCGCCGGGCCGCGCGATGCGGTCGAGCTCGCGGAACACGTCCTGCTTTACACCCATCTCCTCGAAGACCGCTTCGATCACCAAATCGACGTCCGCCACGGCGTCGAGCGACGTCGCGTACGAAATTCGTCCGAGCCGCGCATCGTGCTCGTCCTGCGAGAGCTTGCCCTTGCGCAGCGTCGCGCCGTAGTTTCCGGCGATGATGCCGCGCGCGCGCTCGACGAGCTCGGGCTTCACGTCGATCAGCGTCACCTGCACGCCGCCGTTGGCGCAGGCCATCGCGATGCCGGTGCCCATCGTTCCGCCGCCGACCACCGCGGCGGTGCGCACGGAGAACGGCGGCGGAACGCTGCCGTCGGCGAGCTTCGCCGCCTCGCGCTCCGCGAAGAACAGGTGGATGCGCGCCTTGGACTGCTCCGAGCCGAGCAGCGCGACGAAGCGCTCGCGCTCGCGCGCCAGGCCTTCCTCGAACGGGAGGTCCATCGCGTCCGCGACGCAGTCGATCGCGCTGTGGTCGGCGAGGCCGCCCCGCGCCTCCGGCTGCGCCCGCTCGCGCGCCGCCGCGACCGCGGCGTCGTCGGGGCGCGGGATCATCGCGCTC
>JAQBPK010000100.1 GCA_028287565.1 Vulcanimicrobiota bacterium
AGCAGTCCGTGCCTTGCTGGCCCGCGGCGGAATTGATATCGGCCGGCAGCGCCGGCGACACGGTGACGCCCGTGAAGCCGTTGCACGCGAACTTGGCCGACGGCGGAGGCTGCGGCGCCGGCTGTCCGTCGGCGCCGTGCGGTACGAACAGGATCGCGCCGGCGGCGAGCGCGGTGACCGCGAGCCCGGCGAACGCGAACGAGCGCAAACGCTCGAGGTGCATGTCAGACCCCCGTCTTCTTGGCGACGACTTCGAGGAGCGCCGGTACGAACGCCGCCGCGTCGAGCACCGTCTTCGGGGTTTGTCCCGGGTACATCATGAAGATGCCGTAGATCCCGGGCGGCGTGTCCGCGGCGACGTCCAGCGTGAGCGTAAACGCGGTCGCGGGATTCGGATACGAGTCGCCCGGGACCGTGTACAGCACCGGATTGGGATCGGTCGTCACGCCGGTCACCGTCGCCGTGATCGTCGGCTCGGCGGTGAGCACGCCCGACTGCATGACGTCCGCGATGTACTGCTTGGAGAACGCGACCGTCGGGTAGGGCGTGCCGGAGTACACGGGCCGTGCCGTGAGCACCATCCTGGTGTTCGTGCTGCCCTGCGGAACGCGCGCGGGGACGATCACCGTATTCGCGGCGAGGGGCTGCGACGCGGGCTGTTCCAACGGCTCCGCGGTGTTGTAGTACGCGTACCACAAGTTTTCGAAGAAGAGCTGTTTTGGCGCTTGCAGCAATTTCGGCGGCGCCGTCGGTCCGGGAGCGGTCGGGTCGCCGAGGCAGCTTCCGAACGCCGTCGGCGACGGCGGCACGGGGACGAGTCTCGGCGAGTTCTCCGCATTCAGCGGGATCGGCCTCACGTAGAGCGAGACGTTGATGGTGAGCGCGAACTGACCGGCCCACAGGAGCGGGACGCCGTCGATCAGGAGGTCGGCCAGCGTGGCGGTATGCTTCTTGGCGATCCAATCGCTCGGGATCTGCGCGACGCCGTGGAGCAGGAAGTTGCCGATGCCGTCGCCGGTCACAAAGTCTTGTCCCGGGAACGGCTTTCCGGTCACCTTGTCCACGAGCGTCTGGCTGCCGCGCACCACGTGCCAGCAGTCCGACGGTTTGGCGTCGCGCGGCACGTCGGCGTTCGGGCCGAAGCTCCAGCGGTCGAAGTCGGGCATCTGGATGTAAAGCCCGAGCGGATCCGCCAAGCAAATGGAGTTCGCTCCAGCAGCGACCGCGAGGTTCGCCGACTGGCCGATGTGCGGGTCGCTGTTGCGAAAGATCTGACCGTATTGCGCGCAGCAGATCAGCGCCTGCGCGTCGTGGTTGTCGACCTGCGCGGGATCGATCTGCGCCGATCCGGTCGACGCGAGCCCGAGCTCGGTCTGCAGCGTGTTCGGCGTGCTGGTCAGGTGCATCGCGCCGCCGCTCGGTCCCGACGCGCCGGCGGTCTTGCCGCGCGTGGAGATCGGGCCGGTGTTCCACGTGTTGAGCGGGTTGTACGCCGGGCGGCCGGTGGCGGGATCCGTCACCGGCGTCTTCGTCCGAGGATCGTAGAGGTAGAGATCCTCGAGCTTCACGGTGATGCGGCGCTCGGGCTGCGACGCCGGGATGTCGTAGTTGAGCGTCGTGTTGTAGATGTCGCAGACGAGCTGCGGATCCGCGGCCCACAGCGCGTACCAGTACTCGGGGTTCTCGCACACGAAGTCGACACGGATCATGCGGTTGGAGTCGTCACGCGTGACGCTCCACTCACAGTACTCGTCGAGCCAGCCGCGCGGCCCGTACGGACCGAACACCCTCCATTTGTCCGTGTCTTCGTACTGCGGGTCCCAGTTGATGTAGGGGCACTGCAGCGGGTACACCGCCGGGATGCTCGGGAACGGAACCCGTGGCGCGGGAGGCGGCTTGATGGTGGTCAACCCGGTGTCGGCCAGCTCCTGCAACTGGCCGGTCGTCCATTGCGACGGATTTTGCGAAGCGCTGCCGAGATAAAAGTCCAGCCGGTTGGGCCAGGCATTCCACACGATCTGCACCGTCCCGGTGCCTTCGGGGATCGTCGATCTGGACGGGTCGTAGAACAAGCCGCTCGCCAACGCGATCGCCTGCTGCACCCAGCCGCCCACCTGCGCGCTCCACGTCGCGTTGAACGCGGCTTGCTTTTTCTTGTCGGGAAAATCCTGAATCCCGGCCGGCGTTTGGAACAGCCGCTCTGTCATGGTCACCCCTCATGCGAACGTCGGGCACTCGCTCGAAGAGCATACTTCGCTTTTGCTAGGAAAGCTAGGGCAGCAGGCGCTACGATCAGACGGCACTGGCTGGTCGGTCCGAAAACCTGCCATGATCCTGCCGCGCGGGCAGGCACGCACGCGCGGGCCGCGAGAGTGAGGCCGTCTACCGGAGGGCCCGTGCCGTGCCGCGCTTTTCCTACCGTGTCGTGTCGCTCATCGCCCTCGCGCTCGCCGCCACGAGCTGCGGCGGAGGCGGCTCGTCGTCCGGGACGGCTCCGACGGTGCTCCCAGCTTCGACGCCGACACCGGCACCGACGGCGGCCGCGACGGTGATCCCGGCGCCCGCGCCGCCGAACACGGTGCACGCCGTCGCGCCGCTGCAAACCGACCCCGCGATCTCGACGGCGTTCGAACCGCACCTCGCCGTCGTGCCGGCGCGCGCCACGGTGCCGCGGCTCGTCGTCTTCTTACCGGGCACGAACGGGACGCCCGCGGATTACAGCAAGATCGTGGACGTCGCGGCGAGCGCGGGCGCGCACGCGATCGGTCTCATGTATCCGGACACGCTGGCGATCCTCCAAGACTGCGGCGACGATCCCGCGTG
>JAQBPK010000107.1 GCA_028287565.1 Vulcanimicrobiota bacterium
AGCGGTACTGCGTGACGACGACGCGTTTGCGACCGCGGTACTGATCGCCAGCCGCGGTTTGCGCACGGTGGTCGAGCGCGTGCTGCGCGGCGAGCCGCTCGACGAACGCGAGGCGACGCGGCTGCTCGCGTACGCGGTCCGCATGGCGACGCGAACGACGCCGTTCGGCATCTTCGCGTCGGTCGGACCGGTAGCGTTCGATGCGGCCGAACGCGTCGTGCACGCGGTGGCGGCTCGCACGGCGCAGGCGAACGTCGATCATGAATGGCTCGTCGGGGCGGTCGACGCCATCGCCGAACGTGCCGTCGCGGCGGGCGAGGACATCGTGCTGGCGGCCGCTACCGCGTTGCGCCGCGAAGGCCCGCGCTTCGCGCTCCTGGACGAGCGCAAGACCGTCAGCGATGGTTCGGGGGCCCAGTACCGCAGCGTGACGATCGCCGCTTCGCCGCCGGTCGCGCACGCGCTCGAGCTCGCAGCGGCCGGGACGTCGAGCGACGCGCTCGCGCGTTCGCTCGCGACCACGTTCGCGGTCGACCTCGAGCGCGCGCGGGGCCTGCTGCGCAAGCTCGTCGACGCGCGCTTCCTGATCCCCGCCGCGCGGCCCGCGCCGCTCGATGACGCGCGCGAGCGGCTCGCGTCGTACGCTGCGTCGCAGCCGTCGCTCGCGCCGCTGCTCGACGCCCTGCGCGATGCGCCCGGACCGCGTCCCGGCGTCCCCGACCTCGCGGCGCACGACCGCGCGGTCGAGCAGCTCAAGACCGCCGGCCCGGCCGACGTCGAGCAGCCCGTGTTCTACGACCTCACCCACGCACCGCTGGCGCTGCCGGAAGCCGTGCGCGAAGACGTGCTGCGGCTGGCCGACGTGCTCATCCGCAGCGGCGGGCGCGAGCATCTCGACAAGTACCGCGAGCGCTTCATGACGCGCTACGAGTCGGGCGAACGCCTCGTGCCGCTGCTCGAGCTCGTCGGGCCGCACGGGATTGGGATCCCGTCGAACACGGAGGTCGAGCGTCCGCCGGCCGGACAGGCGCGCCGCGCCCGCCTCGCCGCGCTGATCGGCGGCGCGCTGCGCGACGGCGCGCGCGAGATCGCGCTGAGCGACGACGACTGGGCGGCGATCCGGCCGGAGCTTCCGCAGCCGCTGCCGCCCTCGCTCGAAGCCGGCTTTCACGTGCTGGCGCCGTCGTTCGACGCGGTCGCCGCCGGCGAGTACCGCATCGTTTCATCGCCGCTCGTCGCGACGTTCGGCGCGGGCAAAACCACCGGCCGCTTTGCGAAATATCAGGACGAAGACTTTCGCGAGCGCCTGCGCGCGGTCGTCGCGGCCGAGGCGCCGCCCGGCGCGATCACGGCGGAGCCGCTGTTCGTGCCCGAGCGCGCGCGCACCGGCAACGTCATCGCGCACCCGGTCGTCGCGGAGACGATCATTCCGATCAACGCCCATGCCGCGGGCGTGGACGCGATCGCGCCCGGCGACCTGCTGGTGGGAATCGCGGACAACCGCATCGCGCTGTGGTCGCGCTCGCGCAACCGGCGCGTGCACATCGTCTGGCCGCACGCGTTCAACGCGCAGCTCGCGCCGCCGCTCGCGCGATTTTTTGCCTACGCCGCGCGCGACGGCGGCCGCATGCCGGCGCCGTTCGATCCCGGCGAGCTCGCACTGTTGCCGTTCGTGCCGCGCATCCGGCTCGGCCGCGTCATCCTGCGCCGCGCGACGTGGACGTTCACCGTCGCCGCGCTGCGCGAGCGCGGTCTCGCGGCGCTCGCGCTCGAGCACGGCTTACCGCGCTACGTGGCGTACGGCGAAGCGGACAACGTGCTCGTCGTCGACACGCACCACGACGCCGGCGCGGCGCTGCTGCGCGATCAGACGCGCGCGCAGAAACCCGACGATCTCGTGCCGCTCGCCGAAGCGATGGCCGACGACGACGATCTGTGGCTGCGCGACGCGGACGGCGCGCGCTATCCGGGCGAGTTCATCGCGTCGGTGCGCAGCACGGCGGCGGCCGGCGAAGCGCGAAACGCGCCGGTGGTTGCCGACGAGAGCGCGCGCGTGCGCACGCCGGCGTCGGAATGGTGCTATCTGAAGCTGTACGCGAACGACCGCGAGTTCCGCTCGGAGATCGCGCCGCGCCTGTACGCGTTCGCGCAGGACACGACCGCATCGGGTCTCGCGTCGCACTGGTTCTACCTCCTCTACCGGGATCCCGACCAGCACGTGCGCCTGCGCCTGCGCGCGGGGAGCGGCGAGGAAGGCGGTACGCTGCGCGAGCGCGCGCTCTCCTTCGCGGAAGAGCTGGTCGCCGCCGGCGTCGTGAGCCGCTACGCGCTCGCGACGTACGAGCGCGAGCTCGAGCGCTACGGCGGCGCGCAAGGCGTCGTGCGCTGCGAGCGCCTCTTCCACCGCGACAGCGTCGACGCGCTGCGCGCGCCCGGCGCCGAGCTGTTGGCCGGACGCGAGCGGCTCGAAGCGCTCGCGCTCCCGCTGCTCGCGCTGTTCGACGCGCTCACGACGCCGGACGAGCGC
>JAQBPK010000067.1 GCA_028287565.1 Vulcanimicrobiota bacterium
CGCCGCTGCGGCGACCGGCTTATCACGCTAGAGCGCCGGCTTGCGGCCGCGGCGCCGGCCGCGCGCCTGGCGCAGCGCCGCGGGCGGTTCGAACAGCTGCGCGAACGGCTCGAGCAAGGTAGCGCCGCGGTGCTGCGCCGCCGGACCGACCGCGTCGCGCAGTACGCCGCGCGCCTGCAGCGCGCCGACCCGGCTGCGCGCGTCGCGCGCGCGACCACGGTGTGCATCGGCCGGGCCGATCGCCTGGACGCGGCGATGCAGCGCTTTCTCGAACGGCGCCGTGCGCGCTTCGAGCTGATCGCGGCATCGCTTTCCGGACACGATCCGGACGCAATCCTGCAACGTGGATATGCGATCGTAACGGCGGAGGACGGGCGCCCGCTGACGGATGCGGGACTGGTCCCGCCCGGATCGGTGATTCGGGCGCGGCTGGCTCGCGGAAGCCTCACGGCGCGCGTCGAACGCGAAGGGACGCATGGCGGACGACAGATCAGCCTCTTTTGAGAGCTCGCTCCAGCGCTTGGAGCAGATCGTGAAATCGCTCGAGACCGAGGAGCCGGATCTCGAGCGCGCGGTCCTGCTCTACGCCGAAGGCAAGGAGCTGGTGAAGCGCTGCGAGGGTCTGCTGAAGAACGCGCAGCAGGCGATCGACGCGGTGAACGCGCCGTCCGCGCCGTCGCGTCCCGCCGAGGACGCGCTGGATGGCGACGAGATCCCGTTCTGACGGCGCGGCGCGCGCGGTCGCGCCGCGCCCCGTGCAACAGCGTTTGGACGCCGCGGTCGCCGAGATGTTGGACACGACGCGGTCGCAGGCCAGGGCGCTGATCATTGCCGGAAAGGTGCGCGTTGACGACGCGCGGTCGACCAAGCCCGGCGTCAACGTGCGCGACGGCGCGCGCGTCGTGGTGGACGAGAGCCCGCGTTATGTCAGCCGCGGCGGCGACAAGCTCGAAGGAGCGTTGCGCGCGTTCGCGCTCGACGTCACCGGCCTGGACGTGCTCGACGTCGGCGCGTCGACCGGCGGCTTCACCGACGCGCTGCTGCAGCACGGCGCGCGCCACGTGACCGCGCTCGACGTCGGGTACGGGCAGCTTGCGTGGAAGCTGCGCGGCGATCCGCGCGTCACGGTGATCGAGCGGACGAACTTTCGCACGCTTCGCGACGACGCGTTTCCCGAGCGGTTCGACCTGATCGTGGTCGACGCGTCGTTCATCTCGCTCCGCACGATCGTCGCGCGCGCCGTCGTATACCTGCGCGAGCACGGCGCGATCGTCGCGCTGGTGAAGCCGCAGTTCGAAGCGGGACGCGAGCGAATCGGCGGCGGCGGGGTGGTGCGCGATCCCGCGGTGCACGCGGCGGTCCTGCGCGAGGTGCGCGACGCGGTGCGCGCGACCGGCGTCCGAGCGGTGCGCGCGATCGTCTCGCCGCTGCGCGGACCCGCCGGTAATGCGGAGTTCTTCTACGAGCTGCGCCGCGACGGCGAAGAAGTCAACGACGCGCATGTCGACGCATTGGTTGCCGAGGTGCATGGCTCGTGAAAGCGATCGCATTGTACGTCAATTTCTCGCGGCCGCTTGCGAAAGAGACCGCGCAGCGCGTCGTTGCGATCGCCGCCGAGCACGACGTGCGCGTGGGCGTGTGCGACGGGGGCGAAGAAGCCGTCGGTTTTCCGACCGAGTGCAGTCTTGATGAGGCGGAGCTCATGGTGTCGGTCGGTGGCGACGGGACGCTGCTGCGCGCCGCGCGGCTCGCGCACCCGCTCGGCATTCCGATTCTCGGCGTGAACACCGGGCGGCTCGGTTTTCTGACCGAAGTGGAAGCGGACGACGACGGGTTCGCTGCACTGGCGCGCGTGTTCGAGGACGATGCCGAGTACGACGACCGCCTCGCGCTCCACGCGCAGGTCAACGACGTCGACGAGATCCACTTCGCGCTCAACGAGGTCACCGTGCGCCGCGTGACGTCGGCGCGGCTCGCGCCGTTCGGGCTCGCGCTCGACGGCGAGACGATCGCGCACCTGCCGTCGGACGGCGTGATCGTCTCGACGCCGACCGGTTCCACCGGGTATTTCTTGAGCGCTGGCGGCCCGATCGTCCACCCCGCCGTCGATGCGCTCGGAGTCGCCGGCCTGATGCCGCACACGCTGTTCGCGCGGCCGCTGATCGTGCCCAGCGACGCGACGATCGAGATCACGTGCGACGGCGAGCTGGTCAGCGCGAACCTCGAGACCGACGGCATCGTCGCCGCCGACCTGCGCGCTGGCGACCGCGTCACGGTCCACCGCGCCGCGGAACCGGTGCGCTTCGCGCGCGTCCGTCCCGGCGCGTTCTTCGCCCGGCTTGAAGATAAGTTGCAATGGGGCGTCCCGATCAAATCACGCTGATCACGCGCCGGCTGTTGCTCGTCATCGCGGTCGTCATCGCGCTGGGCGTGGCATGGACGGCGCAGATGTATCGCGCGCAGCAGCAGTTTCAAGCCGACGTGATGGCGATGAACGCGCGCTTGGGCTGTGCCGTGGCGGTGAGCTTGTCGCGCCTCCCGCACCGCGCGGGCAAGCCGAACGCGAAGGCGACGCCGCGCGGCAAGAACCGTCTGAACGATGAGGACATAGCCGCGATCGGCGGAGCGATGACGCCGTACGGGCCCTCCTCACCTTCGCCCGAGTTCTTGCGCTGCGTTCAGCAGCACGGCGGCGTGTTCGAAGGCATGCACCCGATGACGGCGTCCCGGCGATGAGCACGCTGTTGCGGCTTACGATCGAGAACGTCGGGCTCATCGCGCGCGCGGAGCTCGAGTTCGGCGCGGGGCTGACCGTCGTCACCGGCGAGACGGGCTCGGGAAAGACGATGCTCCTCGGCGGGCTGGGGCTCGCGCTCGGCGACCGCGCGGACAGCGACACGGTGCGCACCGGCGCCGAGCGCGCTCGCGTCGCGCTCGAGATCGCGCCCGATGCGGCGTTGCGCGCGCGGCTCGCGGACGCGGGGTTCGCACTGGACGGCGACGACGATCTGATCGTGCAGCGCGAGGTGCTCGCGTCAGGTCGCTCGCAGGGCCGCATCAACGGCGTCCCGGCCAGCGCGAGCCAGCTGCGCGATCTCGCCGGGACGCTGGTCGACGTCGTGTCGCAGCACGAGGCGCAGCGATTGCTCGCGCCCGCGTACGCGCTCGATCTCGTCGACCGCTTCGGCGGCGCGGAGACGCTCGCGCTGCGCGACGACGTGCACCGCCTGCACGGCGAGCTGCACACCGCGCGCGTGCGCATCGCCGCGCTGCGCGACGACGACGGGCGCAAGATCGCGCGCGCCGAGTTCGCGCGCTTCGCGCTGGGCGAGATCGACGCGGTGGCCGTCGAGGACGATGAGGAGGACGAGCGCCTGCGCGAGCGGCGCGATCTGCTCACGAACGCGGAGCGCATCCTCGCGTCGCTGACGACTGCCACCGCGGCGCTGGAAGAGGACGGCGCCGCCGTGGACGCGCTCGGCGCGGCGGAAACCGCGCTGTTGGGACTCGCGCGCTACAGCGAGCGGTTCGCGGAGCTGGCGAGCTCCGCAGCGGCGCTGCAGTCCGATGCGAACGAGCTCGCCGCGCGCATCGCGCGCGAGCGCGACGCGGTCGAGCTCGATCCCGCCGAGCTCGACGCGGTGGGCGCGCGGCTCGACGCGCTGGACACGCTCAAGAAGAAGTACGGCGGTTCGCTCGCCGCGGTGCGCGCGCAGCGCGACGCGTTCGCAGCCGAGATCGCGGACGTCGACGACCGCGATGCGCGCATCGCCGCCGCAGAGCGCGAAGCCGAGCTGCTGGCGGTCGCGCTGAGCGAACGCGCCGCGGCGCTCGGCGGGCGCCGCCGCACGGCGGCTGATGCCATCGAGGAAGCGGTGCGCGCGGAGCTCGCCGCGCTCGCCATGCCGGCCGCCGCGCTGCGCGTCGCGCTGGAACCGCTCGACGCGATCGGACCCGGCGGCGGCGAGCGCGCGGAGCTGCGCTTCGCGGCGAATCCCGGCGAGCCGGAGCGCGCGCTTGCGCGCGTGGCGTCGGGCGGCGAGCTCTCGCGCGTGCTGCTCGCGCTGGTCGTGGTCGTGGCCGACCGCCGCGACCGGACCGCGCTCGTTTTCGACGAGATCGACGCCGGAATCGGCGGCGCAACGGCGTCCGCGGTCGGCGCGCGCCTCGCCCGGCTTGCCGCCGGCGCGCAAGTCGTGTGCGTGACGCACCTCGCGCAGATAGCGTCGTGCGGCGACACCCACGTCGCGCTGCGCAAGCACGTTCGCGGCGGCGTCACGACGATCGACGCCGCCGCGCTCACCGAAGACGACCGGCGCGTCGAGGTGGCGCGCATGCTGTCCGGCGACGAGATGGGCGTCGCGCTGGAGCACGCCGCGGAGCTGCTGATGAGCTCGGCTCGTTCGCGGCCGCCGGACGCCGCCGCGCGCGGCCGGTGAAGCTGCTGGTCCTCGCGTCGGCGGGCGGCGACGCGCACCGGCGCACGCTGACGGCGCTCGTCGAGAACGCCTCGCTGCACGGCGACGTGCGCGTCCTCGCGCCCGACGCCGAAGGCGGCCTGCTGCGCCCGATCGGCGTTCCGGTCGAGTCATGGAATCCCGCCGGGTTGTTCAACGTGCTGCGTTCGGTCGGCGCGCTGCAGCGCGCGGTCGAGCATCATGCGCCCGACGTGATCCATGCCGTGGGCTGGACGGCCGCGGCCGTCGCGCTCGGCGCGCTGACGCCCGCGCACGCCGCGCAAACCGTCGTCACGGTGCTCGATCCGATCCGCGACGGCGACGTCCCCAAACAGTTCGTCGAGAAGCGGCTGCCCGAGCTGCTGCGCCGCGCCGGCTATGCGACGTGCGCGTACCGCACGCTCGCGACCGATCTGATGGAGCGGTTCGGCATCGCGCCCGAACGCATCGAGGTGATCCCGCCCGGCGTCGTCCCGCAGCTCCCGCCGGCGAGCACGCGGCCGCACGGGCGCGACGGCCCGATCGTGGGCTATCTTTCACCGATCGATGCGGACAGCGCGTGGGAAAGCGCGGTCGACGCGCTCGCGGTGCTCGCGAACACGCGCGCGGCGGCGCAGCTTTGGTTCGCGACGGAAGGCGCGCCGCACAACGCCGTGCACGCGTTCGCGCGCGCTCGCGGCGTGCACGAACGCATGCGCTACTTCGATCATCTGCCGCCGGCGGAGTTCGCGCGCGGCATCGACGTCGCTGTCGTGCCGCGCGGGCGCGACGGGCTGCCGTACGCGCTCCCGCAGGCGCTGGTCGACGGCGTTCCGGTCGTCGCGACGAACGACGACGGCCTTGCCGACACGCTCGCGCCGTTCTCGACGGGCTGGCTGGTGCCCGACGGCGCCGACGGGCTCGTCGCCGGCGTCGAGGCCGTGTGGGCGCGGATCGGCGCGGCATGGGCCGGCGCGCAAGCGCAGCGACTCGCCGCGATCGCCGCATTCGACCCGGCGCGTGCGGCAGATCACATGCTCGGCCTGTACGCACGCGTCGCGAGATTACCGGCCGATGAGGAAGTGAAATCGTCCCAGGCGGATGCCAAAGACGCTGGGTAGCATGGCCCCATGAAGGTGGCGGCGGCCGTGGCCGCCCTGCTCCTCGTCTGCACCCCGATTGCGGCGCTCGCCGACGACGCGCCGTCGGTTTCAAGCGTGCTCTCGACGCTCGCGGCGTCGTCCGAGCAGCCCGAGGAGTACAAAGCCTCCGTCGCGCTGCACGTGCGCATGCGCATGTTCCCCTTCATCCGCATGACGCTCCACGGTGACTCGTGGTACAAGCGACCGGGCCTGTACCGCTTCGTGTTCCGCGGCGTCCCGCTGATCGCGCGCGCGTTCTCCGACATGAAGTACGATCTGGGCAATCCGGCGCTTTGGCCCGAGCGCTACGACGTCGCCTTCGCGCCGGAATCGACGCCCGGCGCGCCGGTCCTGCACCTCACGCCCAAGAGCCCCGTCCTCGTGAAATCCCTCGACGTCGCGCTCGACCCCGCGCACGGCCGCATCCTCAAGGCGACGTGGACGCGCAACGACGGCGGCCGCATCACGCTGGTGCAGACCTACGCGCCCGTCGCCGGCCATGCGTTCGTCGCCAAGCAGACGGCGACGATCAACTTGCCGCGCATGAAGGCCGAGCTTGAAGCGGACTACGAGAACTTCACGACCACGGAAGCATCCATAGGCAGCGCGCCGTAGTAGTCGGGCGATGCCCGACCGCCATTTCGCCAGCGACAACAACGCCGGCGTCCATCCCGCGATCCTCGCCGCGCTCGCCGCGGCCAACGACGGCCACTCTACCGCGTACGGCGACGACGAGCACACGCAGCGCGCCGAGGAGGCGTTTCGCGCGCTGCTCGGCCCGGACGCGCAGGTGTTCTTCGCGTTCAACGGCACCGGCGCGAACGTCGTCGCGCTGGCGGCGGCGCTGCGGCCGTACCAGGCGATCATCTGTCCCGCCGGCGCGCATC
The DNA here is from genome assembly GCA_028287565.1 of Vulcanimicrobiota bacterium. GTDB lineage: Bacteria > Vulcanimicrobiota > Vulcanimicrobiia > Vulcanimicrobiales > Vulcanimicrobiaceae > Vulcanimicrobium. Next base: position 6,466 of record JAQBPK010000067.1, read on the forward strand.
TCGCGGTCGATGAATGCGGCGCGTACGAGCGCTTCGGCGGCGGCAAGCTCGTCGACGTTCCGGTCAGCAACGGCAAGCTCACGCCGGACGATGTCGAGCGCCAGATGCACGGCATCGGCGACCAGCACCACGTGCAGCCCGGCGCGATCTCCGTCTCTCAGTCGACCGAGGTCGGCACGGTGTACACGGTCGCGGAGCTGCGCGCGCTGGGCGATGTCGCGCGCAAGCACGGTTTGCTGTTCCATCTCGACGGCGCGCGCATCGCGAACGCGATCGCGTCGCTCGGCGTCGACGCGGGCACGATGCTGGTCGAGACGGGCGTCGACGTCTGCACGTTCGGCGGCACGAAGAACGGCTTGATGTTCGGCGAGGCGATCGTCTTTCCAAAGCACCATCCAGCCGTCGACGCGCTGCTCTACACGCGCAAGCAGGGAATGCAGCTAACGTCGAAGATGCGCTACGCCGGCGCGCAGTTTGCAGCGCTGCTGCACGACGGTCTGTGGCTGAAGAACGCCGCGCACGCGAACGCGATGGCGCGCCTGCTGGCGGCGCGGATGCGCGACCTCGACGACGTGATCGAGATCGTGTATCCCGTGGAGGCGAACGGCGTCTTCCCGGTCCTGCCGCCGCAGGCCATCGAGCCGCTGCAGCGCGAGCGCCGTTTCTACGTGTGGGATCACGAGCGCCACATCGCGCGCTGGATGACGTCCTGGGACACGACCCCGGAGGACGTTCACGAGTTCGCCGACGCGGTGTGGCGCATCGCGCCGCGGCAGAAGACCGCCGCCACCTCGAACGCCTGACCGCCGTTGCACGAATGTTCGCCGCTACCGGAACCGCGTTCTCGGCGCCGCCGTCCGTCGCGTACGAAGTGTACGTGAACGTGCCCGCGGGCGCCGACCGCGTCGCGGACGAGCCGCGCGGCTGAACGTGCTCGCAAGCATTGCGGCTGCTACCGCGTCGAACGCCTGATGAGCCTGGAAGATTTTCGCTACAAGCTCGACATCCGCGTGGTGTTCCGCGACATCGACTACTACCGCCACGTCAACAACGCCGTCTACATCACGTGGATGGAGACGGCGCGCATCGACTACTGCAAGGTCGCGTTCGACCGCCCGCTGGGCGCCAAGACCAACGTGATCATGGCGTCGCAGTCGTTCGACTACGAACGCCAAGCGGCATACGACGACCGCCTCGTGATGGGTTGCCGCTGCTCGCGCATCGGCAACAAATCCCTCGAGCTGTACCACGAGCTCTTCCGCGGCGACGAGCGAATCGGCCACGGCAAATCGGCACTGGTCGCATACGATTACGAAGCGAACGCGTCGGTGCGAATACCGGACGAATGGCGCCGCCGCATCACAGAGTACGAGATCGTCCGGCCAGCCGGTCTGGTCAGCGCTCCGGAAGGCGGTGGATCTTGAGGACGTTCGTGCCGCCTGCGCCCACCGGCATGCCTCTCGTTATCGCGATCGTTTCGCCCGGGGCCG
>JAQBPK010000121.1 GCA_028287565.1 Vulcanimicrobiota bacterium
GACGCGGCGTTCGTGGACGCGCTGCTGCTCGCGTTCGCGCGCGCCGCGGCGCCGGCGCCGGCGCTGCGCTTGCGCGGCCGCGTGCTCGATCTGCGCGACGAAGCGCGCGTCATGGGCATCGTCAACGTGACGCCGGACTCGTTCCACGAGCGCGTCGACGGCGCTGATGCCGCCGTGGCGAAAGCGCGCGCGATGGCCGCTGACGGCGCCGGCATCGTCGATGTGGGCGGCCAGTCGTACGCCGCGTGGAACGCGCGCGTGCCGGCGGACGAAGAGCGCGCGCGCGTCGTTCCCGCGGTGCGCGCGATCGTTGCGGCCGGCATCGGCGTTCCGCTGTCGGTCGACACGTTCAGCGCGTCGGTCGCGGATGCGGCGCTCGAAGCCGGCGCGGACCTCGTCAACGACTGCAGCGGGCTTTCCGATCCGGCGCTGCCCGAGGTCGTCGCGAAGCACGGCGCCGCGCTGGTCGTGATGCACCTCAAAGGCGAGCTCAACGTGCGCGAGGCCGGGAAGTACGTCTACCGCGATGCGCTCGCGGAAATCGTGGATTTCCTGTACGAGCGAACGGAGCGCGCGGTGGCGGGCGGCGTCGCGCGCGATGCGATCGCGGTGGACCCGGGGCTCGAGTTCGGCAAGGAGCCGGAAACCGACCTCGAGATCCTCGAGCGGTTCGGCGAGCTGCGCGCGCTGGGCTATCCGATCTTGTTCGCGAGCTCGCGCAAAAGCTTCATCGGGCGCATCTTCGACCGCCCGGCCGCCGAATTGCTCGTCCCGTCGCTCGCGACGGCGGCGATCGGCATTGCCGCAGGCGCGCGGCTGCTGCGCGTCCACGACGTGGCGGAGACCGTCCAGCTCGCGCGCATGCTGGCAACCGTCGCGCCGGAGCGCCGCCGCACGCTGGAGATCGCGCCCGCGATGCCGGGCACGCCGCAGCCCCGGGGCAACTCCCGTCGCGCGCCCGCGGTTTAAGCGAGCGCGATGCACACCGTTTATGTCGGCGTCGGGTCCAATTTGGGAGACCGCCAGAGCACGATCCTCGCCGCGCTTCAGCGCCTGCGCAAGGAAGCGCGCGTCGAGGCCGTGTCGTCGTACTACGAAACGCCTCCCGCGGGCGGCTGCGCCGGCCCCGCGTTCCTGAACGTCGCGGCGAAGCTGACGACCGCGCTCGAACCGGCCGCGTTCGAAGGCTTCGTGCGCGGCATCGAAACGGCGATCGGGCGCCAGACGCGCACGCCGCTCGACGCGCGCCCGATCGACATCGACATCTTGCTGGTCGACGACATCATCGCGAACTTCGGGCGGTTCGAAGTGCCGCACCCGTATCTCGAGCGGCGCGCGTTCAACCTGATCCCGCTGGCGGAGATCGCGCCGGACGCCGTCGAGCCGCGCAGCGGCAAGACGATCGCGCAGCTCGCGTCCGCGGTCCCGCACGAGGGCATCACGCGCAAGGCGCGCGCGATTCATTTCGTCGCGAACAAGCAAGAAGAAGCGCCCGACGTGCGGCTGTCGCTCAACCGGGTCGGCGTCTCCTCGGTGAAGCACATCATCCGGCTGAACATCGGCGGCAAGGAGCGGCTGTTCCACGGCGACTTCACGATGGTCGCCGACCTCGCGCCCGACAAAGCCGGCGTGCACATGTCGCGCTTCTCCGAGCTGCTCGAAGCCGCGACGCTCGACGTGCTCGCGCGCAAAGACAAGCCCTCGCGTGTCGAGGACCTCACCGAGCAGATCGCGCGCGAGATCGTCGGCTCGCAGGGCGCACTGCGCGCGGACGTGCGCTTGCGGGCGGAGTTCGGTCTGGAGCGCTGGACGCCGGTGAGCGGCAAGCGCACCGAAGAGACGTACACGCTGGTCGGGATCGCGCATGCCGACGCGCACGGCACGCGCCGCATCGTCGGCGTCGAGGCGGAGGGCATGACCGCCTGCCCGTGCGCGCAGCTGATGGTGCGCGAGCACTCGATCCGCGAGCTGCAGGACGCGGGCTTCAGCGAAGCCGACGCGATCCGCGCGATCGACGCGCTGCCTGTCGCGACGCACAACCAGCGCGGCCGCGGCGGCGTCTACATCGGTGCGGAGACCCCGTTCTCGGACGACATCCGCGCGGAAGACCTCGTGGAAATCGTCGAGTCGTCGATGTCGAGCGAGACGTACGACCTGCTCAAGCGCCCCGACGAGTTCTTCATCGTCAACAAAGCGCACCACAACCCGAAGTTCGTGGAGGACGTCGTGCGCGGCATCCTCGCGCGCGCGCTCGACGTGTACGCGGACTTCCCCGACGCGACGTACATCGGCGCGACGCAAGTGAACTACGAGTCGATCCACAAGCACGACGCGTTCGCCGAAGCGTTCGGCCTCTTCGGCGAGTTCCGCCGCGAGCTGCGCGACGGCACGCACGTGGACGTGAAGACGGACCTCGCCTCCTGGCTGGGCACGCGCCCGTCCCCGGCGGTGACGATATAATTCCGGCCGGTGCGGTTCCGGCGTAGTTAGCCGTGCCGCCGATGGGCGGTTTGCCGGATGCTCAGGACGAGCGCTACGACTTCGCACGCGATGCTTGCGGCTGCGACGCTGAACCACAACGGTCGCACGGGCTCCGCCGGTACCGTCACAAGCACGGCGACGCCGAGTACGGCGCCCAGCGCGGTCCACGTGCGGACGGCACGCTTCGTCACCACGATACCGCCGAGTGCCAGCACGATCAGGATGGCAGCCGGCCAATAGCGTTCCACGTTTGCTCCTTATTCGGTGAGATTGCAGTTGCGTTGGCTCGCACGGTCGGCGTCACGCCGCATCACGAGCGGTGCGCCGCGAAGTGCTGCTCGCGTCACGGCGATGCTCGTACCCCGCTGCGCGATACCGTCTCGCATCAGCACCCCGCCGTCCCATCCGTCCGGATCGCCGGTGCGGTTCGGCCGAGGCCGAAATCCGGACCACCCGGGCACGGCTCCGCTCGCCAACGCGCCGATCGCGCACACGCCGGGGGCGTCCGCCGGATATGCGGCTCCGCTGTCATACCGACCGCAGCGGCGTCCGCGATCGCCGGATGCGGCGAACACCTTCAAGCCGTGACCGACCAGCGTTAGAACGGTATCTTCGACGTCCTTGCGCTCGGCCGACTCGAGACCCGCGGCGCACACCGTGTACGGAATGACGACGATTGCGTTGCGGGGAGCATGAAGCGCCCGAGCGGCGCCCATGATGTCACGGACGCGATTGTCCGCGGTGACAACGACGACGCCTTTGCCGCGCATGAGCGTGCGCTGGTTTGCGAGCTCGGCACGATCTTGGCGGCTCGCGATCACGTAGACCGCGGACGGCGGGGAAGCGGCGACCGGTTGAGCGCCGGCCGCCGCCGCGAACGCGAGAATAATGGCCTTCAGCCGCCGCAAGCGGCTCTTCCCGTGCGATACGCCCCGTACGCGCCGACCACGCCCGCGCCGACGATGACCGCGACCGACAGCGCGCGTCCCCACGGGCCCGCGAAACCGAGAAACTTGACGGCGGGGTTGTTCGCGGTGTTGTACGCGGTGTTCAGCGCCGCGAGCGCAACGACGCCCGCGGCCACGCCGCCGCACGCGCCGCCCCCGCTCGCGGCCTCCATGTGCGTGCCGCCGGCGGACGCGATTTGGTACGCGCCGTTGAGCCAAGCGTACGGCACGGCATAGGTCGTTCCGGCGTCCTGGTCGACGACGTCGATCTCGGACGCGCTCGGATTGTCGATCAGATGCGCATGGCGGCCGTCCGGTGTGATCAGCCACGACTGCGTTTCGTCACTGCTGATGTAGACGCTGGAACCGTACAGTTGAACCCACTGATCGCGCGGAACGTCGCTCGCCGCAACGGCCGGCACGGTGTTCGCGATGCCGTCCTGCGGTGCGCCGACCACGAACTGCGACGAGCCGTCGAACGATGCGTCCAAGTAGTCGGTCCCCGTGTTTTCGCCGAACCACGCCGCACCTGAAGCGGCGTACTGATCCAGCACGGACCGAGAATCCAAGACGATCGTGTTCGTCGGAGAACCGCCGAAGGGATCGCCTCCGGGATCGCACCCGTCACACCCGACTTGCCGTATCACCGCGTGCTGCCGGCGCAGGCTCGCGCGACCGAAGCGAGTGGGCGACGTTCGTTCGCTGACCGCGACGAACGCGGCGCCGGAAAACTGGGGACGGGCCATTTCGCGGCTGGTGGCCGCCCGCTGGGCCAAGCGGTCGATCGTTCGCGACGGCGTTACCGCGGCACCGCCATGCGGTCCGCATCCCGTCAGCAGCAGCGCGCATGCTGCGGACGACGCGACGATCCGACGAAATCCCACGGACAAAGTAATCCTCCCGAAGATCACGATATGCGTTTGATTTGGCTCCCGGACCGGGAGCGCGCGCCGAATTCGGCTGACACCCGGGGGCCATCCTTCCCGATCTTGCTCGATGGATGCCGCAAAATGTTCGCATTTGAACGTATTCGCGTCCGGCCGGAGGGTGACGGCGGCCGCCGAACGAGACGGCGTACCGATGCCGTCGAAAAAATCAGACCCGCTCGATCTCGCCGTCACGTTTCGCTTCCTGCGCGGGATCAAGCGGAACAACGACCGGGCGTGGTTTCATGCCAACCGTGCCGCGTGGGACGAGCACGTGCGGCACGGGTTCGAGGATCTCGTCACGATGCTGCTCCTTGCCGGCGCCGCGTTCGACGACCGGCTCGCGCACGTCGATCCGCGCGCGTGCCTGTTTCGCATCGCGAACGACACGCGGTTCCACAAGCAGAAGGACCCCTACAAGACGTGGCTCTCGGCGTGGATGTCGCCGGGCGGCAAAAACGGCGCGTATGCCGGATACTACGTCCACCTCGCGCCCGGCGCGTCGCACGTGTCCGCCGGCATCTGGGTGCCTGAGAAGCCCGCGCTCCGGGCGCTGCGCGGCACGTTCGCCGACGACGGCGGCGACGCGCGCGCGTTCGACCGCATCCTCGCGAGCCGCGCGCTCCGGCCGTATCTGCCGCTTGAGACGGCGTCGATGCGCGTCACGCCGCGCGGGTTCCCGAAAGATCACCCGCGGATCGCTCTCATCCGCGCGCGAAATTACATGCTAGAGCGCTCGGTGACGGATCGCGAGCTGCTCCAGCGCGGCGCGTTCGCTGTCTTCAAAGAAGCGATCCGCACCACGGCCCCGTTTGTGCGCTGGCTCGACGCGCACACGTTCTCACCGGAGGACGAAAGCCGGTACGATTTCGACGACTAAGGCAGCCGCTACGTCTTGGGAGCCGCTTCCAGCGCGCGGATCCGCGACGCGAGTGACGGGTGCGAGGCGAACAGCAGCTCCGACCAGCGCGGCGGGTCGAGCTCCGCGAGATTCTGCTCGCCCAGGCGGCGGAACGCGCGGATGCCCGCGTCGCGGTCGTTCGTCGCCGCCAGCGCGAACGTGTCCGCACGGCGCTCCATCGCGCGCGAGAAGGCAGTGGTCAACGGCATAAGCACCAGCTGCACGAGCGTCGCGTAGAACGCCAGGCGCGCGCCTTGCCCCGGCGAGGTCAGGCCGCGCCCGGTCGTGCGGTGCAGCGCCGCGTTCGCGGCGAGCAGCGTGATCGCGAGCGATGCCGTACCGGCCGCGATCCCCAGCCACGGATCGCGCCGCACGTAGTGGCCGAGCTCGTGCGCGACGACGAACAGCGTCTCGTCGTCCTGGAACGCATTGACGAGCGTGTCGCCGAGCGCGATCCGCTCGGTGCCGAGCACGCCGGTGACGAACGCATTCGCTTTCTTCGTCTGCCGGCTCATGTCGAAGCGGAGGATCGCGGCGTTGCCGACGCCGTAGCGCGCCGCCAGCGCACGAATGCGCGCTTCGAGCTCGCCGGTCACGGGCTCGTATGTATTGAACAGCGGCATCACGAACGTCGGCGCGATCACCGTTGCGAACGCAAGCAGCAGCGGTGTGCCGCCGATCGCGATCAGCGGCCAGCGCCGCGGCGCGCGCACCACCACGGCGTCGGCGAGCTCGACCAGCAGCGCGGTGACGACGGCGGCGACGGCGGTTCCCTTCGCCTGATCGACGAGCCAGTCGCGCGCACTTTGCTCCGACGTCCCGTAGACGCGCTCGAGCACGTGGCCTTCGACGTAGTCGACGCCGAGATCGCGCAGCGTTTCCAGTGCGAGCACGGCCAGCGCGAACGCGGGCGCGCGCAGCGGCCGCGGCAGCGGGCGCAGCTTGTCGTCGAGCGGGTCCGCGAGCAGGAACGCGGTCGTCGCGAGCCCGGCGACGCTGCGCGCCGTTCCGGCCAGCATCAGCGCGCGCCGCGCGGCGCCGTACCGCCGCGGATCGCGATCGCTCGACGCAGCGTACGGCGTGCGCAGGTCACGCAGGGCTTGCGCCGCGCGCACCGCGGCGTAGCCGAGCACCACACCGGTCGCAATACCGGTTGCTATACGTCGCACGCGCCTCGTGTACCCATCGAAGCGCTCAGCTCCGCGTGTGCCAGCGATACGTGAGCGAGACGGTCTCGTTCGCCAAGACGTGGACGGTCCACTCGGCCGTCGCCGCCGACGTCTTGCGGAACGGCAAGCTGCTCTCGACGATCTGCCAGTCGCCGGAGAACGGCTCGACCACCAGCACCTCGCGCGCCGACGACCGCGCGTTCGACAGCGTGACGCGGTCGGTGTACTCGAACTCCGACGGACCGATCCGCACCGTCGCGAGCCGCGTCGTCGCGGTGGTCAGGTTGGCGGCGGTGCCGAGCCGCAAGCGGATCGCCTCGCCGCGCGGCGTGTGGTCGATGCGCCCCGCTCCAATGTACTGCGCCGTTCCGCGCGAGTCGCGCTGGTAGAAACGGATCGAGCCCGCCGGAAGCGGCATGCCGAGCTGCGGTTCGACGTTGCGCAGCGTCGCGTACACTGCGACGGGGCCGTTGCCGCGCAGCTCGAGGGTGCGCCGGATCGGGACGCGCGGCGCGTCGAGCAGCGCGAGCTGCTTCGATTGCGCGTCGGCGAGCGTCGCACGGCGCGGCAGCGTGTAGAGATGGTAGTCAAACAGCGGCTGCTCCTCGAAAGCGCTGGTGCGCGACGTCGCGCGGCCGATGACCTGCAGCGGCGCCGGGAGCGGCTGCGGCGCGCGCGGGTTGCGCACCACGTGCACGTCGCCGGCAACGAGCTGCACGTTCGCGTTCACGTATGCGGTGCCGCTCCGGTTGACGACCGTCACGTCGCCGTGGAGGTCGGCGTGCTCGCCGTCGCTCAGCAGCAGCGCCGTGTACTGCGCGCTCCACTGCAGCCCTGCGGTGAGGTAGTCGAGCTCTGCGTCCGCGGTCATGGCGCGCGGCGCGTCGACCGTCGCGACGAGGGTCGGCCGCTCGCGCAGCCCGCGTTCGCCGGGAGCGAACGCGATCGGGCCGTCAACCGACGTCTCGATGCGATCCGCGTAGCGCAGCACGACCCCGCCGTTCGCGGCGAGGATCGTCGCGCGCTCGCGGCGGCGCGCGTGCGTGCGCCGGTCGACGTGGGTGACGGTGACGGTTCGTCCGACGTTCGCATGCAGGACGGCTTGCGGCGTCAGCAGCGACGCTTCGAAATTCTGCTCGACGACGTCGAACGCCGAGCTCGCGCCGAGCGAGCGCAGTGCCGCCGTCTCGGGCAGCATGTTGTCGCTGACGTCGCGCAGCGCGAGCCGTGACTCGCCGGCGGGCACGGTGATCCGGCGCCGGTCGCGTACCAGCGCGATGCCGGCGTTGTAGATCGTCACCGCGACCCCGCGGCGGTCCGCCGCGGTCGTCACGCCCTCGCCGCCGGCCGCGGACGCTGCCGTTGCCAGCGCCGCGACCGCCGCGAGCGCGAGCGCGGCGCGCTTCACCACTTCACGCGCGCGCGGTACGTCAGCACCGCTTCGCCGTTCGCGGGAACGTGCACGGTCCAGGTCGCCGTGTTCGACGATGTCTTGGTGAACGGAATGCTGGTTTCGACGATCGTCCAGTCGCCGTAAACCGGTTCGACGACCAGGACGTCTTGCGCGACCGCCTTGCCGTTGGTGATGGCGATGCGGTACGCGCTCTCCGAAGAGCTCGGGCCGAGCGACTTGTAGTCGGTCTGCCGCTTGTTCGCGACAAGGTCGAACGAGTTGCCGAGGTACAGCCGCACGACCTCGCCGCGCGGCGTGTGGTCGATGTTGTCGGAGCCGATGAACTGCGCCGTTCCGGCGGTATCGCGCTTGTAGACGCGGATCGTGCCGGCCGGCAGCGGGACGCCGAGCTGTCCGCCCAAATTGCGGAAACCGACGTACGTGGCGATCTTGAGCCGGGTGCCGAGGTCGCTCGAGGCATTGCGGTAGTACGAGCCGCTGCCGCGCAGCTCGAGCGTGGTCGTCGCCGGGATGGCGGACGCCGTCATGAGCTCGACCTGTTTGGTCTGCGCGTCGGCGATCGTCGTGCGCCGCGGGAGCGTGTAGAGGTGGTACTCGAACA
>JAQBPK010000130.1 GCA_028287565.1 Vulcanimicrobiota bacterium
GCTGTTCGGGCGCCTCTTCCGGCTGCTCGGTGCGGACGCGCCGATCTTCGTCAACTACGGCGGGCGCTTCGCGTACCCGCAGGATGAATGCGGCGCGCTCGCCGCGGCCGCCCGCGCGCCGTGGGGCAATGTGCGCCCGGCGCTGCCGGTTCCCGCTGGCGGGATGCGTCTCGACCGCGTCGACGAGCTGCTGGAGTTCTACGGTCCGGACACCATGTTGCTCATCGGCGGCAACCTGCTGCTGGCCGAAGGCGACGCGCTGCTCGCGCGCGCCCGAGAGTTCGTCGACAAAGTTGCCGGGGCCGGCGCATCGACGGTCGCCGCCGGGCGGCCGGCGTGAGCCAGGCAAAAGCTTCTCGCCAAGTACGGCGAAGGAGCAAAAAGAACGGCCGCACCGTAGTTCCACCGCGGCGGGCTTAGGAGCGGGGTTGTCAGCCACATGAGCCGAGCCTTCACCAAAGAGCAAGACGACGTACCGGAGCCGGAGCTCGTCCTCCGGCCGCGCCGCAAAGACGCCGATACGCCGGTGCCCCCGGCCGATCGAACGACGGCGGGCTACGGCGCGACGGTCGTGGTCGAAGGCGTCGGGCCCAAAGCGCAGCCGTTCACGATCGTCGATGCGGATCAGACCGATCTCGCCGCGGGCCGGATCGGCATCGATTCACCGCTCGCCGAGGCGCTGATGGGTGCGCGCGCCGGCGACACCGTGACCTGGCACCGCCCGGCGGGCGACCGCCCGCTTCGCGTGGTATCGATCGCATACGAGAGCTGACCGCCGGCCCGGCACCCTATGAAGTCGCGGCGCCGTCTTGCGGCCTCGTGGGAGGTTGAGATCAAATGGCAGAGCAACTGTCGCCGCACTTCACGCTCGAAGAGCTGACGATCACGAACACCGGTATCGCGAACACGGCGAATCCCACCGAAAAGGAGCGCCTGCGGTCGCTCGCGGCGTTCATGGAAAAAGTTCGCACCGTCCTCGGCAACAAATCGATCACCGTCACCTCGGCGTTCCGGAACGAAGCGGTGAACAACGCAGTAGGCGGCGTCTCCAACAGCGCACACCGCCTCGGCTACGCGTGCGACTTCGTGTGCCCCAGCTTCGGAACGCCGCTCGACGTGTGCCGGGCGCTCGACGCAGCATGCACCGCAGGAACGATCCTCTTCGACCAGCTGATCCAAGAGGGAGGCTGGATACACGTCTCGCGCGACCCCACGGGCAACGGCACAGGCGCACCACGAAAGATGCGCCTGACGCTAATCGGCCCGGGAAAGTACGCGTCGGGAATTAAGCCAACACCCTGAATGCTGTCAGCGGCTGCCGTGATTCCACCCGACGATGCGGACCTCGTTTCCATCGTTCAGGCGATCCTCGTCGAATTGGGGGAGTCGGTCCAAGTCTCTCATGACCCCAAGATCCTCGCTGCGTACGAACAAGCTCAGGGCGAGCTGGCGCGCGGGGAGATCACCTCGTACGAGGTGTGATCGAACGTGGCAGCTTCGGGTCGATGCGCCCCGAATCGCGGCGTGCGCTTCTTGATCACGTGGATCGGAAACGTTCATGAGCATTCGGCCATGGCCGGCAGGGGAGCGTGATCTTGGCGCATTGTTGGAGCGGAGCCGGACCGACTCATTGACGTACGCGCCGGCCGGGATCTCGATGGGCGATCTCGCACCTTCCGGCTTGAAAAGACGTCATTGGACGACTCAGCTCCCAGGCTCCAACGCGTTCGAACGAGCCGTAGAGGCGCTTCGTACCTGGGGGATGCACCGCGGCTCGGGGTTGCGCGTCGCTGCAGACGGCCCGATCGCGGTTGGTACCAATGTCGCGTTCAGCGCACCGCTGCCAGTCGGATTCGTCGACGGAACGTGTCGCATCGTCATCGTCGTCGACGAGCCGAATCGATACGGATTTGCCTACGGTACGCTCTCAGTACACCCCGAACGCGGCGAGGAGGCGTTCTTCGTGTCCCGAGACGAAGCCGGCAATGTTCGTCTCGACATCGACGGAGTCTCGCGGCCGACGCAACGCTTCGCTGGGCTCGTCCCGCCGCTCGCCGACCACCTCCAAGACCGCGGCGTCCGGCGCTATCTCGCCGCGATGCGAACGCTCACCCGCGATTAGGGAACGAAGTCGAGATGCGGGCGTTCGCGATTTTCACCGTGATGGGGCTGTGCGCGGCGTGCGTACCCGCACAGCCGGTCTCTAGCACGGAATCGGCCACGCCTGAACCAACTGCACCGGTTCGGAGCACGGCGCCGGCGTGGCGATATCCGTTGCCGGCGGGTTGGGAAATCTCGCAGGTGCGCATCGCCCACACCGCCGTCATGCTCGGAGGCCGATCGGACGTTCGCGTCCTCGATCCCGCGTCGGGTCGCCTGCGCTGGCAACGTGACGGCGGTGCAACTGCGGTCCTACTGGGCGATACCGCCGTCTACGGCGGCGCAACGGGAACGATCACTTCCCGAGCGCTCTCCAGCGGACGCATCATCTGGGAACGCCGCGCCGTTTGTCCGAAGTCGACGGACGGCGCGCCAGGCGGGGCCGCTTCGGTGATCGTGCGCGATGCGGACAACTTGGTCGTCGGCTGCACCGGTGGTAAACTCGCGCGCATAGAGGCCGCTTCTGGGCGCATTCGAGCACGTTCCGGAACGGCGTTCACCGCGGACGGGGTCGCGGACATCGTGCCGCTCGGCTCGTGCGCCTACGCTGTCTCAGGATGGTCCAGCGGCGCGATTTTGCGCCAGCACGCGGTAATTCTCGATTGCAAACGGCTCAGCGCCATCGTGCCGGAGCAGGATGACATGATTATTCTCGGCGCGATCGGAAATATCGCCGTGCTCGACGACATGTGCTGCAACGGCCGGGCGGACGTCTATCGCCCGGCGACGATCGTGCGTGCGAATCTCGCGACCGGCGCCCTCTCGCCCGAAGTCGACCTGGCGCCCGAACCGAGTCGTTATCCTGCCGATCAGCGTCCGGTCGGACAAGGTTCCGCAGCGATCCTCGACGGCGGCGAGCTCTACCTCGTCGTCGGTCGCTCACTGTATCGTTACGGAGATCCGCTCGCGCTCTCCGCGCAACCGCACCGAATCGCGGCTGAACTCGCCGATTTTCCAACGATCCTTCGGCACGGGCTGCTCGTAGTGCGTCTGCAACGCGATGGAGGAGCGATCACCGATGAGATCGTTCGCATTCGCAACGGAGCGCTCGAACCGCTCTGGAGCTCACGTGAATCGGGGCCGGTCATCTTCGGCTACGACCCCGACGCAGCCCCCGACGTCGTGACGATCAGAAATACCGATGAGCGCAGCGGACAAACGCTTGTGAGAACGTACGACGGAGCGCAGCTGTTCGTCACGGATGCATGCAACATGGCCGGCGCGAACCGTGAGCTGGTTCTCATGCTCTGCACCACAGACACGCTCGTCGGAAACCGGTACCTGCAGTACCTCGCTGCCTATCGATGGCACGGCGCGTCCCGGCGCTAGTCGAATCGCGGGCCCCTGAACGTCGACACAGCGCGGGAACGTTCGCGCCGGAATTTGGCGGGAGTTCTACTCGACGCGACCCTCAGCATGGCGTGTTCGCGCTGGGCTGTTGGGCTTCAGCGCGCTCGCGTCGGACCGGCGACCGCGAGCGTAGTGATTTTTACACCGAACTCGTCCTCAATGTCCATCGTCAGGTCGGCGAGACGGGGCAGCAGCGCGAGCTTTTCGTTCTGCGGTACGGTGACCGCATAGGTGAAATCGTGAGAGCCGGTGGTAAGCGTGCTGATGTCGGCGATTGTTTTGAGCCGAGCGATGTACGCCGCCGTCGCGCGCGCCAACAGCGCTGTCTGGCCTTCGACTTCTGCGGCAGCTTCGCTTTTCGTTTTGCGTACGGTCATATCAGGCGCTCCACGTCTTCGACGAGATATTTCGCCGTTTCCAGCAGTCGGTCCACCTCGGCGGCGGTATAAGGCTCGGCGGACGTGCTTGGTCCGTAGTCCGCTTCGATGCGCGCCTCGAAAAGAGCGCTAGCCTTGCGGTAAGCCTCTCTCTCTTCGTAGTGGGCCGATCTAATACCCGGTGAAGCCCCCGGGTCCGAGATGTTTCCTCGCTTGTTTCCGGTATAAAGGGCCCAAACGACATCGACAAATTCGTAATGGCTGAAATCTTGTTCGGTAACGAGTTCTCCGGCACGCCGATGGGTGACCTTAACGCCCTGCTTGCCAGCCGCGTACGACCCGACCACGTAGACGATATAGTACGCGCGCGCAACCGACTGCAGCAACGAATTGCCGGACCGCAGCGTGTCGCGTGCGTCGTTTAGCCGCTTGCGAAGCACATCGAATTCCGCGCGCGTGTATTGGGCGATGGCACGGTCGTCGCTCATCGCTTCTGCGTCTCGGTGAGATAACCGCCATCAAAGACGGCAGTAGCGTCGGACACGTGACCTCCTGTATATATACAGAGAAGGAAGGTCGAAACGACCATCCTTCTCTAGAATCTAGTCCGTCGTGCCAGAACGGGACGACGGTGCGAATTTACTGGATGACCATACCTGCGCGCAGCGTAAAACGCAATACCCACAGCTTCGGCGGGCTTCCGGTAGCGTCAAAGTTGGCCGTTTTGGCGTTCACTTTGGCCGCGCATTCCAGCGGCGTAGCGCTGCTTCGGCTTGAGGCCGTAGCGTCGACCACATCGCGCGTTCGTGAGCCGTTGCTGCGGCGTCGGCGCTTTCTACCGAGTCGACGAGGTCGCTTAGTGCGCTCGAGTACCAGCGTAGCGTCGTGAATGACGTTGGTGGGGAGCCGACCGAGTTGCGTGGATTTTCCGGGGGTCGCGGGCCTGCGATTGAGTCGATTCGCGCCACGCTTGCCCCAGGTTTCTTGCGTGCTTCTGTGGACTCGTCGACCGCCGCTCGTAGCCGCGCTAGTACCAAGTCGATCTCGCGGGCGAGCACATATTGCGCCCTCAGGTCCGCATCACTCGTGCGTACGCGTGGGTCGTGGCGTACGACGAGCCGCTGTTTCAGTGTTTTGCCGTCGAGCGTCATGCGTACCGTGTAGCGGCCCGGTGGTGCAATTGGTCCGTCGCTGCCGCGATGCGTGCTTCCGGCTGCGCTGGATGCGACGTGGAAATCCCACATGAAGCGGTGCATTCCGGGGTTGCTCGCCGGTTTGGGCGCCGGAACTTTCCAGTATGACGGGTACGGTGCCGGCGTGCCCGCCGGTGTCGGCGCGTCGGCGCTCGACCATGCGCGCACCACGTTCCCCGTTGCGTCCGCTATCGTGAGTTTCACCGGGCCTTGCGCTCCTCGTGGTACCGTGTAGTCGATCGGTGCACCGTACGGCGGGTTTTCGCCCAGCGGCGTCTCCGGCGGGGATGCTTCCGCTTCGTCGCCGTACGGGCGCAGCCGCACCGCGTCGCGCGGTGCGAACAGCCGTACGTTCGCGGACGCGTTTGCGGCGAGCTCGCGCAGCGGCAGGACGTCGTCCAAGATCCAGAATCCGCGGCCGTGCGTGGCGATTGCGAGGTCGTCGTCGTGCACGATCAGGTCGTGCACGGAGACTACCGGCATGTTCAGCCGCAGCGACTGCCACGAAAAGGCGTCGTCGAAGGAGACGTACGCGCCGTGCTCCGTCCCCGCATACAACAGACCGCGACGTCGCGGGTCTTCGCGCACGACCCGGACGAAGTCGTTCGCCGCGATGCCGTTTGCCGCGGCGCGCCAGGTTCTTCCGGCGTCGTGCGTGACGTACACGTATGGGCGGTCGTCGTCGAGACGGTGGCGGTCGACGGCCGCGTACGCCGTGCTCGCATCGAAATGCGACGCTTCGATCGCGTCGACGTGACTCCACGGCGTTACCGCTGCCGGCGTGACGTTCCGCCACGTTCGCCCGCTGTCCCGCGTCAGGTGGACCAGGCCATCATCCGTGCCCGCCCACACCACGTTCGCTCGCAGCGACGACGGCGCGAGCGAGTACACGACGCCGCGTGCTTGGCGTCCGCCGGGCGTGTCCTTCGCGCTCGGCGCATCGAGATTCGGTGGAACGCCCGGATGCGCGCGGGTGAGGTCGCGCGAGATCTGCTGCCAGTGCGCGCCGCGGTCGCGCGTGCGGAACACGTATTGATTCGACGTGTAGAGCGCGCGGTCGGGGCCGAACGCCATCGGCTGCGTCCACTCCTCGCGCCATTCTCCCGCGCGCGCCGTGGTCGGGCCGAGCAGGCGCGTGTCCGCGGTGCGCACGTCTTCGCGCAATACCGGATTATTGCCGAAGATGATGTTCGGGTCGTCCGGATCTGGGGCCGTTGAGCCGCTCTCGCCGCCCGCGTTGATCGGGCGCCAGTCGCGTTCCTGAATGCCGCGGTGCGCGCTGCGTGAGAGGATCATCACCGCGCCGCTGTCCTGCTGCGCACCGTACAGGTGATATGGGAACGCGTTGTCGGCGCGGACGTTGTAGAACTGCGCCGTCGGCTGGTTGAACCATGAGCTCCACGTCTTCGCGCCGTCGATGCTGATCGTCGCGCCCTGGTCGCTGCCTTGGATCATGCGCGAGCCGTCGGTGGGATCGATCCACAGCTGCTGGAAGTCGTCGCCGTCCGGCGAGCCTTTGATCGGCGTGAACGACCTGCCGCCATCGGTCGAGCGATAGAGCGCCGTGTCGGCGACGTACACGAGATCGGGATTCTTCGGGTCGACCGCGACGTGGCAGAAATACCAGCCGCGCTGCCATAGGCGCACGTCCTTGTCCGCAAGCTTCCACGTTGCGCCGGCGTCGTCGCTGCGGTACAGCCCGCCCGCCGTGGCGTCGACGATCGCGTACACGCGGTTCGAGTCGCTCGGCGCGACGGCGAGGCCGATCTTTCCGAGCGAATCCGCCGGAAAGCCGTTGCCGCGCACCGGCGCCCACGTCACGCCGCCGTCCGTGGACTTGTACAAGCCCGTGCCCGGACCGTTCGACGGCGGATAGACGCTCCACGGCGGCCGCCGCGTCTGCCACAGCGATGCATAGACCGTGCGCATGTCGGGATCGCTGGCGAGATCGATCGCGCCGGTGTTGCGGTCGCGGAAGAGCGTGCGCGTCCACGTCGCGCCGCCGTCGGTGGAGCGGTAGACGCCGCGCGTGTCGTTCGGGCCGTACTGATGCCCGAGCGCCGCGACGAGCAGCGTCTTGGGATCGTGCGGATCCACGACGATGCGGCCGATCGAGCGCGAGTCTTCGAGCCCGATGCGCGTCCACGTCGCGCCCGCGTCGCTCGAGCGGTACATGCCGTTGCCGTGCTGGATGTCGGACCGCATGTCGGCCTCGCCACTACCGATGTACACCGTGTTCGAATCGCTCGGCGCGACGGCGATCGCACCGATGGACGCGACCGGCTGCGAGTCCATCACCGGCGACCACGTGCGGCCGGCGTTGCCGCTCTTCCACACGCCGCCGCCGACCGAGCCGAAGTAAAATGTGCGCGCATCGCCCGGCACGCCGGTCACCGCGACGGCGCGGCCTCCGCGAAACGGTCCGATGTTGCGCCAGCGCAGCCCGGCGTACAGCGACGGATCGACTGCGCGGGTTGCTCGAGCGGCCGGTGCCGCGGCGCGTCGCGCGGACCGAGCTGCGCCGACGCGTGCGGACGACGCCGTCGTGCCTTGCGCGCGCAGCGGCGCTGCAGGCGCGAGCAACGATACGAGCAAGGACGCGGCGAGGACCGCGGCGTGGAGACGGCGGCGCATCAGGCGATCTACGCGCTGCCGGTCCGCGCCTCTTCTAGCGCGCCCGGCGTCAGGATCCGGGCGGGAGGATGATCGGGCCCATCGTGCGTTTCCTCACGGGTGGAAGTTCAAGTACCCTGCAAAGACTCTATACTGGGTATTAGTACCTTGTCAAGTCGTTTTGCTGGTGCTATGCTGCGCCCGTGGCCGACCACCATGATCCCGCGGCGCCTGGGGACCTCGACCGAATCCGGGAGTTCCTCAACACGAATTACCTGGAGGAAGGGCAGGACTTCATCGCCGACCCGCCCGCTCTGACGGCGTGGCTGCGTGACCGCGACCTCATGGACGGCGATACCGCCGCAAGCGCGGCCGACCTCGCGGAGGCGCACGCATTTCGCGAAGCGCTGCGGGCACTGGCAGCGACGAATGGCGGCGAGCCGATGACCGACGAAGCGCGCGCGGTGCTGGCGCGGATCGGCACGCGGGCCGCGACCACGTTCGCGTACGACGACGATGCGCGCGAGCTGACGATCGAACCTCGCGCGCGCGGAATCGACGCGGCGTTCGCGCGGCTGCTGCGCATCGTGTACGACGCGCAGCGCGACGGCACGTGGCCGCGTTTCCAGACGTGCGCGCGCGCGACGTGCCGCTGGGCGTTCTACGACCGCAGCAAGAACCGCTCGGCGCAGTGGTGCGACATGTCGGTCTGCGGCAACCGCGAGAAGGCGAAGCGCCGCCGCACCCGCGCGCGCGGCGCGGCTTAGCTCGCGGGCAGTTCCGGCTCGCCGCGAAGCGGGCGGAACAGCGCGCCCGCTTCGTTCCGTTCGGGCTCGATGCCGGCCGGTTTGAGATGGCGGATGAACCAATGTGCGATCGCGCGCAGGCGCAGGATGCGGCTGCGCGGGTTACCGCTGCGCGAGAGCTCGTGGCCCGTCTGCGCGAAGCGCACGAACTCCGTGTCGGTGCGGCCCAGGCGGCGCAAGAGCGAGAACAGCTGCTCGCCCTGATCGATCGGGCAGCGGAAGTCGCGCTCGCTGTGCTCCACCAGCAGCGGCGCGGTGATGTTGTTCGCCGCGCGCATCGGCGAGCCGTGGAACAGCTTGCTGCCCGCGTCTTGCACGTACGGCGCCTGCAGCTCTTTCTCGAGGAACCAGCCCAGATCCGACGCGCCGATCTCGCTGACGAAGTCGTTCACCGCGCGCATCGACACGCCGGCGGCGAAGCGGTCGCTGTGGCCCAGCAGCCACGTCGCCATGAAGCCGCCGTACGAACCGCCTGCGACGCCGATGCGCGCCGCGTCGAAAACGCCCTGCGCGAGCGCGCCGTCGAGGATGCGCAGCACGTCCGCGACGTCGATGCCGCCCCAGTCGCCCAAGATCGCGTTGGAATAAGCGGCGCCGTACGACTGCGAGCCGCGCGGGTTGCCGTACGCCACGGCGACACCTTGCGCGGCGAGCACCTGGAACTCGAGGAAGAACGTGTTGCCGTACGCGCCGTGCGGGCCGCCGTGCACTTCGAGCACGAGCGGCGTCTTCGGCTCGTTCGCGCTTGCCGGCGCGATGAGCCACGCGTCGAGCATCGTACCGTCGTGCGCGCGCGGGCGGTAGCGCTTGGGCGCGATGACGGTCTTCTCCGATAGCCACGGGTTCGCGTCGGTCAGCTTGCGCTCGCCGCCGTAGCGTTCCACGATCGCTATCTCGTTCGGAACCACCGGCGTGCTGTACGCGAGCGCGAGCGCGCCGTCGTTCGCGACGCTGAACCCGAAGATCTCGCGGTCGCCGCCGGCCACGACGCGCGTCCCGCCGCCGTCGCGCGCGAACGCGCGCACCGACGTGTTGCCTTCGTCGCACACCTGCACGAAGATCTCACGGTCGTCCGCGCCCCAGGCGGGCGACGGCGGCGAGCTGGTGCGCAGATCGCCGCCGACCGCGTCGCCCACGGTGCGGCCGAGCCCCGCGGACAGCGAGCGGATCGCGCCGCCCTCCGCGCCGATCACGAGCAATTCGGAGTCGAAGCGCCCGCCGCCGTCGTCGCCGTGCCGGTGACCGATGAACGCGATCTCTTTGCCGTCGTGCGAGTACACCGGGCCGATCATCGGACCGTCGCTGCGCGTCAGCGTGGTGAGCGCGCCGCTCGCGACCTCGACGACGTGAATGTCCGACAGCGCGGTCGCGCTCTCGGTGTCCGGGATGTCGACCCGCCCGGAGAACGCGATCTTCGTGCCGTCCGGCGACCATGACGGCGCGCTGACGTCGTAGTCACCGTGCGTCACTTGGCGCGCCGCGCCGTCGCCGAACGCGTCCGCGACGAACAGATGCTTGCGCGTGCCGTCGAGCAATCCGTCCGCGTCGCTCTTGAACGGCAGCATGCGGATGTGCCGTGCGCCGGTCTTCTCGTCGTGAAACACGCGCGCGCTCGCCGCGTCGAACGGCGCCGTGGCGACGAACGCGATCCGCTTGGAGTCCGGCGACCATGCGATTGCCGCGATCTTCGCGTAGCTCTCGCCGAGCGGCGCCGCTTCACCACCGTCCAGCCGCAGCACGAACAGCCGCGTTTTGCCGTCGCGGTCCGCAACGAACGCAAGCGCCGAGCCGTCCGGCGCGACGCGCGGCAAACGATCGTTCGTTCCGCTCGTGAACGCGCGGTCCGCGCCGTCGCGCTCGACGCGGCGGATCGCGCCGCGAATCTCGTCCGCTTGCGCGTCGAACCACGAGCGGCGGTAGTAGACGGCCGAGCCGTCCGGGCTGATCTGCGGGTCCGACACGAGCGCGATGCGCAGGAGGTCGCTCGGAACGAGAGGAGTGGGCATCGGAGCCGGGCATTATCGCCGGGTGATCCGGCTTCCCGCGTTCTCGGCGCTCCTCGCCTCGGTTCTGCTCCTGTGCCCTGCGGTCGCGCGCGCGGACGACGGCGACATCGTCGTGCAGGCCGGCCACGAAGGGCGGCCCGCGAGCTGCGTGCCGCATCACGTCAAAGCGTGCAACGTCGGCACGTCCGGCGGCGGCGCGCGCGAGCAGACGTGGACGGCGGCCGTCGCCGATCGCGCGACGCAGGTGCTGCGCGAGCACGGGTATACCGTCATTCGCCGGCCCGCCGATTATGACGAGCACGACACCGCGCGCGCGGCGGTGTTCCTGCATTTCGACGGTGCGCCGGCGTGCGCGAGCGGTGCGTCGGTCGGCTTCCCGAGCACGACCAGCCGCGCGTTCGTGGACGCGTGGGAGACGCGCTACCGCGCGTGGTTCCCGTACCGCTTCGTCGGGGAGAACTTCACGAAGAACGAGCACGAGTACTACGGCTTTCGCAAAGTGGACGCACCCGAGAAGATGCTGATCGAGTTCGGCGAGATGACCTGTCCCGCGCAGCAGCGCTGGATGGCGCCGCGTCTGCGCGCCATGGGCGACGAGCTCGCCGCGTTTCTGATGGAGCAGGTGCCGCGGTGAGACGCGCGATCTTCGTCGGCGGCGCGCTCGCGACGGCATGCGCGCTCCCGCTGCGCGCGGCGGCGCAGCCCGCGCTCGACGTGACGGACGTCATCGCGCGAATCCCCGGCATCACCGGCGTGGTGGCGCGCACGATGAGCGACGACCCGCCGCTGCTCGCGGTGCGGGCGGAAGAGAAATTCGCGGCGGCGTCGGTGATCAAGCTGGCGATCATGGCCACGGTGTACCGAGCGTACGACGCGGGGACGGCGAAGCCGAGCGACACCGTGAAGACGCGTTCGTCCGATCTGATCGGCGGCTCCGACGTGCTTGCCGGCTCGCCGGCGGGCAAGGAATGGAGCATCGACACGCTGGTCAAAGCGATGATCCACGTGAGCGACAACGCCGCGTCGAACACGCTCATCACGGCGTTCGGGATAGACACGGTGAACGCGACGATGCGGCTCGCCGGCATGACGAGCTCGCGGCTCGCGCGCCACTTCGCGGACGTCGTGCCCGCGTGGCGGCGCAGCGAGAACGTGATCACGCCCGGCGACACCGCGACGCTCTTGTTCGCGATCGAGCGCGGCACGCGCGAAGGGCTCGCGACGATCGCGACGCCGCAGAGCTGCCGCGCGATGATCGACGTGATGCTCGGCAACGACGACACGACAAAGATCGTGCGCGGTTTGCCGCCCGGGACGCCGTGCGCGCACAAGACCGGCGAGATCGACTACGTGCGCAACGACGCGGGCATCATCGACCCGTTCGGCGACGCGCCGTACGTGCTCGTCGTGCTCACGCGCGGCCTGAAGAACTACGCCGCCGGTAACCGCGGGATCGCGGCAATTGCGAGCCGCGTCGACGCCGCGCTGAGGCCCGACGCCGCGACGCACTGACACGCCGTGCGGCCGGCGGGCGTTATATGCTTGTGTTGCTTAATAATACATGCTATCATCACCGCGCCTCGCAGCCGTCGCGAGCATTTTCCTACGATCTGCGAACGAGTGTGAGAGCGATGAGCCGACCCCCGCTGGACCCGTGCTCGGTGTATCCTGAAGTTTCGGGCCTTCCGTGTCCCGATTACCGGCTGCCGACCACCGAGCCGATGCCGCCGGCGCACCGCCGCAAAGCGCTCGACGAGCTCAAGGCATACGAGACGCGCCAGAAAGCGAACTTTCTCGGCTACCAGGCAAATCAGAAACTCGACTTCGCGGGTGAGCTGAGCGAGTATCTCGACTTCCACGTCAACAACATCGGCGACCCGTTCGTGTCGGGGAACTTCACCGTCAACAGCAAGGTGCTCGAGCGCGCGGTGCTCGACTACTACGCCAAGCTGTGGAACGCGAAGCTGCCGTCGATCTCGCAAAGCGACCCGAACAAACCGCCCAAGTTCACGCAAGATCCTGAGAGCTATTGGGGCTACGTGCTCACGATGGGCTCGAGCGAAGGCAACATCTACGGCCTTTGGAACGCGCGCGACTATCTCGCCGGCAAGTTCCTGCTGCCGGATACCGACGACCGTCCGGCGGGCGACGGTAAGCCGCATGCGACCGAGACGCGCCTAACGTACCGGCAGGCGCCGCTCCCCGCAGACAACCCCAACGCGTTCTCGCCGGTGTGCTTCTACTCGCAAGACACGCACTACTCGATCGTCAAGTTCATGCGCGTCCTCGCGATCGACACGTTCTACGCAGTCGGCACGGCGCGGTATCCCGGCCAGTGCCCGCTGCCGCGAAGCGGCGGCGTATGGCCGCAAGAAGTGCCGTCGATCGACAATGAGGACGGCCCCGGATCGATCGACACCGTTGCGCTCAGCAGCCTCGTGTCGTTCTTCGCGGACAAAGGGCATCCGATCTTGCTCTCGCTGAACTACGGCACCACGTTCAAAGGTGCGTACGACGACGTGGAGGCGGCGTTCGCGGCGATCAAGCCCGCGCTGCAGCGCAACGGGCTGCTCGAGCGCAAAGTGCACTACGACCCGCAGCGTCCCGACAAGTTCGACATACGCACGGGCTACTGGATTCACGTCGACGGCGCGCTCGGCGCCGCGTACATGCCGTTCGTCGAGATGGCGTACGACCAAGGACACATGAAGCAGCGCGGCCCGAACTTCGACTTCCGCCTGCCGTGCGTCATGTCGATCGTGATGAGCGGGCACAAGTGGGTCGGCGCGCCGTGGCCGTGCGGCGTCTACATGACCAAAGTGAAGTACCAGCTCTTGCCGCCCGACGATCCTGCGTACATCACCGGCTCGCCGGACACGACGTTCTCGGGCTCGCGCAACGGCTTCTCGGCGATTATCCTTTGGGACTACCTCGCGCGCACGTCCTACGCTCAGGAGATCAAGAAGGCCCTCTATACGAACGGGATCGCGGCGTACGCCGAAGAGCAACTGCGCGAGCTCGAAAAGCGGCTCAAGATGGATCTGTGGGTGAAGCGGTCGCCGCTCTCGCTCACCGTGCGGTTCCGCGGCGTCAAGAAAGCGCTCATCACGAAATACTCGCTCTCGGGCGAAGGCTACACGGTCCGCGGAATGGACTATGTGTACAACCACGTGTACGCGATGGAAAGCGCAACGCGCGAGCGGATCGACCAGTTCATCGCCGAGCTGGAGCACACGCCGGACGCGTTCCCGCCCAACCCCACGCCGCACGTCGCACCGCAAACGGTGGTCGCGACGACGCCCGAGTCGCCTGCGCGTGTGTTCGTACCGCTCACCGGACGCGGATTCCGGTAGCGAGCTACGTGCCGGGCGGTAGCACGACCGGCATCACACCGCCTCCTGGTCCGGCAGCTGCCGGGCGCCATGCCATGCGCTGGTGTCCGGCAGCGCCGTGACGCGGGCGAAGCGCGACACGAGCTCTTTGCCGAACACCGCCGGCTCGCCGGTCGCGATGGTGCCGCGCGGGCGCCCGTCGGCCGTGCGCAGATCCAGCACCGCGTCGCGGCGTCCGAGGCTGACGCAGAACACGGTGTCGCGGCACTCGAACGGCGGCGTGGCGCGCCCGCCGACCGCATCCGCGATCGCGGTTGCAACGTAGCGACCCGACTGCAACGCGTATTTGCAGCCCATGCCGTCAGCTGCGTGCACGCTCTCCGTGACAGCGGCATCGCCCGCGCCGAGGATGTTCGGATACCGCGCGCTGCGCAACGTCGCATCGACGATCAACTGGTTCTTGCTGTTCGTCTCCAGGCCGCTGGCGCGCGCGAGCTCCGGCCCCGCGAAACCGCCGAAGAAGAGCGACGCGTCGCTCGGCGCAACTGCCCCGTCATCGAGACGAATCGTATCTTCGGCGAACTGCGCGACGCGCACGTGCTCGCGCACCTGCACGCCAAGCCGTAGCAGCGCGCCGCGCACGTACTCCACCGCCTCGGGCGAGAGCGGCCCGCCCAGCGCCGACGCGGACAGCAGCGACACGCGCAGCGCGGGATACCGCTCCGCGATCTCCGCCGCGGTCTCGATCGCGGTCAGGCCGCCGCCGCTGATGGTGACGTCGCCGCCGCGCCGTACCGCGGCCTCCAGCGCGGCGGACGCGCGCAGCGCATCGTCCGGGCCGAGCAGCCCGAATGCGTGCTCGCGTGCGCCCGGCACGGCGTCCATCACCGTCGCGCTGCCCGGCGCGTACACCAGGTAGTCGTACGGCACGCGCTGCTCGCCTTCGACCGACTGCACGTGCACGAGCGCGCGAGCCGCATCGATCTCACGCGCGGTGCCCATGATAGCAGTCGCGTGCTCGGGATCGAACGCGTCCTCGAGCGAATGCTCCGCGGCGCCGGTCGATGCGGCGACTTGGTGCAGCCGGATGCGCTCGACGAACGACGTGCGCGGGTTCACGATCGTGACGTGGATGCCGCGTTGCGCGGACAACAGCCGCGCCGCGAGGATCCCCGCATAGCCCGCCCCGATCACGACGACCTCGGTGTTTGCGCTCATGTCCGTTCCTCCGCCGCCTAGACGACGAAGAACGTTCCCGTGTGACAGCGCTACGGACGGATCTTGTCGGGGTTGAGCACGAACCAGAACCGCTCGATCGCGCCCGCATGCACCGCCATGAACAGATAGCCCGTCAATCGGCCGCCCCCGGTGAGCACGCGCAGCGCGGGCTCGCCGTTCGCGCGGCACGGCGTCGCATCGAAGTTCTCGCGCGCACGCAGGCCCTGGAAGTACCGCGCCACGCGATCGGGCCCGTCGACCGGCTTGCGCGCGACGTGCAGCTTCGCGCCGCCGTCCGCCTGAAGCCGCACGCCGGGCGCAAGAATTGCCATCAATCCGGCGACGTCACCGGCTTCGAGAAAGCGCAGGAACTCGTCGAGCAGCCGTTCGTGCTGCGCGCGCGAGCTCACGTAGCGCGCGCGCTCCGCGCCGATCGCCTTATGCGCGCGGCTGAACGCCTGCCGCGCCGCGGCGTGCGAGATGCCCAGCATCTCGGCGATCTCCGCGTGCGCGTAGCCGAGCGACTCGTGCAGCACGAAGCACGCGCGCTCTTTCTCCGACAGGCGCTCCAGCAGCACCATGAGCGCCATCGAGATGTCTTCGCCGCCCGCGGCGGTGCGCTCGTCGAGGACCGGCTCGGGGAGCCATGGTCCGACGTACACCTCGCGCCGGCGCTGCGCCGACTTCATCTTGTCCAGAGCCAGCCGCGTGACGACCGTGTCGAGGTACGCGCCGGGATGCGCGATGCCGTCGAGCGTCCGGCCGTGCACGCGCACGTACGCGTCCTGCACGATGTCGTCGGCGTCGGCCGTACTGCCCATGAGGCGGTACGCCAGGCGGCGCAATCGCGGCAGCTCTTCCTGGAAGACCGGCAGCGTGGCGTTCATAGCTTTGCCAAGACGATACGGCGCGCCGGAATGTGACGCCCCCAGGGCGGTCGGCTACGCCGGGCTTTCCGCGGACGAGCGGCGCACGAGCGCTCCCAGGCGCGGGCCCAGCACGGCGACGATCGCCGCGCCCGCGAGCATCGGCAAGAACGCGGCAGCGGCGGCGTGCGTCGCGTCCCAGGCGACGCCGGACAGCAGCGTGGTGACGAACGAGAACGCGTAGCCGAGCGTGAACGTACCGCCCGCCAAGCGCGCGATCTCGCCGGGCGGCGCGAAGATCGCCGGCAGCGCGAAGCTCATCGTGAGCACGTACGCGCCGGTGAACCCCAGCAGCGCCGCCGCAATCACCGTAACGGCGCCGCCGAACGCGAGCACGCCGATCACCGCCGCGACGATGAGCGCCGCGACCAGGAGCGACACGGCGCGCTTGCCGAGGATGCGCATCGGGATGAAACCCACCGCGAACGATGCCGGGAGCTGGCCGATGTTGAGCGCCGCCAGACAGGGACCGACCAACTCCGGCTGGCCGCGCGCGTGGAGAAAGTCCGGCAAAAACGTGTTCGCGCCGAAGTACGTGAGGCTCGCCGCGGACTGGAACGTTCCGAGCAGCCACACCCGCCGGTCGCGAAAGTCCGGCAGCCACGCGCCGTTCGTCGCTGCGGACGCGTCGCCGCCGTTCGGATCGCGCACGGCGCCGAGGGCGATGGCGGTGAGGGCGACGGGGATGCTCCACGCGACGAAGCTCTTCTCCCACGAGCCGCCCACGAGCGGCAGCACGAACGGGAGCGTCAGCGACGCGCTGAGCGCCTCGCCCACGAGCAGCCCGTTGGCCCAGATACCCGTGGCGAACGCGCTGCGCGCCGCACCGAACCACGATCGCGCGAGCGACGGAAATGCCGGCTGGATCAGCGCGATTCCGATCCCCATCACGAGCGTCGCGGCGAACAGCGTCACGACCGACGGCCCGGCGCCGCGCAGCGCGGACGCGATCGCGATGATCCACAGGCCGGCGACCAGCGCGCGCCGCGCGCCCAGCCGCGCCGTCAGCAGCGCCCCGAACATCGACGAGCCCGCCAGCACGAGCACCGGCAGGTTGGACAGCGCCGCGATCCCGGACTCGTTGAGATGCAGATCACGATGGATCAGCGGGATGACGGGCGGCACCGCGAGCAGCGTGAGACGGAGGTCCATGCCCGCGAGCCACAGCAGGACCGCGCGGAGGTTCACCGCGCCCGACCTCATAAGAGCACCGTCGAATCCTGAAATCGCACAACCGGAGGCTTTGCATCATGCCCCGCTACATGGTCGAACGCACCTTTCCCGACGGGCTCAACGTCCCGACCAACTCCGACGGCGCCGCGGCCTGTCTCAACATCGTCGGCAAGAACGCGGGTAACGGCGTGACGTGGGTGCACTCCTACGTCTCGTCGGACAACACGAAGACGTTCTGCATCTACGACGGTCCGGACGAGAATTCGATCCGGGATGCGGCGCAGGCCACGGGCTTGCCGGTCGACGCGGTGACGAAGGTCAGCGTCCTCGATCCGTACTTCTATCATAGCTGACGCCTAGACGCCGGCCGCGCGGACGAGTGCCGCCGCGGCCGCGACGTCTTCGACGCCGAGCCCGAGCGACACGAACACCGAGCAGCGCCCGCTGCGCGGCGTCTTTCGCCGCGCGAGAACGTCGCCGAGCGAGACGACACCGTCCCACGACGCGGCGCCTTCCGCGACGGCGAGGATCACGTCGCCCGCCTCGGCGCGCGCCGCGGCGACGTCGTCGACGACAAGCGACGCATCGCCGATGAGCCGCGCGGGGAGCTCGCGTTTGTGCGCCACGCATGCGCCGACGGCGTTGACATGCACGCCGTCCGCGACCGACGCCACGTCGAACAGCGGCTCCGCGCTCGCAGTGCACGTCGTGACGACGTCCGCGCCGCGCACGGCGTCGTCCGCGTCGTCCGCAACCTTGCAGTCGATGCTAAGAACGCGCGCGCATTCAGCCAGCACAGAAGCGTGCGCGCGGTCGCGCGACCACACGGCGAGCCGTTCCACCATCCCGGCGCGCGCGAACGCGCCGAGATGCGCGCCGCCCTGCGCACCAGCGCCGAGAATCGCATGCGCTCCGCGCGGCACTCGCGCAAGCACTTCGGTCGCGACGACCGACACCGCCGCGGTTCGCGCGCGCGTCAGCGCCTCAGCCTCGATCCACGCGGCCGGCTCGCCGGTCATCGGATCGAGCAGCACGACGACCGCGCGATGCGTCGGCAGCCCGCGCGCCGCATTCTCAGGCGCCGCAACGACGAGCTTCGCCCCGAGCGCATTCCGATCGGCGTCACCCAGATCGGCCGTCTTGTCGAGATCGCCACTCACCCAGGCCGGCATCGCACCGAACCAGACGCCCTGCGGCGTCGTGAACGACGCGCGCGTGGGACCGCCACCGTTGCCGCTCGCGGCCGCACGCAGCGTCGCGCGCATCAGTGCGACGAGATCGATGTCGGCAAGCGTGCGTTCGACCGCCGCTTCGTCCAGGTGCATCATCTTTGCGGTGACGGCTCAGTCGAACAGCGACGTCTGCTCGATGCGCTTCGGGCGGGCGTGCGGGATGCCTAGCGCCTCGTAGAGCATGCGGATCGTGCCCGGGGAATGGCCTGCGTATTGGTTGTTCGCGTAGCCCGCGAGCCGCGTGAGCTGTGGCGCCGTCGCGCGGATCGCTTCGGCCCATTGCGCGATCTGCGCGCCGCGGTCGATCACGATCTCGTCGAAGCGCGGGACCGACTCGCGCGTGCCCAGCCAGCGGACGTACGCGTGCGACGCGGTCGGGCGGCGCAGCTCGTGCAGCATCGTCTCGAGCGGGACGAACGGGCCGTCGCTCACCGCGAGCGCGACGCCATGCGTGCCGAGCGCGTCGCGCAGCCGCTGGTGCGGCTCGCCGTGAAACCAGTCGCGGTCGCGCACTTCGAACGCCCAGCGCGGTCCGGCGGGCAGCTCGCGCACGAACGTTTCCACCGCATCGATCTCCGCGGGCACGAAGTCGGGCGCAGTCTGAATCAGAATCGCCTCGAGCTTGTCCTCGAACTCGAGCGCGCTCGCGACGAACTCCTCCACCAGCTTGCGCGAGCCGAGCAGCCGGCGGTCGTGCGTGATCTCGCGCGACAGCTTGAGCGCGAAGGTGAAATCCGCCGGAACTTGCGCGGCCCATTTGCGCACGCGCTCGGGCTGCGGCGTGCCGTAGAACGTCGAGTCGATCTCGACGCTGGCGAACTCGTCCGCGTACTCGCGCAGATACCCCTCGGGACGCGTTCCGGCGTCGTACATCGGACCGACCCAGTCCGGATACGACCACCCTTGCGTCCCGAGGGCCAGATGCGGCAGGCTCAGCCGTTTCCTACTCCGACGCCGCCGTCTTCGATCGTCACCTTGTTCATCACGTCGCCGGCGCGGATTTGGTCGACCACGTTCTGGCCTTCGACGACGTGTCCGAACACGGTGTACTGGCGGTTGAGGAACGGCGCGTCCGCGAGGCAGATGTAGAACTGGCTGCCCGCGGAATTGGGCGGCGTGCTGCGCGCCATCGCGACGGTCCCTTGGATGTGCGGGCGCTCGCTGAACTCCGCCTCGAGGTTGTAGCCCGGACCGCCGGTGCCGTTTCCGCTCGGATCGCCGCCTTGGATCACGAACCCGGGCTCGTAGCGGTGGAAGTTGAGGCCGTCGTAGAAGCCGGCGCGGGCGAGCTTGATGAACGCGGCGCTGTGCAGCGGCGCGTCGTCGGGATAGAACGTGAAGACGATGTCGCCCTTGCCGGTCGAGATACGGGCGCGGGCGGTCTTGGCCTCGTCGGCGAGGGTGCGAAGCTCTTCGCCCGAGGGCTTGGTGTTGGTGGCCATCGCTGCGCTCCTACGGCGCGAGTCCCGGTTCCACCCGGCGTACGAGCGCATGCCTTGCGCCGGGATACTTCGTCCGCTATAGTCTGCAGACGGTCTATTGGTCGGCATCGTTTGTGTTTCGGTCGGGGGTGATCGCATGAGACGCGCAATTCGTGATGCGCTTGGCAAGTATTCGCCCCCGTTGGCCGGGCGCGCGCGCAGCGCGTGGATCTCGTCCGCCCAATCCTCCTAGCACGGCCGCGTTTTCGTCTCGGTTGTTTCGCGCCGCTCCCCGGAGGTTGAACCGTGTCCGTCGTCTTCACGCTGCAAACGGGAACCGATCTGTATCTTGCCGGGGATCCCGCGACCGCCAATGCGGGCTTCTTGTTCGCCACCGATCCCGGAACGCTGCCCGGCACGTTTACGCTGTCGAGCACGTCGTTCACCGATCCCAACCAGCAAGGTTACTTCGCGTTCTTCACCCCGGGCGTGGAGACGAACTGGCCGGCGTTCGCGAGCCAGCTGCGCTCGCAGTTCCAAAGCGCGTCCTCGAATTTCGGCTGGTTCACGGGGACCGGCGCGAACGCGACGATCGTCGCGTCGTTCAACGTCGCGCTGAACGGTAACCAGCAGCAGATGACGGCGAGCACGAACTTCGTGTTTCCGCCGGCGGGAAAAACGGCGACGCTCGTCCTGCAGGCGACGTTTCCGAATTTTCCGAACATCGATTACGACGACGGGTCGAACGCATTTCAGATTCCGAACTCGCCGGGGTCCGGCAACGCGGTCGCGCAGCTGACGCTGACCTCGCCGGTGAACAACCGGCAGTTCACGTACGCATCGACGTCCGACAACGTCGTCATCCCGATGTCCGGTTCGCAGAACGGCACGGTGCAGTGCGCGTTCGTGCTGGGTCTGGTCGATCTCTCGCTCTGCGAGGCCGGAGTCTCGTATTTCGGACCGCCCGCGACGCAGGGCGGTCTGCTGACCGCCGCTAGCTTCCCGGTCGTGCGCCCCGCCGGAACGGCGCAGTCGCTCAACCTGGCCGCGTCGCTGGACGTCGTGCAGCAGCTCAATCCGGCGCGGTGCTTCTTCCAGCTCACCGATTCGAGTCTGGGATCGTACTTCGCCACGGCGACGGGCCAGGCGCTCGGGTTCACGCCCGCGGCGGCGACCGATCCCGGCGAGAGCGCGCGTTTCGTGTTCGCGAACCGGCCGGTCAAATCGACGAGCGAGCAGATCGAGTGGTACTCCCTCGCGCTCGCGGGCAGCTTCACGCTGTCGCTTCCGCCGCCGAAGACGAACGGCGCGCTCGCGCAGTTCGCGACGACGACCGCGCAGCCCGTGTCGAACGCGCTTCTCTGCGGCACCACGGGAACGGAGTTCTTCTCGGTTACGACGGGCGACACGCTCACGTTCGTGCCGAACCAGCCCGCCTACGACAACAGCGCGCAAGCGGTCACGTCGGGCTGGCTCACCGGCGACGTCCTCACGTCGTGGGTGCAGTGGGGCACCGCGAAGGGCGCGTACGTCGCGCAGCCGCAGCCCTCACCGCTGTACCAGCCCGGCACGCAGGCCGCGCTCGCGAACGACTCCGACAAGCCCGCGTACCTGCTCGACTTTCTGCAGCTCCCGAGCTGGACGACGCCGCCGAGCGTATCGGCGGACGTCCAAGTCTCCGCGCCGCTCGTTCCGCTCGTGCCGTTCGCGGGCGTCGGTGCGCTCGACCCGACGACGCCGACCGCGCCCTTTACTTCCATCGAAGCGGCCGCGATCTATCCGCAACGGCGTTCGAACTTCCTCACCGAGGCCGCGCGGCTCGCGGCGCTGCCGCGCCTCACGGCGAATGCGGCGACCGCCGCGACCGCGGCGACCGTGTACACCGGGCAAACGATGACCCCGCAGGGGCTCATCTCGCAGGTCGTCAGCGGCGTGTGGTCCACGCTGCAGCTCGCGCAAAGCCCGCCCTGGACCGACAACGCCGGCGCGGCGCACTCCGGGCTGCTGCAGATGACGTACCTGGGCAGCGACCTCATCGCGTCGCTGCAGCAGAACCAGATCTTCCTCGTCATGAGCACGACCGGCGCCGACAAGCTGTTCAGCTTTACCGACTCGTCGACGAACACGATCTACGACGAGGTGAACATCGCGGACTGGATCTTCTCGCTCTCGCCCGGCGGCCAAGCCGGCCCGGCGCTGAGCGGAAAAGACGTCCCGCCGATCCTCAACAACGTCAGCGTCCCGCCGATCCTGATCCTGAAATTCCACAAGGGCGCGTCGATCTCCGACCTCTATTCGAGCCTGGGCGCGTGGACGTCGCCGACGACGTTCAACGATTCCAACGGGTTCACCGCGGACCAGGCGCAGGCGTACATCGCGATGCAGATCGACGCCGCGCGCGCCGCCGTGGCGAAAGACGGCCAGGATTCGATCTACGCGAACTTCGTCGCAGTCGTCGACGATCCGAACTTCAACGGCATGCTCGCGCTGAACTGCAACCTGCAGCTCAACGATCTCCCCGGCGCGATCAAAGGCGTGCTGGGCGGGATGAAAGACCCCACCATCGAGGCGTTCCGCGCGCACCACGTGGGCGTCGCGATCAACGACACGCAGCCGCAAAGCTCCGATCTCGTCATGACGCAGAGCGCGCTGTTCGGCCTGGTGGATTACGAGTCGGCCGGCGTCGTGCCGTCGATTCTGCCGCTCGACTTCCAAGTCGAGTTTCTGCGCGCGCTGTTCATGAACGCCGAGCTGCGGCAGTTCGCGTGCAAGACCGACCTGACGGTCAACAACCTGTTCAACGTCGACGTGAACCTCGGGTCGTCGTCGAGCGGTCTGCGCGCGCTGGCCCTCACGGCCGGAGAGTCGGCGCCGAAGAACGTCGTCTCGGTCACCGGCTCGTACCAGGCGCACTCGACGAGCAACGACAAGACCAGCGCCGGCGTCGGCGTGTACTCGTTCGTCGCCGACGGCGAGTTCGAGTTCAACTTCGCCGGAACGGCGCTTGAGAACCCGTACCTCCAGACGATCACGCTCACCAAGCTGCAGTTCTCCTTCGACCAGGAGCAGGCCGCGCAAGCGCCCTACACGTCGACGATCACGTCGAGCTTCGCCGTGTGGGGCAGCATGGTGTTCAAGGAGCTCGAGGTGCTCGACATCTTCTCGTTCGAGAAGCTGTCGTTCTCCGACGTCAAGATCGGCGTGACGTTCGATCTCGTGCTCGCGCCGGGAAGCCAGCCGACGACGTCCGGTTTAGGACTGACGTTCTCGCCGGGCGACTTGCGCGTCGACTTCGGCCCGGGACAAACCAAAGAGCGCTCGAGCGCATCGTCGATGCTCGCGCTGCTGCCGTTCAAGCTCAAGTCGTTCCTGTACTCGGAGAACGCGGACCAGACGCTGGAGAGCCTGGGCTACAGCCCCGTGGCGCTGCCGTCCGGGATGCCGCAGGTCCTCGACACGTTCAACTACGCGCTCATCTTCGATCTCGACCTCGGCTCGGTCGGCGCGCTGGTGGGCTCGCTCGCGGCGTTCAAGTTCAGCGTGATCGTGGGCTGGCAGGTCGCGACGACGTTGACGACGCCGCCGATCACGCAGAGCGGGATCGCGTTCGGCATCAAGCTGCCCGAAGCCGACGGCAAGCTCGAGATCAAGATCGAAGGCGTGATCGATCTCTTGATCGAGACGTTCGTGCTCAAGTACGTCGAGCCGACCGACGGCACGCCGCGCATGCTCGTCGTGGGCCTGCACAACGCGTCGCTGACGATTCTCGGCCAGCGCATCCCGCCGTCGGGCGAGTTTGAGTTCGCGCTTTTCGCGCCCGAAGCCGACAGCGGCAACCCCAAGGGGGGCAGCGCGAAGATCGGCTGGATGGCCGCGTACGACAACACCGCGGCCAAACCGACGGCCCTGACGGACGGCAACGGCTCGAACGGCAACGGCAACGGCAACGGCGGTTCCAAAGCGTTCGACCTCAAGTTCCTCGGCGGCGGCCAGCGCGTCGGACCGGGTCCGACCGAGACGTTCACCGACTTCGCGAGCTTCCTCGCGTGGATGCAGGGCGACTTTTGGACGGCTTTCGAGGCGGGCGACTACGCCAAGGTCTATCACCCGGACGAGAACTGGCTCGTGCTGGCCGACATCGTGCTGCTCGAGACGGTCGAGCTCGGCTTCGTGTTCTACGACTCGACGCCGTTCTACGCGCTGAGCCTCAACGTCGCGAAGCTGTTCGACTTCGAGATCACGTACACCAAGGTGTCCGACAGCATCGGGATGTTCTACATGAACTTCTCGCTGCCGCCGGAGCTGCGCACGTACCAGGTCGGCCTTGCGTCGCTGACGCTGCCGTCGATCGCCGTGACCGTCTACACCAACGGCAACTTCAAAGTCGACCTCGGCTTCCCGGCCGGCACCGACTGGAGCCGCTGCTTCCAAGTGCAAGCGCAGGCCGGACCCGTGCCGATCACCGGCGCGGGCGGCTTCTACGTCGCGAGCCTGAGCTCGGCGACGAGCCCCAAGACGTTCAAAGGCCAGTACGACAGCATCCTCGCGTTCGGGTTCGCCGCGCAGCTCGGCGTCGGCAAGAGCTTCACGATGGGTCCCTTGAGCGCCGGCGTGAGCGTGACGTTCTTCGGCATCATTGAAGGTGCCGCGGGCTACAAGTCGGCGAGCGCCGACGAGATATTCAAGATGCCCGACGCGC
Organism: Vulcanimicrobiota bacterium; assembly: GCA_028287565.1. Taxonomy (GTDB): domain Bacteria; phylum Vulcanimicrobiota; class Vulcanimicrobiia; order Vulcanimicrobiales; family Vulcanimicrobiaceae; genus Vulcanimicrobium. The sequence continues at coordinate 24,507 of JAQBPK010000130.1, forward strand.
TGATGCTCACGGGCAACTTCGGCATCATCGGCCAGCTCTACGGCAAGCTCGACTTCAAGATCATCACGGCGAGCGTGAACATCGTGCTCTCCGCGAGCATCGGGATCGTGATGGTGTACGAGCCGCTCGAAGGCAACGACGGATCGATCCTGCTCTACATCGAGGCCAGCGTCGAGGTCAGCGTCGAGGTGAAGATCAACCTCGGCCTCTTCTCGATTCGCATCACGTTCAGCTTCTCCGCGTCGATTCGCTTTGACTGGCAGCTCACCGGCCCGGCGCAGTCGAAGGCGCCGCAGCTCGCCGGCGCGTTCGAGACGAGCGTCGCATTAACCGTACTCACGCCGATCCCGCTCATCACCGGGCTGCAGCAGAACGTCTCTTTGTGGTTCGCGCCGGAATTCACCGTGCTCTTCCCGGACCAGACGTCGGCCGGCACGCCGTACCTCGTCGCGTCGCTGAGCATCCCGTACAACAACGCACCGGACAGCACGATCTTGTCCGGCTACAAGAACTTCCAGGCGTTCGAGGCCGTCACGATGCAGGTGACGACCTGGGCGCTGATGCAGGCGCTGGAGCTGCAGAACCCGCAGTCGACCGTCACGCTCGATGCGATGACGCAGATCGACCAGCATCCCGACGATCTCGTCGGCTGGATCGATTACCCGACGCTGCTCGAGCAGCTCGGCGTGTTCGCGATGGCGGCGTCGGTGCCGACCGCCCCCGACGGAACGACGCTCTATGCGGCGGTGTTCCCGATGCCCGGCTTCCTCACGCTCGTCACGAAAGGCCGCCAGTCCGGCGGCGCCGCGGCGGACTTCAACTACCGCTTCGACGCGAACAACTCGGTGTCGCAGCAGTATCTCGACCAAGTCGCGGCCGACTTCGACCAGCTCTACGTCAACCAGACGGCCGGGACGCAAACCGGCGCGCTCGCGGAACCCGCTGCGGCAACCACGCCGCTCGTGCAGGCGATGTTCCTCGAGTACTTCAAGGGCCTGATCCGCGGCGCCGTGCACGAGCTCGTGCAGACGCTGCAAGGTCCGCCCGCGACGCGGTCGATGGCGCTCGACAGCCTGTTCATCGCGACGGTCGCCGCGGGCGGGTTTGCATCGCTCTCGGGCCTGATGTCCAGCATGTACCGCAGCGGCTTGCGGCTTCCGTACACCGCGGGGCTGACCGTGCCCGGCGCGACGCCGGCCAACGACTACAACGCGTTCTACGCGCTGATGTGGCAAGAGTTCCCCGTCGGCGCCTTGAGCGGAAGCGGCTCGTCCGCGCAGTACACGGTCGCGCTCAACGCCGATCCCGGCACCAAGTGGTTCACGTCCACGGTGAACTGGGCGCTCACGCAGACGCTGCTCGCGCCGTACCAA
>JAQBPK010000132.1 GCA_028287565.1 Vulcanimicrobiota bacterium
CGCACCACGTGCAGCTCCGCCGCGCCGCGCTTCAGGCTCAGCTCGAGCGCGTCGAGCGGATCGACTCGGCTCAACGCTTCGCTTTCGCCAGCTCGTTCTTGGCGATCGAGCGCATGTGGACTTCGTCGGGGCCGTCGACGAGCCGCAGCGTGCGCGCGTGCGCGTACATCGCCGCAAGATTCTCGTCGGGGCTGACGCCGCGCGCGCCGAACGCCTGGATCGCGCGGTCGACGACGCGGCACGCCATGTTCGCGGCCGCGACCTTCACCATCGCGAGCTCGTTGCGCGCGACCTTGTTGCCGTGCGCGTCCAGCTGCTCGGCCGCGTGGTACACCAGCAGGCGCGTCGAGTCGATCTCGATCCGGCATTCGGCGATCCACTGCATGATCACGCCCTGCTCCGCCAGCGGCTTGCCGAACGCGGTGCGCTCGCGCACGCGCTTCACCATCGACTCGAGCGCGCGCTCCGCGAGGCCGATCGCGCGCATGCAGTGGTGAATGCGGCCCGGCCCGAGCCGGCCTTGCGCGATCTCGAAGCCGCGGCCTTCGCCGACGAGGATGTCTTCGGCGGGGATGCGCACGTTCTCGAACAGGATCTCGGCGTGGCCGTGCGGCGCGTGGTCGTAGCCGAACACGGACAGCGTGCGCAGCACCTTCACGCCCGGCGCGTCGATCGGTACGACCGCCATCGTGTGCTGCTGGTGCGGCGGCGCGTTCGGGTTCGAGCGGCCCATGAAGATCAGCACCTTGCAGCGCGGGTGGCCGGCGCCCGACGTCCACCACTTGCGGCCGTTGATCACGTACTCGCCGCCGTCGCGCACAATCTCCGCGCTGATGTTCGTGGCATCCGACGACGCGACCGCAGGCTCGGTCATCGAGAAGCCCGAGCGAATCTCCGCGTTCAGCAGTGCCTTCAGCCAGCGCTCTTTGTGCGCGTCGCTGCCGTAGCGCGCGAACACTTCCATGTTCCCGGTGTCGGGCGCGCTGCAGTTGAACACTTCCGGCGCGATCTCCGAGCGGCCCATCACCTCGCACAGCGGCGCGTACTCGCGGTTGGTCAGGCCGGCGCCCCATTCGGGCTCGGGCAGGAACAGGTTCCACAGTCCCAGCGCGCGCGCTTTGGCCTGCAGCTCGTCCATGATGGGCGGCTGCATCCACGGCGTGGGAGCGCTCGCGAGCTGCTCGTGATAGACGCGCTCGTTCGGGTAGACGTCGGAGTCCATGAACGCTTGGAGGCGTTCGAGCAGAGCCGAGGCGGGCGCGGCGGTGGTCGTCATGCCTGCCCGCTTCGCGAACGGCGGCGGAAAACCGCCGCCCAGGCAAGGCTGACGCCGCCGGAAGGGCATGATGCAAGGTGGTCCTCGAAAGCCGCGCGCCCCTGACCTCCGCCCAGCGCCGGGCCGAGCGCAAAGCCAACCCGCCGCTCGCCATGATCACGCTGACGGTGATGCTCGGCTTGATCATGGCGATCATCGACGCGTCGATCGTGAACGTCGCGCTCAACGACATGGCGGGCAACCTCGGGTCGTCGATCGACGAGATCGGCTGGGTCGCGACCGGCTACATCCTCGCGAACGTGATCATCATGCCGCTCAACGGCTGGTTGACGGCGCGTTTCGGGCGCCGCAACTTCTACGCCGCGTGCGTCGTGATCTTCACCGCCGCGTCGCTGTTGTGCGGTACCGCGCACAACGTGTGGCAGCTCGTGTTCTACCGCGTGATCCAGGGGCTCGGCGGCGGCGCGCTGCAGCCGACCGCGCAGGCGATCATGTTCGAGTCGTATCCGCCGGAGAAGCGCGCGAACGCGATGGCGATCTTCGGTTTGGGCGCGATGGTGGGTCCGGCGATCGGTCCGACGCTCGGCGGCGTGATCGTCGACAATTACTCTTGGCCATTGATTTTCTACATCAACATCCCGATCGGCATCGTCGCGTTCCTGATGACGCTCGCGTACATCCGCGATCCGGTCTATCTGAAGCGCGACCGCTCGCCGATCGACTACACCGGGCTCGGACTGCTCACCGCGGGCGTCGCATCCCTGCAGTACGTACTCGAGCGCGGGCAGCGCGAGGACTGGTTCTCGTCGCCGACGATCGTCGTGCTCGCCGTGGTGGCGGTTGTGTCGCTGGTCGTGTTCTGCTTCAAGGAATGGTACGACCCGCGCCCGCTCGTCGACCTCAAGGTGTTCAAGTCGCGCGCGTTCAGCGCGGGCAGCATCATCGGCATCGTCACCGGGTTCGGCTTGTTCGGCACGGCGCTCGTGCTGCCGCTGTTCCTGCAGAACGTGCTCGGGTTCACCGCCACCGAGACGGGCTTCGTGCTCTTGCCGGGCGCGATCGCGACGGCCGTCAGCATGCCGATCGCGTCGCGGCTGAGCGGAAAGCTCGACGGGCGCGCGATGATCGCGTTCGGGCTGCTCGTGTTCGCCGCCAGCGCGTGGTGGATGGGCGGAATCAATCAAATGTCCGGTTACTGGGACGTGTTCTGGCCGCGCGCGGTGCAGGGCTTTGCGCTCGGCTTTATCTTCGTGCCGCTCACGACGGCGACGCTCGCGGAGATCTCACGCCAAAGCATGGCGAACGCGACGGGGATCTACACGCTCGTGCGCCAGCTCGGCGGGTCGCTCGGCATCGCGATTCTGCAGTTGCTGCAGACGCGTTATCAGGACAACGCGTACGCAACGCTCGCGTCCGGCGTCACGCCGTCCAACCCGAACGTCACGCGGTTTCTGCACGACCTGCACGGCAGCGCCGCGCAGCTGTACGCAATGGTGATGCTCAACGCGACGGTGATCTCGTACGACATCGTGCTGCGGCTGTGCGGCATCATCTTCGTCCTGTCGGCGCCGCTGGTGCTGCTCCTCGCCCGCAAGCCCGCGGGGCTGGCCGCGGGACCGGACGCCGCCGCCGCGCCCGTCGTCGAGTAGCTTTGTCCCGCCGGGGGCTCTCGCCTCGGTAGCCGAGGCGGGCGGTTCGCCATATGGCCGGGCCGGCTCGGCAAAGGTTGTGCGCTGAAGGGGTCGACAAAAGTCGCTGGTATCTGGTATACAATATACCACATACCAGAGCCGGTAGGGCATCGACCCTGCTGCCCGGCAAGCCAACGGAGAACCATCACATGCGATATGCGATCGTCGGCGCCGGAGCGATAGGCGCCTATGTCGGAGCTTCCCTAGCCCGCGCCGGAGCGGAAGTCGTCCTCATCGCGAGGGGCGCGCACCTCACCGCCATGCGCCGGTCGGGCCTGCGCATCGTCGGCGCGCAGGACGAGTTCACCGTGGCGCCCGGCTGCACGGACGCCTGCGCCGACGTCGGCCCGGTCGACGTGGTCGTCATCGCGCTCAAGGCGCACCAGATCGCCGGCATGCTGGGCGAGATCGCGCACCTCGTGCGCGAGGACACCCTGATCGTCTCGATGCAGAACGGCGTCCCGTGGTGGTACTTCCAGCGCCACGGCGGCCCGCTCGACGGCCACGTGCTGGAATCGGTCGACCCCGGCGGCCGGCTCGCGCGCGCCTTCGATCCGGACAACGTGGTCGGCTGCGCCGTGTACTCGTCCACCGAGATCGTCGCGCCCGGCGTCATCCGCCACATCGAGGGGACGCGCTACACGTTGGGCCACCCCTCGGGCGCCGTCACGCGGCGGCTCGAGAAGGTCGCCGCGGACTTCCGCGCCGGCGGTCTCAAGGCGCCGCTCGTCGAGAACATTCGGGTCGACACGTGGACCAAGCTCCTCGGCAACGTGTGCTTCAACCCGCTCTCGGCGCTGACGCGCTCGACGCTGGGCGAGCTCGCCGTCGACCCGCTCGTCGTGCCGATGGTCCGCGCGATGATGCACGAGACGCTCGCCGTCGCGGCGGGTTTGGGGATCGAGATCGACATCTCGATCGACCGGCGGATCGACGGCGCCCGGCGCGTGGGCGACCACAAGACGTCCACGCTGCAGGACATTGAGGCGGGCCGGCCGCTGGAGGTCGACTGCCTGATCGGCGCGGTGGTGGAGCTCGGCGACCTGCTCGGCGTCGACGTCTCGACGACGCGCCAGGTCTATGGCCTCACGAAGATGCTCGACCGGTCGACGCGCCGCGAGCCGGTTGCGATCGCGGTCTGACTGACGGCAAACTGACCGCGCAGCGGGCGCGGGAAGGAGTGGCGGCCGGGCGGGTGCGACGTTAGCGAGATGCGCTCGCTCGCCGCCCCGCTCGCCGCACTGATCCTGGTCGCCGCGGCACCCGCTTCGCCCGGCGCGCCGGCGGCAACGTCCGCTCCAGCGGGCGGGTCGCCCGCGGCACCTGCATCCGTGCAAGCGGTGCTGACGTCCGGATACAAGCCCGCGCCCGCGCAAGCGTGCTACCGCCCGAAATACGACGGCACCGCGGGCGTGACGCTGCTGTTCGGCGGCGCGGAGACGCGGCCGACGAACTCGGTCCTCGTCGCGCCTGCAAATCCGAAGAGCGCGCCGGGCGTGCTGTGGGTGCACTGGCTCGGCGAGCCGGCGACGACCAACCACACGGAGTTCATGAGCGACGCGCAGGAGCTCGCCAAGCACGGCGTCGTGTCGCTTCTCGTCGACATGCCGTGGTCGCAGAAGGAGTGGTTCACGTCGCTGCGCACACCGGAGACGGACTACGCCGACACGATCGCGCAAGTGATGACGCTGCGCCGCGCGCTGGATTGCCTAACGGCGGTCGCCGGCGTCGACAGCACACGCATCGCGTATGTCGGCCACGACTTCGGCGCGATGGACGGCGCGCTGCTGCTCGGCATCGACGCACGCCCGCAGTACGCGGTGCTGATGGCGCCGACGCTCTCGTACTGGGAGTGGTATCTGCTCGGTAAGCAGCCCGCGGATCCCGCGGCGTACGTCGCGCGGATGAGCGCGTTTGATCTCCCAGGCTGGCTCGCGCAGGGCAAGCAGAAAGCGACGCTGCTGCAGTTCGGCCAGAACGACGAGTACGTATCACAAGCGACGGGCATCGCGCTGCGCAACGCGGTCCCCAACCGCGACCGCACGTTCAAAGCGTACAAGCTCGACCACGCGCTCGACGACGTCACCGTGCACGATGACCGCCGCGCCTGGCTGATCGCGCACCTAGGTATCTGAACGCGTCCGTGCGGGAGGAGCACACGCGTACGCGAGGTGCGCGGCTCTTCAGCGACTACGGCGCGTAACGAGTTAAGCGCTCATGCTGGCACGTCGGAGTACCGTCCAATGCGCTTGCTCGGGAACAGCGGGCCCGACGTCGATCAGCTCCGCAAAATCGCCCGGGGTATCGCGCTCGACGAGTTCGGACTTGCTCATGTCGCCGACGTGGAGCTCGATCGCTCGCACAATGCGTTCACGCACCTCTTCGACCGTACGGCCGACGACACCAACCCCCGGCAGTCCGGGCGGATATGCTGCCCAGCCGCCGTCAGCCGAACGTTCGTAGATCACACAGACTTTCATCGCGAACCTTTCCGCCACACCCACCCGGCTTGTCGATAGATACCCCGCAGCGTTCCGATCGGAACCTCGTCGTTATCCGCCCCTGCGATCGTCACCTTGCCCGGACGCGCCGGGTGCACCCACTGCTGGTGACTACCGGCAGTGACGATCAACACGTACCCCCGCCACCGCAACAGACGCCGAACTTCTTGATATTTCACCGCCGGTTCCATCACGCCGGCGGCTCGCCGCGACTAGGGGTCAGTGCAAAGATTTTGCCTCGGTTGTTCGCGTATTGGATCAACGGGAAGCGCCGACACGAGTCGGCGCCGATGACATTTCACCGGGAGGATGGGTGCATCGCGCAAGCATTCAGGCTTAGGGTGCAATTCCGACGGGGCAATAACGGTAAGCGGCGAAGTCGAGCAGTAGGATCGGGGTGCGACGTGCGAGGCTTCATTTCCCATTCATCAGCGGACAAAGCGCTAGCCACGCGGCTCTATTCGTATTTGCGCGACCATCCGATATCTATTTGGTTTGATCGAGTTGAACTCCGTCCCGGTGATTCGCTTTTCGCGAAGATCATGGACGGTATCGACGCGGCAGACTTTGTCGTCGCATTGATCTCTACGAACTCAGTCCGTTCTACCTGGGTCGCAAAAGAACTCTCGGTGGCGCTAAGCAAGGAGATGCGGGACCAGAAGCCCGTCGTCGTACCACTGCTCGTCGGATCGTGCCCGGCGCCAACAATAATAGTCGACAAGTACTATATCACGATAAACGAGGACCAGAGCGACTTCAGCGAGATCGTACCCGGTCTTTTCCGCGACTCGTTCATGCTCGATATCGATCTCGGCGATGCGTTGGCAGTGAATCGCAAGGCGCTTCATGCGGCGCTGTATGAATTCATTCGAAGTCCTTACTCGACAGTCCGTGTCCGAATTAACATCGGGGACTTCAACGGGGGCGTAGCGCGCGTGGTTGCGGCTACATTAGAGGAACTCAGGACGTCGACCCTACCGGAGAGCCAGCACGTAATTCGTCAGGTCCAAGAGCATGCCGGCGTGTACGAAATCGCTCTACCTATCTTCTGGGCGACTCTTGCCGAATTTGTCTCTCGATCCGTCCAAGAGATGGCAGAGCAGTTCGGGAGATCATTGGATATGGTGGCTGTCGCGACTACTTCGATTTCCAATATAATCGCGGCCGCGATGCACGAACTCGCTCTTAAGCTGCATTATGCGGTTTTTGCGTATGAGGCTCGTAAGCTTGGGCAGCACAATCTTGCCGCCTTAATCGAGGCGAACGAAGCCAGCGGGGCCGACGTTACGAGGAAGCTAGTGGAGAGTTTCGCAGTTCCTTCGGAACGGGAATTTCTCGTCGCAGTGGAAGCAGCTGGGAACCCGCCCGACAAAGTAATCAGTACGCGATTCATCGCATCCATCCGCGAGCCGGAGTTTTTGCTGTTGTATGCAGAGCCGTCCACCGAAATCTTGGCAGAGTCGTGGTATCGACTTTGCGTACCGCAAATCGTGGCGAGGGAATTAATTCACATTGCGTTTCGCGAAGGCCGACCGCTGCACGAGCTAAAATACCATGTAGCGCTCGCTCGAGGGGGCTACGGACGGATGGGCTTTCCTTAACAATCGATACCTCGCAGACGCTAGGACCGGCGTTAGCGCTTCATCCCCCAGCGTACGACCGTGCGTGCTTCGATTGCTGAGAAAATTGCTTCGACCACGATGCCCAGGACAGAGATCACCACGAGACCCGCAAAGATCTGTGACGTCTGCAAGTAGTAGCGGGCGGTGTTGATGTACCAGCCCAGGCCGCCTTGTGAGCCCGCGACACCGAAGACCAGTTCCGCCGCGACGACGGTGCGCCAGCCGAATGCCCAGGCAGTCTTGAGGCCCGTGAGGATGTACGGCATTGCCGCCGGCAGCAGCACGTCGATCACGAGGCGCGGGCCGCGGAGGCCCAGGTTCTTGGCGACCATCTGCGTCGTCGCGCTGATCGTGCGGAAGCCCGTGTCGGTGTTGATCGCCACGGGCCAGATCGTCGCGAGCGTGACGATGAAGATGATCGAGCGGTCCGAGAGTCCGAACCAGATGATCGCCAGCGGCAGGATCGCGATCGCGGGCAGCGGGTTGAGCACCGCCGTGAGTACGGCGAGCAAGTCGCGCCCGATCGAAGAGAACACCGCGAGCGATGCGAGCGCGAAACCGATCAGCGCGCCGATCGCGAGTCCCGTGAGCAACGTCTGCAGCGTGTGCAGCGTCGCCGCCGGGATCTTGCCGTTCGCGACGTCCGCGCCGAGCTGGCGCGCGACGTCCAGCGGCGAGCCGACTAGAAGGTTCGAGACGTGCGAGAATGTGACGTACGCCTGCCACAGCGCGAGCAGCACGACGAGCACGATCGCGTAGCGCAGCGCCGTCGGCAGCCGCAGCCACGGGTCGCGGATACGCGGTTCCGGCATGGGCGCGTCCGTATCGGTCGCCACGAACTGCGTCATTCGACTGCCCCTTGCAGCGCGCGTGCCTCCGACTCCGGCGTGATCAGCAGCGAGCGCAAATGGTGCGAGAGGCGCACGAACTCCGGGCTGTCCATGTCGTCGGCCGCCGACGTGTCCACGATCTCCACGATGCGTGCCGGCGAGTTCGACATCACCGCGACGTGATGGCCGAGGAAGACCGCTTCCTGAATCGAGTGCGTGACGAGCACGATCGTCACGCCGGTCTGGCGCCAGATCCGGTTGAGATCGAGCTGAAGCTGCGAGCGCGTGATCGCGTCGAGCGCGCCGAACGGCTCGTCCATCAGCAGGATGCGCGGCTCGAGCGCCAGCGCGCGCGCGATCGCGCCGCGCTGCTTCATGCCGCCGGAGAGCTGGTGCGGGTACTTGTCCGCGGCGCGTTCGATTCCGACCAGCGCCAGCATCGCGCGAGCACGGTCACGTGCCGCGCTGCCGTGCACGCCTTTTGCGACGCCGAGCGCGTAGACGACGTTGCCGAGCACCGTCCACCATGGAAAGAGCTGGTCGAAGTCCTGGAACACGACGGTCCGGTCGGGCCCGGTCTCGCCGATCGGCTTGCCGTCGAGCGTGATCGTGCCCTGCGACGGCGTGAGAAACCCGGCGATCGCCTTGAGCAGCGTCGTCTTGCCGCAGCCGGACGGACCGATCAGCACGAACTTCTCACCGCGCCGCACGACGAAATCGGCGGACTCCACCGCGCGAAAACCGTCGTACGCGATCGCGACGCCGGTGCCGGTGACGAGCGGCTCGCCGAGCGCCGGCGGCCCAGCGCTCACGCCGCGCACTTCCGCAAGAGGTCCATCAGCAACGGCTTTTCCTCGAACCCGATCCCGGGCGCCTGCGGCATGCGCACGTACGAGTCCTCCACCGGAATCGCGTCGGCGAAGCCGCCGAACGGCTGGAACACGCCCGGATATGACTCGTTGCCGCCGAGGCCTAGGCCCGCCACGATGTTGAGCGACATCTGGTGTCCGCCGTGCGGCACGCAA
>JAQBPK010000206.1 GCA_028287565.1 Vulcanimicrobiota bacterium
GGCGCAGCCAGCGCACGAGGGGGATCAGCGGAGCCCTTGCCCGACGAGCGTCACGAAGATGACGACGAACGTGATGAAGACGATCGCATCGCGCCCCGGGAACGGCTCGCGGTTCGCGGCGGTGAGCGGGAGCGCGAGCGCGGCGGCGAGCGAGACGATGCCGCGCATCCCCGTCCAGGCCACCAGCAGGATGTTCTGCCATGGCGGGAACGGATCGCGTTCGCGCAAGCGGGGGAACAGCGCTCGCGGCAGCCAGTTGGCGAAATAGACCCACCCGATGCGCACGACGATCAAGAGCGCGCTGATCGCCAGCGCGATCGGCAGCAGGGCGCGCGCGTCGGCGCTCTGCACGAAGCCGCGCAGCTGCAGTCCGATGGCGAGAAAGACGAACGCGTTGATCACGTAGATCCACAGCGCCCACACGTTCTCGCCGACGAGCCGCGTCTCGGGCGAGTACACCACCGGCGAGCGGCGCCCCAGCCGAATGCCGGCGACGACCGTCGCAAGAACGCCGGACACGTGCAGCGCCTCCCCGCCGAGATACGCCGCGTACGGCGTGCCGATGATGATGAGGTTGTCGATGAGCGAGTCGCTCAGCTCCCAGCGGTCGAGCGCGAGCGCGAGCCGCTCGACGCACCACTCCACCACGAGGCCGACCGCGATTCCGCCCAGCGCGACGACGACGAACGAGCCGGCGGCGTTCGCGAGCGAGAAGCCGCCGGCGATGACGGCGACGACCGCGAAGCGGTAGATCACCAGCGCGGTCGCGTCGTTGACGAGCCCTTCGCCTTCGAGCACCGCCACGATCCGGCGCGGCACGGCGAAGCGCTCGAACGTCGCGCTCGCGGCGACGGCGTCCGGCGGCGACACGATCGCGCCGAGCACGAACGCGGCGGGCCACGTCAGGTCCGGCACGATGCGGTGCGCGACAACCGCGACCACGACCGTGCTGACGACGACCAGTCCGATCGCGAGCAGCAGAATCGAGCGGAGGTTGTTGCGGAACAGCGTGAGATCGGTCGACCAGCCGCCGCTGAACAGCAGCGGCGGGAGGATCGAGAGAAAGATCCACTCCGGCGCGATCCGCACGGGCGGCAGGCCGGGGACGAACGCGAGCGCCGTGCCGGCCAGCACGAACACGATCGGATACGGCAGCGAAAAGCGCTTGGAGACGATCGCGAACGCGACCGCGGCCGCGAGGCCGAGGACCAGCAGGACCGGCTCGCTCATCGCGCAGTCGATCCGCCGCGAGGAGCGCGCCTTCCCCCATGGGTATGGCGTAACGTGCAGCGCGACGAGCAGCTTCCGGGCCAGATCGACGACGCGATCGAGTCGACCGCCGAGCTCGAGCGCAAGGCGCTCGCGGGAGCGTCGCTGCAGCAGCGCGCCATCGAGCGCTTCACGCTCGCGGTCGGGCGCCCGCGCACGGTGTGGATCATCCTTGTGGCCGTCGCCGTGTGGATCGCGCTCAACGTCAGCCTCGGGCTGGCAGGGCGCCCGCAGATCGATCCGCCGCCGTACTACTGGCTCGACGGCGTGCTCGGGCTCGCCGCGCTGCTGATGACGATCCTGATCCTGACCACCGAGAACCGCATGAGCGAGATCGACGAGCAGCGCTCGCGCCTGCACCTGCAGATCAGCATCCTCGCGGAGCGCAAAGCCGCGAAGATCATCCAGCTGCTCGAAGAGCTGCGCTACGACATGCCGCAGGTCGAGAACCGCGAGGACCGCGAGGCGCAGGAACTGACGCTGCCGACCAACCCGCACACCGTCGCCGAACAGCTCGAGAAGCGGACCCCTGCCCGGGGCGAGCTCCCGCAGGACTGAGCCCGGAGGAGCGCCGCGCCGGGTCCCGAATTGCCGACGGTCGCGCGGAGGCACACGGCCTCCGCTTTTCACGTCATCCTGACCGGAGATCCGATGTCCCGTACACTTCGCGCCGCCGCCGCGCTCGGCACGGCTGCGCTCTGCTTCTCACTCGCCGCATGCGCCAACACGTCGGGCGGCGGCAGCGGCGGCAACGTCGCCTCGGTGAACGGCCAGGCGATCACCCGCGCCGACCTCGACCGCAAGCTGGAATCGAGCGCCGCGGCCAAACAGACCCTGTCGCAGATGGTCCAGCAGACGCTGCTCGACCAGTACGCGCGCGACAAGAACGTCGACGTCTCGCAAGCCGAGATCGACAAGCGCGAGAACGAGATCAAGGCGAAGTACCCGGCCGGCCAGTTCGACAGCATGGTCAAGCAGCAGGGCTACACCGAGGCGGACGTCCAGAACATCCTCAAGGGGCAGATCGTCCTCGAGAAGGCCGTCGCGCCGCAGGTCCACGTCAGCGAGACCGACATCAAGGCGTACTTCGACAAGAACCACGCCGTGTTCGACAAGCCCGAGCAGGTCAAGGCGCGCCACATCCTGGTCGCCGACCCGAACGTCGCCAAGCAAGTGCTCGCGAAGATCAAGTCGGGCGGCAGCTGGGACGCGCTGGCCAAGCAGTACTCCACCGACCCCTCTTCCAAGGACAAGGGCGGCGATCTCGGCTACTTCGGCCGCGGCCAGATGGTCCCGCAGTTCCAGGACGCCGCGTTCAAGGCGAAGGTCGGCGAGGTCGTCGGTCCGGTGAAGTCGCCGTTCGGCTACCACATCATCCAGGTCGAGGACAAGAAGCCGGCTCAGAAGGGGACGTTCGCCAGCGCGCACGACCAGATCAAGACGCAGCTCACGCAGCAGCAGCAGGGCCAAGCGGCCCCGGCGTTCATCCAGGGCCTGCGCCAGAGCGCGAAGATCGAAGTCTACGACGACCGCTACAAGGACGCGTTCCCGCCGCCGGTCCCGACGCCGGCCGCGGCCGCCAGCGGAGCTCCGGCATCCGCCGGCGCGGCACCCGCCAGCGGAGCTCCGGCGCCGGCCGGCGC
>JAQBPK010000216.1 GCA_028287565.1 Vulcanimicrobiota bacterium
TACCGCGCGAACAGGCCGACACCGAAGGGCGGGCGCTGCTGGAGCGCGTCGGATTGCCGGAAAAGGCCGGCGCGTATCCCGCCGAGCTCTCCGGCGGACAGCAGCAGCGCGTCGCGATCGCGCGAGCTCTCGCGATGCAGCCCAAGGTGCTGCTGTTCGACGAGCCGACCAGCGCGCTCGATCCCGAGATGATCAAAGAAGTGCTCGACGTCATGAAAGCGCTCGCGCACACCGGACTCACGATGGTCGTCGTCACCCACGAGATGGGGTTCGCGCGCGAGGTCGGCGACCGCGTCGTGTTCATGGACGGCGGGCGCATCGTCGAACAAGCCTCGCCGGAGCAGTTCTTCTCCGCGCCGGCGAACCCGCGCGCACAGCTCTTTCTCTCGAAGATCCTCGCCCACTGACCCCGTGGTCATACGCCCATCCACCAACCGTGTCACCCTGAGCCTGTCGAAGGGTGAGAGGTAAATCATGAAGCTCAGCCTCAGCCGTCCCGCCGTTCTCACCGCGCTCATCGCCCTTGCCGGCGCGCTGGTACTCGCTCCCGCGCTGCCGTCGCGCGCAGCCGACGACAACTCCGTCGACGCGATCAAGAAGCGCGGCACGATCAAGATCGGCGTCAAGTACGACGCGCCGCCGTTCGGGTCGCTCAACCCGCAGACGAATCAGGTGTCCGGCTTCGACGTCGACATCGCGCGCGCGATCGCGAAGAAAGTCCTCGGCTCCGCCGACAAGGTGGAGCTCGTGCAGGTGAAGTCCGACAACCGCATCCCGCTCGTGCAGAACGGCGACATCGACGCGTTCGTCGCGACCGCGACGATCACGCCGGCGCGCATGAAGACGATCGACTTCTCGAACGTGTACTACCGCGCCGGGCAGTCGCTGCTGGTCAAGAAAGGCTCGCCGGTCAAGAGCTACAAGGACCTCGACGGCAAAGGCGTGTGCTCGGTGCAAGGATCGACGCCGGAGCAGACGATTCGCCGGCTCGTCCCCAAAGCGAACGTCGTCACGTTCGAGACGTATCCCGAATGTCTCACCGCGCTGCGCGGCGGGCGCGTCGACGCGGTGACGACCGACAACGTGATCCTCGGCGGCTACGAGGCGCAGGATCCGAACAACCTCGATCTGGTGGGCGGCCTTTTCACGTTCGAGCCGTACGGTATCGGGATTCGCAAGGGCAACGCGTCGCTCGCGAAGGCGATCAACGACACGCTGGCCGATCTCAAGAAGAGCGGCGAGTACGCAAAGCTGCACCAGCAGTGGCTCAAGAAAGCCGTGCCGGGCGACTACGACAAGTGGTACGGCATGCCGGCGGCGACCGCGGCGGAGCAGTTCGCGAACCAGAAGCCCGGCTAAGCCATGGACTGGTCGGTCCTGCCCGAGAACGCGGGGCTTCTCGCGCAGGGCCTGCTGATCACGCTCGAAGTGTCGGCGCTCGCGCTGGTGCTCGCGCTCGCGCTCGGCGTGATCGTCGCGACGCTGCGCGTCGCGCCGTCGGCCGCGCTGCGCCGCGCCGGCACCGCGTACGTCGAAGTGCTGCGCAACATCCCGTTGCTGGTGCAGCTGTTCTTCTTGTTCTTCGCGCTGCCCAGCATCGGCATCCGGCTCGACGCGTTCGTGTGCGGCGTGCTCGCGCTGGGCGTCTACACGTCCGCGTTCGTCGCCGAAGCGATCCGCAGCGGGATCGCCGGCGTGCCCAAGGGCCAGCTCGAAGCGGCGCTTTCCGGCGGGATGAGCTATGCGACCGCGATGCGGCTCGTCGTGCTGCCGCAAGCGATCGCCAAGACGATCCCGCCGCTCGGCAACACCGCGCTGAACCTCATCAAGAACTCGTCGCTGGTGAGCACCGTGTCGGTGCTCGACGTGCTCGGCACCGCGAACCTGCTCGGGGCGCGCTCGTTCCAGTACGTGCCGATGTTCGCGGGCGCGGCGATCTGCTATTTGATCCTGACGCTGCCGACGGCATTCGCCGTGAACCAGCTCGAGAAGCGGTACGCGCGCTGATGGACCTCGGCTGGCTGTTCAACCGCGGCACGCTCACGTTCATCGCGGGCGGCCTCGGCGTTACGCTCGCGCTCGCGGCGATCTCGATCGCGATCTCGTTCGTCGTCGGTGTTTTACTGGCGCTTGCGCGGCTCTCGCACCTTCGGCCGCTGAGCATCGTCGCGACCATCTACATTGAAGGAATGCGCGCGCTGCCGGTGCTGCTCGTCATCTTCTTCGCCTATTTCGCGCTGCCGCGGATCATCGGCGTGAAGCTCGATCCGTTCACCGCCGGTGCGATCGCGCTATCGGCGTTCACCGCCGCGCTCGTCGCGGAGATCGTGCGCGCGGGGATTCTTGCCGTGCCGAAGGGCTTGATCGAAGCGGCGCAGTCGCAAGGTCTCTCGGGCGCGCAGATCATGCGCATCGTCACGCTGCCGATCGCGGTGCGGCAGATGATGCCCGCGCTCGTTGCGCAATTCGTCACGCTGCTCAAGGACACGTCGCTCACCGCCGTCATCGGCATCCTGGAGCTCACCCGTCGCGGCCAGATCGTGTTCGCGCAGCCGCCGTTCCAGCCGATCCCGGTGTTCGCGCTGATCGCGCTGATCTATTTCACGGCGAACTACGGCCTCGGCCAACTCGGCCGCCGCCTGGAAACGCGGACCTTCTAATTCCCCGTCAGCCCCGGCGAATGAGGTCCTTGAGGTCCTCGTCCATCTGATCGCGCGAGACGCTGCGCAGCGCTGCCTTCTTCGGGCGGGGCGTGCGAACGGGCGGCGTCCACGTGACGCCGCGCCGGCGCAACGCCGATGCGAGAACCAGCGCGACGATGATCGCGAGAACGAGGAGCGGCACCACCGTCACGACGTACTGCATGGCGCCATCTTAGCATAACGGCGCCGCACGCGTTCACGCGCCCGCGGCCGACCGCGGCTTCCCCCGGAACCACGAGCCGGTGGCGACGGCGAGCGTGACGAGCACGCCGTACGTGAGCATCCCCAAACCGAGCGCCACGAACAAACCCTGCGGCGAGCCCGTCGCGCGCAGCGCAAGCCAGCCGCCGCCGATCGCGATCAGCATGCGCAAGAATCCCGCCAGCAGCGGCCAGCCGAGCCGGCCGGCGCCTTGCGAAGCGAAATACAGCGCAAGCCCGAGGCCGAAGAACCCGTAGAACGGACCGACCGCGCGCAGATACGCGCTGCCCGCGGCGAGCATGCCGGGATCGGTGCCGAAGAGCGAGAGCCACGCCCGCGGTTGCAGCGCAGCGGTAATGCCGATCGCTTCCGTCATCGCGAAGGCGATGCCGCCGCCGATGAACGCGATGCGCAGCGCGCGCTGCCGCTGTCCGGCGCCGATGTTCGTGCCGACAAGCGCGACGAGCGGCGCGCCCAGTCCGAACACGAGCGGGATCAGCAGATACTCCAAACGCGCGCCGGTGCCGTACCCCGCGACGCCCGCCGGCCCCGCGACCGTTGCGACGAGCGCCGTGGTGATGCCGATCGTCGCGTTCGTCTGCACGGACGACACGATCGCCACCGCACCGGCGCCGAGGATGTCACCGAAGAGCCGCCGCCGCAAAGCGCTCGCGCGCAGCCGCACGATACTGCGTCCCGACAGCACGTAGTACGCCATCGCCGCCGCACCGGCCGCGAACGAGATCACCATCGCGACGCCGCCGCCCGCGATGCCGAGCGCGGGAACGGGTCCGTAGCCAAAGATCAGCAGCGGCGAGAGCGGGACGAGGATCAGCGCGCTGCCGCAGACGACGAGCGCCGGAAAAAGCATGTTGCCCGTGCCGCGCACCGTGCTCGCGAGCGCGTTCATGATCCACAGCAGCAGATTACCGGCGAACACGACGTTCGAATAGCGCAGCGCCGCGTCGAGCGAGGCGCCGCGCCCGCCGAGCGCGCGGTACAGCTCGGGTCCGAACGCGAGCACGAGCACCGACGCTGCGATTCCTAACGCGGCGTTCACAATGAGCGCATGAACCACGAGCGCGTCCGCGTCGGCGGTGCGCCGCGAGCCGAGCCCGCGCGCGATCGCGGAGGATATCGCGCCGCCGAGCGAGCCGGCGGAGATCATCTGCATCAGCATCACGCCGGGGAACACGAGCGCCATCCCGGCCAGCGCGTCGGTGCCGAGCCGCGACACCCAGAACGTCTCGATCAGCCCGGTGCTGGCCTGCGCGAGCATCACCACGACGTTGGGCCACGCCATCGTGAGCAAGAGCGGCACGATCGGCGCGTACAGCAGCGCGCTCGTGCGCGGGTCGAGCCGCGTGGGTGCTGCGGGAACCGCCTCCGGGACGGCGGCCGGGATCGTGCGTGCCACTGCCGCCATCATAGGCACAGTAACTTGCATAATGCAACCCACTTGGCCGACATGCGCGGCTCAGCGGCCGTCCAGGGCCTTCCAACGGCGGGGACGCCGCGCGGGCCACCGAAACGCCCGCAGGATCGAGCAGCCGGGACTTCAGAGCGTGCGTTTTTCGGTGGGAATCAACTACTGGCCGCGGCGCAGCGCGATGGCGATGTGGCGGCGGTTCGACGCGGGCGAGGTTCGCGAGGACTTCGCGCGGATCGCGGGCCTCGGGCTCGACACGGTGCGCTTCTTTCTGCGGTGGGACGACTTCCAGCCGAGCGCCGACGCGGTGGATGCGGTGATGCTCGGCCGGCTCGAAACCGTTGCCGACATTGCCGCCGAAACTGGACTGCAGACGATGCCGGTGCTGTTCTGCGGGCACATGTGCGGCGTCAACTGGCTTCCGTCGTGGGCGGTCGATTCGAAGCGTCCGCGGGGGCGGTATCGCACGATCACCGGCGAGCGCGAGATGCCGTACGGAGCCGGCAACATCTACGCCGGCACGCTGCTCGAAGCGCAGCTCCTCCTCGCTCGCGCGGTCGGGACGCGCTTGCGCGCGCATCCCGCGGTGAAGGCGTGGGACATCGGCCATCAGTTCAGCAACGTGCGCGAGCCGGCGCACGGCAAGATATCGACCGGCGACCACGGCGCCGCATCGGCGGCCGAGCCCGAAGTGGCACAGTGGAGCCGCCGCCTCACCGATGCGCTGCACGAAACGTCGTCGATCGGCGTCACGGCGGGCACGCACGCCGGCGATCTCACGCACGACCGTGACATTCGCCTGGGATCGCTGTGCGCGCCGTTCGCGTTCGCGTCGATGCAGGGCAGCAGCATCATCACCGCCTTCGCACGCAGCCGGCTCGATCCCGAAGCCGTGCCGTTTCTCGCGATGCTCGCGGCGGGGCTTTCACACAAGCCGGTGCTGTTCACGGGATTCGGGAACCCAACGTGCCCGCCGGAGAAGTTCTCAGCGTTCGAACGCTTTCCACAGCCGGGCGAGAATCCGGATCTCGTCATCTCGCCCGACGACACCGCGTTCGCGACGTATCCGTGTCTCACCGAATCCGAGAACGCGGCGTACTGCACCAACGTCCTCGAACGGCTGCACGCCGACGGCCGGCTCGGCGCGAACTGGTGGTGCTGGGCCGACTACGCCGAGGAGCTGCTCGCTGAGCCGCCGTTCGACCGCGCGCCGCACGAGATGACGTTCGGGATCGTTCGCAGCGACGGCACGGAGAAGCCGGTCGCCGCGGCGCTATCCGCCTTCGCGCGCGAGCAGCGCACGGTGAAGGAGCCGCACGACATGCCGATGATCTCCAGCACGTACTACTACCGTACGCTGCCCAAGAGCACGCAGACGCTGTACGACGGTTTTCTCGGCTTCGTGCGCGAACGGCGCGGCTGATGGATTTCACGACGGCCGACCTGATCGACGCGCACGGCGCGGCACTGCAGAGCTGCGAGGTGCAGTTCCGCCAGTTCGGCGGCCACGGCCGCTTCGACGGCCTGATTCGCACCGTCCGCACGCTCGAGGACAACGCGCTGATCCGCGAGGTGCTCTCCGCGCCCGGTGACGGCGCCGTGCTGGTGGTCGAGGGCGGCGGTTCGCTGCGCTGCGCGCTGGTCGGCGACATGATCGCCGCGCTGGCCGAGAAGAACGGCTGGTCGGGGCTCGTGATCTTCGCGGCGGTGCGCGACACGCTCGCGCTGCGCGAGATCGGCGTCGGCATCAAAGCGCTGGGCTCGAACCCGCGCAAGAGCAGCAAGACCGGCGCGGGCAGCGTCGACGTGCCGGTAACGTTCGGCGGCGTGGAGTTCCGCCCGGGCGAGTGGCTGTACAGCGACGAGGACGGCATCGTGGTCAGCGAACGCCGGCTGTAAACGCAATCGCGAAGACGTGCGCCGGGGGCCCCGCGGCGTTACCGCGTGGCACCCGCCAGCGAGCCGCGCACGAGCCGGCGCACGTCCTTCACGTTCAGCGTCGCGAACGTGAACGATGGGCAAACCTCCGGCGCGCGGCTGTCGACCAGCGTGATCCCGGTGCCCCACGCCGGCATCAGCGGAAGGTTCGACGACGAGTACACGCCGGCGAAACCGGGCGGCGGCGTCGCGACGTACGACGGTATGTCGCCCGTCACTGGCTGGAGCGCCGTTCCGATCTCGAAGTGCGGCGTCTGCGTTGCCGGATCGGTCTGTCCCACGTAGAGCGCCAGAAACGATCCCGGTATCTCCCCGGCGGTCACCGTGATGTACATCGTGCCGGCGTAGTTTGACGGAATCGTGTTAGCCCCAGGCGACGGGAAGAGCAGCCGCGCGGCGTCGACGCAGCCAGGCGCGCGCGTGGGATTCGGATTGGGCTCGGGCGTCGGCGGATCGGTCGTCTGCGGAATAGGACACGTCGTCGTGTCGGTGTCGATGCAGACACTCTGATCGCCCAGCCAGTTGATGCCGCAGCCGGAACACGCGAACGACGATGCCATGAGCGCACTGAAGAGGATCCATCGGATCATGATGACCTCCGCGCTTGAACGACGAATCAGTTACGGTACGACGTTAGCTAGCCCGGCTGGTAACGCTCTTCCGGCACGCTGAGATTTCGCAAAGATACGGCGTTCAGCAATTATGCCAGCACGGCGATCACATTCGCTTGTTGATCGTGCCGCGACAGCCTGGAACACCGCACGTGCAGCGCTTGCGGTCGGAGTGCAAGCTCGACACGTAGTCGATCGTGATCTCTTCGCCGCGCCGGATATCGCGCAGTGCGAGCACGAGCAAGCGCCCATGTACGGTTTGCATGAAGCTGTTCGGCCGGCACGAGTGGTTGATGTAGTGCGTGCCGTTGCCGCCGCGCGAGCCGTCGATGCTCCAGCGGTGATCGAGGCCGCTGATGCGCAGAACGCGCCGGTGCCCGCGCCGTTCGGCCTCCGCGTTGGTGATCTTCTCGCCGGTGTACTCGGCGATCTTCCGCCGGCGTTTGAACGGAACCGTTGCGAAACAGCCCTTGCCGTGGATGGCTGATTTGGCCACGGCGAGCCCGGGTGCGAGATTCATCGCGGGCATGCCGGCCTCGCGCGGCGAAACGCTGGCGACGTATGAAGAACGAAGTCGTCATCGGCGGTATCACGGTCGGCGGACAGCCGTCGCAAGCCGAGCTCGCGTCCGGCCGGTTTCAGAACGTCGTCAATATCCGCCGGCCGGAGGAGCATGGCAACATCACGGCCGATGCGCTTGCAGGAAGCGACGTCCGCTACGCCTCCGTGCCGTTCACGAGCGACACGGTCACTGAAGCAGACATCGACCGGATTCGCGACGCCGTCGCCGCGAGTGAAGGCGCGGTGCTCATTCATTGAGCAGGCGGAACGCGCGCCGCGGTCGCGGCGGGAATCGTCAGCGCGGAGCGAGACGGCACGGGCGCGCCGGGAGCGCTCGCAGCGATCGCTGACGCGGGATTCGACATCGAAGACTCGCCGTATCCGGAGTTCATCCGCCGGTATTTCGCCGGCTGATCACCATTCGGCCTCGCTACGCCGCTACGAAATGTGCGAGGTACGGCGCTGTTCGACTCGCGCGCACGTTTGCGACCGTCTCCGGCGGGCCCGCTGCGACGATGCGGCCGCCCTCGTCGCTCGCGCCCGGGCCGATATCGATCACCCAGTCGCTTTCGGCTGCGACGTGCATGTCGTGCTCGATCGTGATCACGGTGTTGCCCGAATCGACCAGCCCGTGCAGTTGCGCCATCAGCTTCTCGACGTCCGCGGGATGCAGTCCGGTCGTCGGCTCATCGAGCACGTAGAGCGTGTCGCCGCGCTGCGTGCGCTGCAGCTCGGTGGCGAGCTTGATCCGCTGCGCCTCGCCGCCGGAGAGCTCGGTCGCAGGCTGCCCCAGCCGCAAGTAGCCGAGCCCGACCTCGCGCAAAACGCGCAGCGAGCGGCACACGTGCGCCTCGTCCGCGAAGAAATCCCACGCGGCGTCCACCGTCAGATCCAGCACGTCGGCGATGGTCTTGCCGCGGTACGTGATCTTGAGCGTCTCGGGGTTGTAGCGCGCGCCGTGACAGGCCGGACACGGCGCGTAGACACTGGGAAGAAACAGCAGCTCGACCATCACGAACCCTTCGCCCTCGCACGTCGGGCAGCGGCCCTTCGCGACGTTGAACGAGAAGCGTCCCGCATCGAAACGGCGCGCGCGCGCCTGTTTCGTCGCGGCGAACAGCTTGCGCACGGAATCGAACAGGCCCGTGTACGTGGCGAGGTTCGAGCGCGGCGTGCGCCCGATCGGCTTTTGATCCACCGTCACCAGGCGCTTCACGCGCTCCATACCGCCGGCGATGCGGCCGCCGGTCGGAATCGCGGGCGCACGTTCGAGCTCGTCGCGGTCGTCGTCGTCCGGCGCCGTCGCGGTGCCAAGGTGCGTCGCGACCAGCTCGACCAGGGCCTGGCTCACCAAGCTCGATTTCCCCGAGCCCGAAACGCCGGTGACCGTCGTGAACGCGCCGAGCGGAAACGCGACGTCGAGCTCGTGCACGTTGTTGCGCGTTACACCCTCCAGCCGCAGCCAATCGTGCAACGTGCGCGGCGCTCGCCGCGGTACGGCGCCGTCACGGCCCGCGCTACTGCCGCCGCTACGCGCGGTTCCGATGCCATTGTCTGCGCTGCGGCTGCCGCTACCGCTGCTATTGCGGGCGCTACTGCCGTTGTCAGTCCCGGTGCCGCTGTCGAATAGATAACGCCGCGTCACCGACGCGTCGACCCGTTGCAGTCCGTCCGGTGGACCGCTGTACACCACGTGCCCGCCGTGCCGGCCCGCGGCGGGTCCGACGTCGACGATCCAGTCCGCGTGACGGATCACGTCGATCTCGTGCTCCACCACGAACAGCGAGTTTCCCGACGCCTTGAGCTGATCGAGCGCCCGCAAGAGCGCCTCGGTATCCACCGGATGCAGTCCCGCGGACGGCTCATCGAGCACGTACACCACGCCGAACAGATTCGACCGCACCTGCGTCGCAAGGCGCAACCGCTGCAGCTCGCCGGGCGATAGCGTCGGCGTGCTGCGCTCGATCGTCAGGTACCCGAGCCCCAGATCGAGCAGAACCGAGAGCCGCCCGACGAGATCCGCCGCGATGCGCTGCACGACGATCGCCTTTTCCGGATGCTCCGCCGCGAACTTCTTCAAGCCGGCTGCGTCCGGCTGCGAATACGGCTGGAACATCGCGATCAGCCGCGTGAGCGGCACGCGCGCCATCTCCGCGAAGTCCAGCCCGGCGAATTTGACCGAGAGCGACTCGCGGCGCAATCGTTTGCCGTAACACAGCGGGCAGTCACTGCTCACCATGAATTGCGCGGCGCGCTTCTTCATCAGCGGGCTCTGTGTGGTGGCGAACGTCTGCAGCACGTGGCGCCGCGCGCTGGTGAACGTCCCCTGGTAGCTGGGCTCTTCCTTGCGCTTGAGCGCGCGGCGCGTCTCGGCGGGCGTGTAGCCCGCGTACACCGGCACCGTCGGCTGCTCGTCGGTGAACAGCAGCCAGTCGCGGTCTTTCTTGGGCAGCTCGCGCCAAGGGCGGTCGACGTCGTAGCCGAGCGTGACCGCGATGTCGCGCAGGTTTTGACCGTGCCACGCGGTCGGCCACGCGGCGATCGCGCGCTCGCGAATGGTGAGCGACGGATCCGGCACGGCCGAGCGCTCCGTCACCTCATAGACGCGGCCCAGACCATGACACCGCGGACACGCGCCGGCAGGCGTGTTGGGCGAGAACGCCTCGGCGTCGAGATGCTGCTGCTTGGGCGGATAGTCGCCGGCGCGAGAGTACAGCATGCGCAGCAGGTTGGAGAGCGTCGTCACGCTGCCGACCGACGACCGCGTCGTCGGCGTTCCGCGCTGCTGCTGCAGCGCAACGGCAGGCGGCAGTCCATCGATCTCGTCCACCTCGGGCACGGCCATCTGGTGGAAAAGCCGCCGCGCGTACGGCGAAACCGACTCGAGATACCGCCGCTGCGCCTCCGCGTAGAGCGTGCTGAACGCAAGCGACGACTTGCCGGAGCCCGAGACGCCGGTGAACACGACCAGCGCCTCGCGCGGGATGTCGACGTCGACGTTCTGGAGATTGTGCTCGCGCGCACCGCGCACGCGAACGAAGCCCGTACGCTGCCGATCGGCGAGGCTCTCGGATTCGGAACCGAATGTTCGCGTACGTTTCGCGAGCGGTTGCGTCGTGCTGATGCCTAGCGAGTTTCCCGCGGACCGCCGTTCCGAACCGCGCGCAAGCAAGGCAGCGCGCCGTCGCCGTCAAACTGCCGCCGAATGGCACCGGGCTGATTGATTCGGACTGTGCTTCGCCAAGTTCAGAACGCCGGAACGGCATCACGTCGGATTGGATCGTGCTTGCCCGGTCTGAGACCGCCGGCCGAAACGAGATCCACGCGTCGCCCGAGAATCCCCGCAAGGCGCTCCTCGACGTCCATAAGGTCGATTGTCCCAAAGCCGGTCGCGTAGTCGATTTCGACGAGGATATCGACATCGCTCATGGGCGTGTCGTCGCCACGTGCAACCGATCCGAAGACCCCGGCGTGTACGATCCCGCGCTGCCGCAAAGCGGTCTCCTCGTCGCGGAGGATTGCCAGCACGCGCGCTAGCGTCAGTCCTCCCTTCGGGTTTTTCGGCGAGATATCCATATCGGCAAGCATATCAGAACCTACCGCGCGGCCCCCGCCATGATGTCCGCTTAGGGGACGTGGCTGGAGGCAAACCAACCAGCGCTCAACCGCCGAAGCCGGCCATGAGGCGGCGAATCGTGTAGTGGGGATTGCGGCTACGCCCTAGGAATGCTCAATAAGCGCCAGAACCCCGCGGCGATGAGCGGGGCGGAGTCGTCGCAGGACCTCAGGCCTTTTGCCCTCCCTGCGATCGAGGCGCTGCGTGGCGCACGCAACGTTCTGCTCGCCGGAGCGGGCGGGGGCTACGACGTCCTCGCCGCACTCCCGATCTACTTCGCGCTGAAAAGCGCCGGCAAGCGCGTGCACTTGGCCAACCTATCCTTCGCCGATCTCCGCGCGACGGACGCGGCCTGCATCGGCGGAACGCTGTTCCGAGTCGATGCCGACACGACGGCGAGCGTCGCGTACGTCCCCGAGCTTCACGTTGCGCGCTGGCTCGCGCGCATCCACGGCGATGGCACTCCGATCTACGCGATCGAGCGCAGCGGCGTGCAGCCCACGACGGGCGCATACGCCTCGCTAATGCAGGCGGTCGGGGACGTTGACTCGCTGGTACTCGTCGACGGCGGCACCGACATCCTCATGCGCGGCGATGAGGTCGGGCTTGGAACGCCGGAGGAAGACATCGCGAGCCTCGCCGCCGCGGCGGCGCTAAGCGGCGTCGAGCGCAAGATCGTCGCGTGCATCGGCTTCGGCATCGATGCGTTTCACGGCGTCTGCCACGCCAACGTACTTGCATCGATCGCGGCCTTAGCAGCCGAAGGCGCGTTCCTCGGCGCCTGGAGTCTCACACCGGGCATGCCGGAGGTCGACGCGTATCTCGACGCGGTCGATTACGTCTCGCGCGCCGTGCCGGCTGCCGCAAGCATCGTAAACACGTCGATCGCATCGGCCATTCGGGGCCGGTTCGGCGACCATCACGCGACAGCGCGCACGGCGGAGAGCGAGCTCTTTATCAACCCGCTCATGGCGATGTACTGGACGTTCGACTTGCCGGCCGTCGCGCGCCGCAACCTCTACATCGACCGCGTGCGCACCACGCGAACGTACCGCGAGCTGACGCTGGGGATCGAACGATTTCGCGCCGAGACGCAGGACCGTACCGGCGCGTGGACGCCGCTGCCGTTCTAGTGCGCGCCGCAGCTTCGCCGCGGGGCTCTCATCAGGACCGCCGTGCAACAATGACATCTGGTTCGGAACGGGCATCGGATGTTCTTCCTCAGCACACAGCATCGGAACAGCATGGCCGATGACTATGGCACGAAGCCTAGTCGAGCATAAACGTCAAGCGTCTCCAGAGCTCCCGGCTTTAGTTTTACTATCGACTGGGGGGCCGCCGAGGTAACAGAGTCCGCGATCAAGTTGCGCAGCGGGATTGATTTGTCAAAATGCCCCACCAACAAGAAGCCTATAACCTTCACTGGTCTGCCTGCTTCGGCCGCCATTTGCACTTGATCGCCCTCACTGTACACGGAGCACTGACCGCTCGTGATCGAACGGTTCGCGCCCACGCAAGACCGCGCGTCGCGTGGACACCGATGCCGTTTAGTGCGGTGCTGTCTCACGGTTGGGGTGGCGTGGCTGGCAACGGTAATGAACTGCGCCCTACGGCGCAGTCATCTCCCGAACTCGGAAGACCGCCTTGATGCACGTTGGATCGCAAACCGCGATCTGGATGTGCGTCTTCGCGAAGAATTCCGAGCCGGGATATGCTGGCCCGCCTTCGCCCACAAACACCCCTTTGACGCTCTGGATGGCGCCAATGTCCTTGCTGCCGGCAGCAAGAGTGTGCACTCGCTTAATCACGGCGCAGTCCAAATACTGCTTCCGCTGCGTCGCGTCGTTTTTGGGAAGCGGAGCGCCGGACTTCACGAACTCCTTGTTAAGAAGGTTGTGGGCGACCCGCACTAGATCGATGCTGGTCTTTGTCGTAAGGTCCAGGCAGGCGCCGAGATCGATGACAGCGCCAACGACGAAGGGGTGCTTGATCTTAGACCCCTTTCGCTTCATCTGTTCGTTAGCGAACTCCAGGCCACAAGCCCAGTTGTTCTCCCAAAAATAAATGCCGGGTCCCAGCCAGTCATAGTCATTGTCGCTCTGCTTGAAGTCCTCGCCATTCAATAGGCGCTTACCGATACTCAGGTCGCAGCCGTGATAGCCAAGGATGAACGACGACGAAAGGCGATGCACCCGCCCCGAGATCTAGCGGCTGTAGTTCTTGGTAAGACGCCCCGACTTCGTGATGAAGCCTTCCTTCAGAAGTGTGGCTCGCGCTGCCCGTTTGGACTTGAGCGAGCGCAGACCGGCTTCTTTGGCGGCTTTCTTAAACTTTCGAAGCAAGTCGGGATCGTCCAAACTGAATCGGCTTGTCATCGTCGATCTGGCTTTGCCCATGTCCTTCTTGCCCCCTTCTCAGCGCGCTCGTCGTATGACCCTAACACCCTTTTCGGCTTCGCCGTAGCAATTCACGCGCAGTCGGGGCCACGGCGAGCCCCTGAAGGAGAGTGTGCCCATGTATGCGGGGCAGCAGGCGTCGGGGCGGAAGATTTTCGTCTTCCCTGGCAGGTCCGCCAAGGCAGGCCCGTCTAGCGAGCGGTTCAAGTTCGGCGAATTTCGTGAATCAACAGCCTCAATGCGGCATCTCATTGTCGTCCAGGCCGAAGTAATGGCCGAGCTCGTGGATCACGGTCTCGCGCACTTCGTGAACGGCTTCTTCGCGCGTGCTCGCGACGCGGTTGATCGGGCCGCGGAATATCGCGATCTCGTCGGGCAGGTACGGCGTGTCATCGTGGCTACGCTCGGTGAGCGCGACGCCGCGGTAGATGCCGAGCAGCTCCGAGTCGCCGTCCGGGTCGTCGTCTAGGCTGTCGAGGTCTTCATCGGAAGGTTCCTCCTCAACGGCGATCACGACGTTCTTCACCATGTCCCCGAACCGTTTCGGAAGCGAGTCCAGCGCTTCGCTCACGACGCGCTCGAACTCCGCGCGCGACAACCCGCTCCCCATCTCTATTAGAATTATAGAATTAGGTCACGAAACCTGCCCGCCCCCTCCGCCGTAACAACGGGCATGTGGTTGACGCGCTTTGCTGTCCGGCAGCCGACGATCGTCACGCTCTTCTTCCTGGCCATCGCGCTGTTCGGGGCCATCGGCTATTTGTCGATGGGCAAGAACATCGTGCCCAACATCAACATCCCGATCGTGACGGTGTCGGCGAGCTATCCGGGGGCGAGCGCCGGCGAGATCGAGCGGCTTGTCGTGCGCCCGATCGAGGACCAGGTCCAGTCGATCCGCCACCTCGACAAGGTCAACGCCACCGCGGTCGACGGCGGCACCACCATCATCGCGCAGTTCAAGCTCGGCACCGACGTCGACGTCGCCGCGAACGACGTCACGCAGGCGGTGAACGCCGCGCGCTCCACGCTTCCGTCCGACCTCGATCCGCCGGTGATCGGCAAGGTCGACGTGGCCGCTCAGCCGATCGTCGTCGAAGCGATTACGTCGAAGAGCCTGCGGCCCGCCGAGCTGTCGAATCTCGTCGTGAACGAGATCGAGCCCGCGCTCAAAGGCGTCAAGGGCGTCGGCAGCGTGCAAGTCGCCGGCGACTACCCGCGCCAGTTCTACGTCGAGCCCGATCCCGGCAAGCTGCTCGCGATGCACATGACGATGCTCGACGTCAACAATGCGGTGTCGCAAGGCAACGTCAGCATGCCGGGCGGCCGCCTCGACCAGCCGGCGCGCGAGGCGACGATCGGCGTGCGCGCGGACATCACGAGCGCCACGCAGCTCGCGGAATTGCCGCTGACGTCACCGGGCGTCTCGATGAGCCAGGCGCGCGTCGGCGACGTCGCCCGCATCGTCGACGGCTACGCCGACCACCGCCTCATCTCGACCGTCGGCAACCGCGACTCCGTGCTCGTGTACGTCGCGCGCGATTCCGACAGCGACACCGTGAACACCACGAAGGCGATCCGCGGCGCGTTCAAAGATCTCGGTAGAAAATATCCCGCGCTGGCGTTCCAGGAAGTGGGCTCCGACAACGAGTTCACGATGCAGTCCATCAACGGCGTGCTGCAAAATCTCGGCGAAGGAATCGTGCTCACTGCCATCGTGCTGCTGCTGTTTCTGCACGTATGGCGCAGCGCGGTCGTCGTGCTCATCGCCATCCCGGCGTCGCTGCTGGCGACGTTCTTCCTCGTGTGGATGCTCGGCTTCACCATCGACGTGCTCTCGCTCATGGGCCTCTCGCTGACGATCGGAATTCTCGTCGACGACTCGATCGTGGTCATCGAGAACATCACCCGGCACCGCGAGCTGGGCAAGAACGCCGAGGACGCGGCGATCGCGGGACGCTCGGAGATCGGCGGTGCCGCGGTCGCGATCACGCTGGTCGACGTCGTCGTGTTCGCGCCGATCGCGTTCATGTCGGGGATCATCGGTCAGTACATGAAAGAGTTCGGCCTGGTCATCGTCTGCGCGACGCTGTTCTCGCTGCTCGTGTCGTTCACGCTCACGCCGCTGCTCGCCGCGAAGTGGGCGCTCGTGCACCGGCCGCGCCCCGTGTCGAACCGCAATCCGCTCGGCCGCGTGATCGGCGCGTTCCTGCGCTGGTTCGAGTGGGTCAAAGTCGGTTATCACGATTACTGGCTGATGCGCGCGCTGAAGCGTCCGGCGCTCGTGTTCTTCGGTTCGTTCGCGCTCGTTATCGGCGCGATCGGCCTGCTGTTCGTGCCGTTAGCCGGCGGGCCGACGGTGATTCCCGGCGAGTTCCAGCCGTACACGGAGTGGGGCCTCGCGGTCGTGACCGTGCAATATCCGGCCGGCACGCCGATCGGCGTAACGACGGCTTCCGTGCAGCGGCTCACCCGCGAGTTCGAGAAGATGCGGGGCGTGCGCTCCGTCTCGGCCACGGTGGGGCGCGGAAGCAACGGGTTCAGCGACGTCATCGGCGGCCACATGGCGCAGCTGCGCGTGCATCTGCACGACGACCAGCGGCACGAGGAGCACAACATCGTCGCCGCGGCCGAACGGCTCGGCTACCTGGCGCCGGGCGCGCACCTGAGCGCGGTCGGCGCGCAGAACGCGGGCTCGCCGCCGATCACGTACACCGTCAACGGCCCGCCGCAAGAGCGCGACGCGTTCGCCGCCAAGCTCGCCGCGTTCATCGCGAAGAACCCCGCGGCGCAAGACGTCGAGACCAGCAACAGCATTGCCGGACCGCGGCTCGAGATTCGGATCGACCGTGGAAGAGCCGCGCAGCTCGGCGTGTCGCCGCAGGACGTGGCGAGCACCGGACGCGCCGCCGTCGGCGGCATCATCTCGACCAAAGTTCGCATGCCGGAAGGTTTGGTCTACACGATCCTGAGGCTGCCGCAGCCGCAGCGCGGCGATCTGCGCGCGCTCCAGAACTTGCAGGTGCGCACCGCCGAGGGCGGCCTCGTGCCGATGTCGAGCGTCGCGTCGTTCACGTGGACCGAGGAGCCGCCGCTGATCGAGCGGCAGGACCGCCATCGCATCGTTCGCGTCTACGCGAACTCCGCGAACGGCGCGCCGATCGGCCTCGTCACGCAGAAAGTCGACGAACGGATCGCGACGCCGGGATTCGTCCCGGCGGGCGTCACGGTCTCGACGTCGAGCGACAGCGACGCCGGCCTGTTCGGCGACGCGATCGCGAAGCTCGGGCTCGCGCTGCTCACGTCGTTCCTGCTGATCTACATGCTGCTCGTCGTGCTGTACCGCGCATACCTCGCGCCGCTCGTCATCATGTTCAGCGTGCCGGTCGCGATCGTCGGAGCGTTCGGGATACTCGCGATCTGCAACGCGCTCCACGCGGTGTTCCCCGACGTGCGCTTCTTGCAAGGCCAGTCGCTGAACCTGTTCTCCATGCTCGGGCTCGTCATGCTGGTCGGGCTCGTCGCGAAGAACGGCATCCTGCTCGTCGACTACGCCAATACGCTGCGCGCCAAGGGCATGCCGCTGGTGGAGGCAATCCGCGAGTCCGCGACGATCCGCTTCCGGCCGATCGTCATGACGACGCTGGCGATGATCGCCGGCATGATGCCGCTCGCGCTCGGCATCACCGAAGGCGCCGAGTTCCGCAAGTCGATGGGCACGGTGATCATCGGCGGCCTCACGAGCTCGCTGTTCCTCACGCTGTTCCTCGTGCCGGTCGTGTACGTGTGGATCATGGGACGCGTCGACCGCGCGGCGCAACGGCGCCTCGCGCGTAAGCTGCTCACGCTCGATGACGAGGAGCCGTCGCAGGCTAGTAGCCCCCTCGCGCCGGCGTAGCGCGCTGCACGGTCGCGCCGCACTGCACGAACAACCACTCCAGCCCGCGCCAGAACATGATCCGGTCGAGCACTGGGTTCAGGAAGTTCGTGATCGTGCAGAACCGGCTCGCGTAGGGGCGCTTGTGGTGCTGCGCGTGGTGCGCCGTCGACTGCAAGATCCCGAGCCGCTGCAGCGTCGCGACCCAGCGCGGCGGGTTCGCGCTGTGCGCCCACAGATGAACCTGGTTCGCCTGCGACGCGAACGCCACGATCAGGTACGCTTCCCACGCGTGCACGCCGCACAGCGCCATCACGCACGCGGCGACCGACGCCAGCACGATGCAGACGCGATTCGTCGCCCAGTAGTCGCCGGCGCGAATCAAACCCGGTTTACGATGGTGCTCGATGTTGTCGCGCACGATGTACTGATCGAGCAGCTTCGAGCGCCCGGGCGCGGTCCACGTGTCCTCGGCCCAGTGGAGCACGCCGGACAACAGATCGACGACGAGCAGGCATTCGACGGCGTAGGCGATGTCGAGCACGACGGTTGGAAGGGCGTTCACCGAAAAACCTCACGGAAAGTGCGATGCACCCACTGTAGGCCGGCGCGCGCCGCAGAACGTCCGTAGAACTACGGAACCCGCTCGAAAGGACTGCGCACGGCCCGCGGAGGAGCCGCGCGGCATGAGAGATCGTATATGAGCCGCGTACGCGTGCTGGTCGGCACCCGCAAGGGTGCGTTCGTGCTTGAGTCGGACGGCAAGCGGCAGCAGTGGGACGTGAGCGGGCCGCATTTCGGAGGTTGGGAAATCTACCATCTCAAGGGATCGCTTGCGGATCCCAACCGCCTGTACGCGGCCCAGAGCTCGAGCTGGTTCGGGCAAATAATCCAGCGTTCCGAGGACGGCGGCAAGACGTGGTCGCCGGTCGGCAACAAGTTCGCGTACGACGGCGTTCCCGGCACGCACCAGTGGTACGACGGCACGCCGCACCCGTGGGAGTTCGAGCGCGTGTGGCATCTCGAACCGTCGCTCACCGATCCCGACACCGTGTACGCGGGCGTCGAGGACGCAGCACTGTTCAAGACCACGGACGGCGGGCAGAACTGGCACGAGCTCTCCGGCCTGCGCGAGCACGGAACGGGCTCGTCATGGTCGCCCGGCGCGGGCGGAATGTGCTTGCACACGATCATCCTCGATCCGAGCAACGACACGCGCATCTTCGTCGCCATCTCGGCAGCGGGTGCGTTCCGCTCGGACGACGCCGGCGTTTCATGGATGCCGATCAACAAAGGGCTGCGTTCCGAGCAGCTCCCCGACCAAGACGCGGAGGTGGGGCACTGCGTGCACCGCATCGCGATGCACCCGTCGCGGCCGCAGACGCTGTTCATGCAGAAGCACTGGGACGTTTTGCGCACCGACGACGCGGGCGACTCGTGGCGCGAGATCAGCGGCAACTTGCCGAGCGACTTCGGCTTCCCGATCGACGTGCACGCGCACGAGCCCGACACCGTGTACGTCATCCCGATCAAGAGCGACTCCGAGCATTTCGTGCCCGACGCGAAGCTGCGCGTCTACCGCAGCCGCGGCGGCGGCGACGAGTGGGAAGCGCTCACCCAAGGCCTGCCGCAAAGCGACTGCTACGTGAACGTGCTGCGCGACGCGATGGCCGTCGACTCGCTCGACTCGTGCGGGATCTATTTCGGCACGACCGGCGGCCAGGTGTACGCATCGGCAGATGCGGGCGACAGCTGGGCGCCGATCGTGCGCGACCTTCCCGGCGTGCTGTCGGTGGAAGTCCAGACGCTGCCATGATCCGCGTCGTGCTGCCGGCGCATCTGCGCACGCTGACGCGCGCGGGCGGCGAGGTGAGCGTGGAAGTCGAGGGCCGGCCCACGCAGCGCTCGGTCCTCGACGCGCTCGAAGCGCTTTATCCCGTGCTGCGCGGAACGATCCGCGACCACGTCACGCAGAAGCGCCGCCCGTTCGTGCGGTTCTTCGCGTGCGAGCGCGACCTCTCGCACGAGCTGCCCGACGCACCGCTCCCGGACCCGGTCGCGACCGGCGCCGAGCCGCTGCTCGTGGTCGGAGCGATGGCGGGCGGTTAGCTCACGCCGCTGTTCGTTATCGCGTCGCTGGCCGGCGGTTAGGTCAAGGAGACGACGGCGAACCGCCGGCGATCGCGTCCGCGCACGCCGCGGCGCGCTCGAGCAGCAGCGTGCGCTCGCGCGCGTTGCGCGTGAGCGACGCGGCGCGCTCGAACTCCGCGCGCGCTTCGGCGAAGCGCTCCAGCTTCGCGAGAAAGTCGCCGCGCACGCTCGGCAGCAGGTGGTACGCCGCGAGCGACGGCTCGGACGTGAGCGTGTCGACGACCTCCAGCCCTGCAGCCGGCCCGAACGCCATCGCGAGCGCGACGGCACGGTTTAACTCGACGACCGGCGACGGCGCGAGTTGCGCGAGCGCGTCGTACAGCGCCGCGATGCCCGCCCAATCCGTCTCTTCGAACGTGCGCGCTCGCGCGTGGCACGCCGCGATCGCCGCCTGCAGCGCGTACGGGCCGAGCGCGCCGCCGATCTTCTCCGCGCGTTCCAGCGCCGCGAAACCGCGGCGGATGAGCATGCGGTCCCAGCGCGCGCGGTCTTGATCCGATAAGCGGACCGGTTCGCCCGACGGTCCCATGCGCGCGCGCGTTCGCGACGCCTGGATTTCCATCAGCGCGACGAGGCCGTGCACCTCGGGCTCGCCGGCAACCAGTTCGGCGAGGATACGGCCCAGGCGCAGCGCGTCTTCGCACAGCGCCGGCCGCATCCAGTCGTCGCCGGCCGTTGCCGAGTAGCCCTCGTTGAACACGAGATAGATGACCTCGAGCACCGCCGACAAGCGCGCGGCGAGCTCGTTGCGGCGCGGAACTTCGAACGGTACGCGCGCTTCGGCCAGCGTGCGTTTCGCCCGCACGATGCGCTGCGCGACGGTCGGCTCCGGAACGAGGAACGCGCGCGCGATCTCATCGGTCGTCAGACCGCCGAGCAGCCGCAGCGTGAGCGCGACGCGCGCGTCCATCGAAAGCACCGGATGGCACGCGACGAACACCAGCCGCAGCAGATCGTCGCCGATGTCGTCGTCGATCGCGGCGTCGATTTGCGCTGCTGCGAGCTCGTGCTCGCGCTCGATGTCGTGCGCGAGCTCTTCGTGCTTGCGCTCGAGCCGTTTGCCGCGGCGCAGCGCGTCGATCGCGCGGTGCTTCGCGGTGGCCATCAGCCAGGCGCCCGGATTGTCCGGGATGCCCGACTGCGGCCACCGCTCCAGCGCCGCGACCAGCGCGTCCTGCGCGAGCTCCTCCGCAAGGCCGACGTCGCGCACGATGCGCGCGAGGCCCGCGATCAGCTTGGCCGACTCGATCCGCCAGACCGCATCGATCGCGCGATGCGCATCGGACGCCATCACACCAACCGGCGAACGCGCCTACTGCTGGTCCGCGATGTTCTTGCGCAGGCGCTCTTCGGCGTCGCGCAGCTCGGGCGTGAGCTGGTCGCCGAAATCCTCGGCCTCGAACACCTGGCGAATCTCGAGCACGGCGTCCTGGCCCTCACCGAACGGCGCCGGGCAGCGACGCGCCCATGCGATCGCCTCGTCCTTGGACTTCACCTGGATGAGCCAGAAGCCCGCGACCAGCTCCTTCGTCTCGGTGAACGGGCCGTCGATCACGCTGGTCTTGCCGCCGGAGAACCGCACGCGCGCGCCTTTCGAGCTCGGCTGAAGTCCCTCGCCGGCGAGCATGACGCCCGCCTTGACCATCTCTTCGTTGAACTTCCCCATCGCTTCGAGCAGCTCGGTGCTCGGTGGGATGCCCGCTTCGCTGTCCTGGTTGGCTTTCACGATCATCATGAACCGCATCGTCATCTCTCCTTCTGCTTCGGTAGCGGGCTTCCGGGCCGTCTGAGCCGGCGGTGAGCCCCCGTTCTACCGTGACGACGACCGGCGCTGGGCGAAATCGACACGCGGCTCAAAAAGATTTTCGCGGGCCGGAACGCGCCGCCGGTGCGGGCGTCGGGTCCGTGAACAGCGGCGCGTTCGGCGAGCACCCGTCCGGGCTGCCGACGGGCGGCGTGTACGGCTGCGGCGGCGTCTGGCTCGCCCCGACCTCGAGCGGGTACCACGAGCCGCCGTCGGTCATCGTGACCGTCGTCGACATCCCGCTGGAACGCGCGGGCAGTTGATACGTCGTGATCCAGTACGGCTGCGACAGGCGCACGCAGCCGATCTCCTTGAGCTGGCCGTCGACGATGAACGTGCTGCGCACCGGTCCGCCGAGCGGCTTTTCGTAGAGATAGACGAGCGACGGCACGTCGGTGGGGTTGTTCAGCGCGAACGTGATCGTGTGCACGACGCCGTAGTCGCCATAGTCGCGCCCCGTGTCGGTGGGATCCAGATTGCGCGGCGTCGGCGTCTTCCCGCCGTATTGCACCGCGACGTCGGGTCCGCCGGCCGTGTACGATCCCGCGAGCGCGCCGAAGGCGGTGAGGTCGAACACGCCGTGCCGCCGGTGTCCGTCGAACGGCACGCGCGGACCGCCCAGGTACGTCTCGGGCCGGCTGCCGGCCGGTGCCGATACGACCGACATGGTGACGGGACCGCCGTTCAGCACGTGCGCGTCGACTGCGCCCGCGACGACTTCCGCCTGCAACAGCAGGCCGTGCCGGACGATGAACGGTTTGCCCGGCGCGACTTCGACCACGACGCCTTCGTTCGCCCGTTCGAACCGCAACAGGTCGCGCGACACGACGTGGCCTACGTTCATCACGTCGAGTTCCGGGCCGGCCCCGGAGCCGATGAGGTGCACGCGCGAGCGCACCGCGGCGGTCAGGATGACGTCGAGATTGCGCGGCAGGCCGATCGCCGAGTGATAGTAGTACAGCCGCGCCGCGCGGCCGATGCCGACGTCGCCGCGGAACACCAGCCCGTCGGTTTGCAGATACTCGGGATCGTCGCTGAGGAACAGCACGCTCGGCGCCGCTTGCCGCACGTCGACGCTGTTGAGCGTCACGGTCGTCACGCTCTGCACCGAAGCGCTCGCGCTATCGCCTTCGATCGTCACCGTCACGTTGACCGCCGCGCGCGAACCGGACGCGAGCGGAAATAGCGGCCAGGGCACGATCGGCCCGAAGCGCAGTGCCGAGCCGGGCCGAAGCGTCGGCCGGATCTCGCGGTCCAGCGCCGCGCGAATCTGCGCGTCGAGAACGTCCGCATCGGTTACGGGCGAGCCGGTGACGTCGAGCGATATGTTGGCGGGGATCACGCCGGCCGCCGGCAACGGCGCCGCGGGCGACGGGAACGGTGAGGGCGTCTCGACCGGCTGCGCCACGGCGGCGCGTCCGGCCAAAATAAAAACGATCGCGAGGATCGTGATAAGTCGTTTGCTCACTAGTCCCTGTGGTGCGGCGCGGAGCGGCGAAGACCGTGCCGTTCTCCGCTGAACGACGCCGCCCCAAGCGAGCGTCAGGCGCGCAAACGAACCGGCCCCGCCGCGCGTGCGACGGAGCCGGTACGATCAGGGAAGCGGTGCGTTAGCGGCGGTCGCGATCGCCGTGTTGCTTATGGTGCTTGGGGCCGTGGCGCTTCGGGTTATTGCCGTGCCAGCCGTTGTTCGCGAGCCGGTTGTGCCACGCGCCGTGGCTCCAGTAACCGTTCGCGCCGTACGGGTTCGGAGCTTGGTGGACGTGGTGCCCGCGGTTGGCATGATCGTCCTGATCGGCGCTCGCCGGCGAAGCGGTCGCGAGCACCGAGGCCGAGCTGGATACTGCGAAGATCAAGGCCGCGAACAACGCGACCGGGATTCGTTTGAGCATGATGGATCTCCAAATGATGACGTAACGCCGGCCCTTTGGCCGACGGACCGGCAACGTCAGCGGCCCGGCTTTCGTTTGCCGAGGGGCAAGCTAGGGTGCGCCGAACCCGGGTGGGATGGCGACCGATTCGTTACGGGCTCCGGCGCCGCGCCCGCCGGGCAGCGCCGGGCTTCCGGGCCTTGGCGAAACGCTCGAGTTCACGCGCGATCCGTTCGGGTTCGTTCAGAAACGACGGGCGCGCTACGGGCGCGTGTTTCGCACGAACCTGCTCGGGCGGATGACCGCGGTGCTGACCGGACCGGAGCAGCTCGAAGCGTTCTACGACACCGGCAACGTCGTGCGTGACGGCGCCAACCCGGCGAACGTGCAGACGCTGTTCGGCGGCGCCGGCGTGATCAACAACCTCGACGGTGCGCCGCATGCGGCGCGCAAGCTCGCCGTGAGCGCCGCGCTTTCGCGCGATGCGATCGAGTCGTACATGCCGGTGATGACGCGCTTCGTCGACGCGGCGTTCGCGCGCTGGGCGCAGGCCGGCGAGATCGGTTGGAACGACGAGCTCAAACGTCTCGCGATCGAGACGCTCGGCGCCGTCTTCACCAGCGCGGAACCCGGACCGGATCTGGCGGCGCTCGTGAAACGGTGCGAGCTGATCGGGTTTGCGTTCACGGCGCTTCCGATCCCTATTCCGGGAACGACGTACAGCAACGGCATCCGCGCAAAGAACGAATCGCTCGCGTACTACCGCCAAGTCGTGCGCGCGCACCGCGAAGGGTCCTATGACGACGGGCTCGCGCGCCTCCTTGCTGCGCGCGGTCCGGATGGTGCGGCGCTCTCCGATGCGGAGGCCGCGGGCGAGCTGCACCACCTTTTTCTCGCCGGGTTCATCGTGTTCGCGCAATTCGTCGGCACCATCGTCTACCTCACGGCACATCCCGGCGTGCGGGAACACCTTGCGCGCGAGACGGCGGCGCTGCCCGCCGCTCCGTCAGCCGGCGAGCTCGCCGCGAGCTCGTATCTCGTGCAGGTCGTCGATGAGGTGCGCCGCCTGACGCCGATCGTGCCGATCGTGTTCGGGAAAGCGCGGCGCGCTTTTGTGGTCGACGGCTTCGAGATTCCGGCGGGCTGGGGCGTCGCGGCCGCGGTGTGGTCCAACGACCGCGAGGCGACGACGTATTCCGATCCGGAGAGCTTCGATCCCGACCGCTTCGGGGCGCGCGCGGAGAATGCCGCGCACCCGTACGCGTACTCGCCGCAAGGCGCGGGGCCGCCGGACGGCCACAAGTGCCCGGGCTTGGATCTGACCGCGATCTTCATGGCGCTGTTCGCTGCGCGGCTCGTTCGCGGCTACACGTGGGTGCTGCCGGAGCAGAATCTCACGCCGAACTGGGCGCAGCTCCCGCCGGCGCCGAAAGACGGGCTGCGCGCCGTGGTTCGACCGCTGCGGAGCTAACGGCTCAGACGGTCGCGATCGGCGTAACCGGCGAGCCGACGTGCTTGCGCAAGCGCAGCGGCGGCGCGGTCAAGAAATAGCGCGTGCGGCCGTTCGCGTGCAGCCAATCCGCGAGCTCGGTGAGATACCACATCTCGCCGAGGTTGATGCCGAGCTTGAAGAGGCACAGCTCGTGCAGCGGCAAGTACGGCGTTCCATCGCCACCGGGCTTGGGCGGATAGAGCTCCACGGCGACGTTGTCCGCGACGATCGCGGCGATGCCGCTGTCGGCAACCCATTGCAACAGCTTCGGATCGCTCGAATCAAGGCCCGCGCTGGAGCCGTGCACGACCGCTTTCTCGGGCACGCCTTGCATGTCGGCGATCAGCTGCGTCCAACCCGTGCGCAGCGTGAGGACGTCGCCCGGTTCGACGACCACGTTTTGCTCGCGCATCACGTCTTGCAGCATCGCGTGGTCGACTGCGATCTTCGCGTCGCCGAATTTCCGGCGCAAGTCCACCATGATGCCGCGGCCTTGGAGACCGAGCGTCGCCATTCCGTCCACGTCGGGACCCGGATAGCAGCCGTTGTAGTACACGACCTCGGCCTCGCCGTCGCCGTTCGCATCGAACTGCGATCCCACGTGGCCGAGCGCGTCCCATTGCGTCGAGTACTGCGTCCACAGCGTGACGAGGTCGTCGTTGACCACGCCGGTCGCGCCCGCGCGCTGGCGCGAGAACGGAAAGTCGTTGGCGAGAAACTCCGTCCGCTCGACGATCTTGCGCTCCGGCGGATGGCGGAACGGGAAGACGACGTTCCCGCCCGGATAGTCGAGCGGCAGGCTCAGACAGAACCGCTGTCCCGTCCGGATCTCCGCGGCGGCGCGAACGACGCGCTCGGACGTGAGCTCGTTGAGACGGCCGAGGCGGTCGTCCGTACCGTAGTCGCCCCAGTTGGAACCGGGCGGGCGTTGTTTCGTCACGCCCTCGATTCTACTGTGCTCGTCATGCGTCACCCCGCCGGCGAGAGCGCCGGCGCGGTGCGTGCATGGCCTGCGTGCGGGCGCCTAGGCGGCGATTTGTTGAAGCGCGGCTGCGGGCTCAGCGGCGTGTTGCGCCGTGTGCGTGCTCACCGGGGCAATGAGCCATACGACCACAAGGCCTGCGAAAGCCGTGAATGCCGCGATCACCTCGACGTGTGCCATGCCGTCAGCATACCTCTGGCCGTACCTGGGGTCATTGGCGATTCGTCGAACCTTGGCGGACCGCGGTGGGCCCAGTGTCGCAAGCCGCCGTGGCGATTTCGGCTTCTCAGCGGCCGTGCAAGCCGCCGATCTGCGGCACGTAGCCTGCGGCGATCGCATCGACGGACGCCGGCGGCGTGAGCACGTGCGCGTCGCCGCGCGCCGGGCGCGTGCGCTCGTCGACGTAACCGGATTCCGCTGTCCACCGCCGCAGGCGGTCCGACAAGACGACGTGCGCCGCGCCGTCGATGTCGACGAACGCGCCGGCGGGGACGTCGCGCCATGCCATCGCGCGCAGCCGCTTGCGGCGTCCGTCGAGCCGTTCGCCGTGCAGGCGCGCGTCGATCGCGTCGGCGCCTGTCGCGCCGAGCGCGGCACGGTACCGCAGATAGTCGGCACGGCGGCACAGCGCGCACGGCCGGTGTCCCGCGGCCAGCGCCACCGCCTCATCGTGGAAGAACAGCGCCGTCCACCGCCCGGGCGCCCACTTCGGCGCAACCCAGCCCTTGAACTCGAGCGCGCAAATGATCCAGCGCTTGCCGTTCCACGGACGAACGACGTCGTGCTCGCGGTGCAGGCAGCCGCGATTCCCCATCCAGCGGCCGCGCAGTGCGGACGCGACGATCTCGCCGTACGGCGTGACGCGATTGCGCTCGGGCATCGCAGCCGCTACGCGACTCCGCGCTTCACGGCACTTGCCGAACCGGCCGCGACGCTTGCTGTCGCAAAGACGGCCGCGGCGAAAGCGCATCCGGCGCCGGCGTGACGCGGCCCAGCACGGCGTAGAAGAGCGCCGTCGCAATCACGATCTCAACCGCGCTCGCGACGCTGTCCGAACGCAGAAACCACGCGGGCAGCGAGCACGCGATCGCCCAGATGCCGACGCGAAGCCCCTTGCGCAGCCCCGGTTCGCCCGCGAGCTCGTCGTTGCACGCGGCGAACGCGAACGCCGGCATGACGAGCGACGCCACGATGACCGCGACGAAGCCCGCGGCCTCGAGCACGATGAACGGCGTGTGCAGCTCGCGCAAGTGCCGCATCTCCGACGGCAGCAGCAGCAGCACTTCGATGGCCACGAACGCGAGCGCGAGCGGCAGCGCGGCGAAGCCGCGTTCGCGCGGCGTCGTGACGACGTCCCCGTCGTCGCG
Source organism: Vulcanimicrobiota bacterium (assembly GCA_028287565.1). Classification (GTDB taxonomy): domain Bacteria; phylum Vulcanimicrobiota; class Vulcanimicrobiia; order Vulcanimicrobiales; family Vulcanimicrobiaceae; genus Vulcanimicrobium. The sequence goes on from JAQBPK010000216.1 coordinate 26,996, forward strand.
CGCCGGCGCAGCCGCGCTATCGCGCCGGCGTATCAGCCCGTACGTCGACCAGGCGAGAATGAAGCCGACCGGCACGAGAACCACCACGCCGGCGAGCACCGCATAGCAGCACATCACGAGGCGCGCGAACTGCGAACGTTCCAATCCCATCGCAGCCGGATCGGGACGGACGCCCGCGAGGAGCAACAGGCCGAACGCGAGCGGGCACAACGGCGCCAGCGAGCGCAGGAATTCTGCGGTGAGCGGCAGCGGTGATAGCGGATCGGCGAACGCCGTGCCGGCGTGCTCGGGGATCGTTGCCCAGACGCCGAACGGCACGAGCGACACCGGGACCGCGACCGCTATCGCGAACGCGACGGTGGCGAGCGTGAACGCGCGGCGCGCACCGCCGCGGCCGGGGATCGTCCACCAGTCGAGCGCGAGCAGCATCGCGACGACGCCCGCGGCGAGCGCGCTGCCGACGAGCGCGGGATAGACGACGGGCATACGGGCGACGTCGCCGGCGACATATCCCGCGGCGACGATCGCGACGAATCCGAGCGCCGCAACGCGAACCGCGTCCGCGGCATCGGACACGAGCATTCCGGCGACCGAATGCGCGCGCGCCGCGAGGTGCGCGAGGCTCGAGGCCAGGACCGCCAGGACCAGTCCGATGAGCGCCGGCGCGAACAACAGGTTGACCAGCGCCGGCGGCAGCGCGCGCAGCGCGGGTACGATCATGACGATCTCGCCGTCAACGTCGGGCTGCGCCGAGATGCACGCGTCGAACACGTCCGCGGCGACCGCAACGGCGATCAGCCGGCGCGCGACGGTCGCGAAGCGCGCGTTCCGCCCGCGCGAGAGCACGAGGTACGCGAACATCGGCACGGCGAGCACGAAGCCGTGGAAGAACGCGAGAAAGCGCGCCGCGACGTGCGGCGCGAACGCGAACACCGGCAGGTTCAGCGCGCGCCGAAGCGCGTTCAGCGAGGAGAACGGCGCGAACGCGAGCGACACCGCGACGTGCGTGCGGGCGTCCGAGAACGGCCGCTGCCACACATATGCCGCGTCTTCCGCTCGCAGCGGGGCCGGGTCGCGCGCGACGACACGATAGTCGTCCACGTGCAGGCGCAGCACGTCGTACGACCACGGCCGCGCGTCCGCTCGCCGATCCGCGCCGCCGCTGCCCGCAACGCGGATTTTCGGTCCCGTGAAGGCGTTTGCGATCTCGACGTCGCCGGCGAACGCCGGCAGATCGTCGAGCCCCAGCGGCTGGTATCCGGAATCGGCGTAGACCGTGACCGTGTCGCCGGCGGCGTAGAACCGCGGGCGCGCGCCGGTGAAGAACCCGGCGATCGGGTCACGGTTGAACCGCGGCATGCCGAACACGTCGTCGACGAACGCGGGAAGCTCGATCCGGCCGGCCCGCAGCGCGACGACAGCCGGATCGCGGCGCGGGAGCTGCACGGCGAACGCCGCGGCGGCCTCGCGCTGCCGAACGTCCAGCGCCAGCGAACGGCCGTTTCGGGATTGCGGCGAAGCCGGATCCGCGCGCTCTCCCATCGTCCCGTGACGGTGTGCGGCGGCAGCGGGCGCCGGCGGGTTGTCGACGCGGACCTCCGCGGTATGCGCCCGTCGCGAAGCGGCGTACCACAGCGTCGTGCGAGCGACGACCACGTTGCGGCCGTCGTCGAGCGAGGTGCTCTCGAAGCGCACGTCACGCCCGTTCCACGGAACGTACGCCGACGCGGCGCGGCGTCCGTTGACGCTCAGCTCGATCAAGGAAAACGGAGCGGCCTCGACGACGAACGTCGCGGCATCCTGATGCGCGGCCGGTTTGACGATCCCGCCCGCGAGATGCAGGCGCGCGTAGCCGGGATCGCGCCATGAGGCGAGGACGAAAATCACTGCGCCCGCTAGCAGCGCGATGACAGCGATGCGTGTTCCTGCGGACGGTGCCGCCACTTAAGGACCGATCAGCAGTACCATGCCGAAGCGGCCTTCACTCCCTGGGCCGCAAGCCCTGCGTATGGCCGTTTTGTGCGGGGGTCGAGCAGGTGCAACGTTGCGGCTTCGCACACTTCTGGAAGCCATTTCCCCCGGCGCGTGGAACCACGCCCACCCCCGCCCCGACCGCAACGCCCTTCTGAATGAAAGAAACGACGGCCGAGATCGCACACCGCACGCACCGACTTCTCCGGCACCGATGAGGCGCTCAGACGCGCTCGCCGGGCTCGCGCTGGTTCCGCTCGCCGCGCTGTCGGCGTGTGCGCCCACCTCGAGCTCCAGCGTGACGGCCAACGGCTCGTCGCTTTTTCCCACCGCGTTCGGCAGCCAGATCTATCCGTCGGACGATCTCGCAAAGACCATGCCGCTCCTCGCAGCCTGCGGCAGCAAGCTCGTTCGCATCAACGTCAACAACGGCGATTTTAAATATTTCGACGCGCTGTTCGCCGCGGCGACGAAGTACGGCATGCGGGTGATCGCGATCTCGGAGTATGCCGACCAACCGGTCGATCTGAACGCCTATGTGGCGGACGCGGTAGCGTTTCAGAAGCGGTATGCGGCGCTCAATCCGATCTGGGAGCTGTGGAACGAGCCGAACCTCGAGCACTATTGGGGCGCGAAGCCCGACCTCGACGCCTATGCGAAGCTCGCGATCGCCACGGCTTCCGCGCTGCGCGGAGCAGGTGCGCGCGAGATCCTCTCGGGCGGCACGAGCGGCATCGACTTGAACTGGATTTACGGCTTGCGCATTCGCGGCGTGTTCGACGCCGTCACGGGCTGCGCGGTCCATTTCTACAAGAAGCCCAACCTGAACGAATATCTGCAAGCCGGGAGCTTGCTGCCGCGCGGCGTCCCGATCTACACCACCGAAGCGTGCCTCTCCGATTGGGACGGCCCGGCCCCGTTCTTTCGCGACCTCTGGAACATCCATCGCTACTTGGGGCTGCCGGCGATGGTGTGGTGCGAGTTCCGCGACGGCACCGCCGGAACGATGCCGCCGTACACCAACCCGCAGGGGCTCGTGACCGTGGGCTATGACCCCAAAGCGACGTACGTCGTCGCGCAGCAAGTGGTGACCGGCACCTGATCAGAGCCCGCTCGGCGCGTTCGCGACCAGCGAGTCGTTGAGGAAGCTCGCGCACGCGTAGACCGAGTCGATGTGCGGCGTCGGCGTGCCGGTGAGCCGGCCGAGCTCGACGACGGCGCCGACGAGCGCCTCGATCTCGAGCGGCCGGCCTGCCTCGACGTCCTGCAGCATCGACGTCTTGTGCTCGCCAACGGCTTCGGCGCCCGCGATGCGCTTCTCGATGGTGTGCCGGAACGTGATGCCGAGCTTCTCGCCGATCTGCTGCGCTTCGGCCATCATCGCGGCGGCGAGCTCGCGCGTCTTCGGGTTGCGGCAGATTCCGGCGAGCGTGCCGCGCGTCAGCGCGCTGATCGGGTTGAACGACAGGTTGCCCCACAGCTTCAGCCAGATCTCCGCGCGGATGTCGTCGAGCACGAACGACTTGAACCCCGCCCGCACGAGCGTTTGCGACAGCGCTTCGACGCGCTCGCTGTGCGAGCCGTCGAGCTCGCCCACCGAGAACCGGTTGCCTTCGACCACATGCACGACGCCCGGCGCCGTCACCTCGCCCGCCGGATACACGATGCAGCCCACGATGCGCTCGCGCTCGATGTTGCGGTCGATGGAGCCGTCGGGATCGACCGCGGCAATGGTGCGGCCTTCGTACGGGCCGCCGCTGCGGTAGAAGTACCACCACGGCACGCCGTTCTGCACCGTCATCACCATCGTGCTCGGTCCGAACAGCTGCCGCAAATCGGGCAGGATCGACGGAATGTAATGCGCCTTGACGGCGAGGATCACGAGATCTTGCTCGCCGGGCTCGGCGAAGCTGTCGGTGACCGCGACGTTGCGCGCGACCTGCGTCTCGCCGTCGCGCTCCACGCGCAAGCCGTCGGTGCGGATCGCGTCCGCGTGCCGGCGGTTCTTTTCGATGAAGGTCACGGTTTCGCCGGCTTGGGCAAGGCCGGCTCCGAGCATGCCGCCGATGGCGCCGGCGCCCACGATGCAGATGCGCACGCCGGCCGCTACTCGAAACGGTTCCGCAGCGTGCCGATGCCGTCGATCGCGATCTCGATCGTGCTGCCGGGCTTCATCTTGCCCGCCCCGATCGACGTCCCGCACGCGATGACGTCGCCGGGCATCAGCGTCATGTCGCGCGAGAGCGCGCTCACCAGGCGCGCCGGTTTCATCAGCATGTCGCTCGCCGGATAGTTCTGGCGCTCCTCACCGTCGAGTACGGCCCGGATCGTGAGCGTGTCGGGATCGAGCCCGGTCGTGACGACGGGCCCGAAGACGCCGAACGTGTCGAAGCTCTTGGCGCGCGTCCACTGCGCGAACGACGGGTCGGCGTTGAGCAGATCGAACGCGGTGACGTCGTTGACGCAGGTGTAGCCGAAGATGTAGCCGTTCGCCTGCGTTTCGTCGACGCCGGTGCAGCGCTTGCCGATGACGATGCCGAGCTCGCCCTCGAAGATTACCCGCCCATCGTAGAAGGCCGGCTTGCGGATCGTCTCACCGCTCGCGATGAACGCACTGCTGGCTTTGATGAGAAAGAGCGGAGTGTCCGGGATGGCGAGTCCCATCTTCTGGCCCATCGCGCCGAAGTTGTTCCAGAGACAGATCATCTTGGTGGGCTCGGTGGGCGGCAGCAGCGTGACGTCGCCGAGCGCGAACGTCTCACCGGCCGGTGCGGGCGCACCGAACATGTCGCCTTCGAAGCGCGTGACGACGTCGCCGTCGAGCGTGCCGAACGCGGCTTCGCCGCCGTGCTCGAAACGAAGCCAGTGCTTCGTGCCAACCTGCAAATTCACAGATACCGCCTCCCGCGATGTGTTGAAGGCGGAGCTTCGTACGGCTGCGGACGGTTCCTTGCGATGTTAGCTCGGGCTGATCGTTCCGTCAGCGGGCCACTTCGTGTCGCCGACGCGCTTCAGGTTCATCTCGAACACGCGCACCGGCGCTTGGCCGGGCACGATCCGGTCGCCGACCTCGCGCCACGTTCCGTTGCCGATCGTCGCCGTGTAGCGGATCGTCATCGCGGGTCCCGCGGGCACCTGCCAGATGTAACCGTCCGGCGTTATCGTCAGCGGGAAGTCGCCCGCGTATCCCAGCGCGTACGAGTGCAGCAGATATGCTTGTTTGTCGGGCTGGTACGAGATGATGCCCAGCGCGTTGAACGACACGTTGCCGTCCGCATCGTAGCCGCGCCCTTCGATCACCTTCACCGATCCGTCCAGGAACGGCCCGATGCGCTCGGTCTGCGTGACGTCGTGCCGCTGTCCCGATGCGAGGATCGTCCACGCGGGACCGCGCCACACGCCGTCCATGTACGACAGACGGGCCAGCGCTTCGCGCTCGGCCGAAAGCAGCGCCGCGGTGTCGAGCCGTCCTTGCGCCGACGCGCCCGAAGTTGTGAGCGAGATCGCAGCCACGGCCAAGGCCGCAAGGGTCGTGCGAACGGGTCCGAGCATGCTACGTCGCCTCCACGGTCGGGTTTTTCGCGTTTATCCGCGCTCGCGGCGCGAGTTTCAGCCGCCGGCGTATGCTTGCGTGGTTGGACGGCCAGGCATGCCGGTCCGTTATCGGATCGTCTTTTTGGGTACGGTCTCGTACGCTATGAAAAAGATGCTGACGGCGGCGGCCCTGGCCGCAACGATGACTTTCGGGGCGGTGGCGCCGGCGCTGGCTGACGGCGCGGCGAGCACGCGGAACATCATCATCGGCGGCGCGGCTGCCGCGGTGCTGATCACCAACTACAACCACAAGGTGCGCCAGAAGCGGGCCGAGGAGCGCGCGGCGGCTGCACGCCGGCAGGCGTATTACCGCCGGCACCACCGCTAGAGCCGGCTATCCGGCGTGACGCGCGAAAGACGCTCCTGAGGGAGCGTCTTTTTGTTTTTGCTCGCAGCCGCTATGCGCGCAGGTACTTGTTGAACCAGTCCAGCGTGCGCTGCCACGCAAGCTTTGCCGCCGCTTCGTCGTAGCGCGGCGTCGTGTCGTTGTGGAAGCCGTGGTTCGTCTTCGGATAGATGTAGCCGGCGTGCGGGATCTTCGCGGCCGTCAGCGCCGTGTCGTACTCGGGCCACGTCGATGCGAGACGCGTGTCGAGCTCGGCATGGTGCGCGAGCACCGCGGCCTTGATCTTCGGGACGTCGGCCATTGCGGGCGGTTGGCCGTAGAACGGAACCGCCGCGGACAGATCCGGCATGCGCACCGCGAGCGTGTTCGCGACGCCGCCGCCGAAGCAGAATCCCACGACACCGAGCTTGCCGGAGCTTTCGGGACGCGCTTTCAGCCACGTCGCGGCGGCGATGAAGTCCTCGGTCATCTTCTCACGATCCACTTTGGCGAACAGCTCGCCGCCTTTTTCGTCGTTACCCGGGTAGCCGCCGACCGACGTGAGCCCGTCCGGAGCAAACGCCATGAAGCTCGCCGTTCCCAAACGGCGCGCGACGTCTTCGATGTACGGGTTCAGACCGCGGTTCTCGTGAATGACGAGCACCGCGGGGACCGTCGCCATCGCAGTCGCGCTCGCCGGCCGCACGAGATAGCCCCGGATCGAGCCGTTGCCTTGCGGCGACGGCACCGTCGCGTACTCGGTGCGAATCCGCTTGTCGTCTTTGGGAACCTGCTGCGCCCACGCGTAGTTCGGCTTGAGCATCGCCAGCAGTCCCGCGGCAGTGAGCCCGCCTACCGCGAATTTCGCCGCCCGGTCCAAGAACGCGCGGCGGTCGATCTCGCCGTGAACGTACAAATGAAAAAGATCGAGCAGCTCTTGGGGAAAGTCCGACGCTTTCTTGCGTTCCATTGCGTACCTCATACCTTTGCGGGCAGTGACGTTTCGTTGACGCCCGCCGGTGGCCTGGCAGACCTGCCGCGCGCGTGTGTCGCGAGCACGAGCGTCATCGCGCTGATCCGCTTCGCGGCGGTGCGTCGTACGGGTTCGCACCGCCCGTTTGCGCAAGCCAGGAGGCGAACGTCGGACCGAGCGGTTCGGCCTGGTCGTTGACCGCACCGCGGTTGGCGACCGCACGAAACGCACCAACCGGCAACGGCAATTGCACGAGCGGTTTGTTGCGATGTGTCGCGCGCGCCCACTGGGTGAAGAGCTCGCGGCCGCTGCGGGTCTCCGGTCCGGCGACGTCGCGCGCGACGCCCAGCGGCTCGCCCAACGCGTGGACCGCCAACCGGTCCGCGCACGCGTGCACGTCGATCGGCTGAAATGCGGCACCCGGCGGCAGGATCGCCAGCGGCAGCTTCGCGATCGTACCGAAGACATGCGACAAGTAGGCATGGAACTGTGCCGCGCGCTGAATCGTGTACGGTACGCCGCTGCGCACGAGGAGCTGTTCGGCGTCGAACTTCGCTCGGTAGTACGGAACGTGACGTCCGTTGCGGTCGACGTTGATGATGCTGACGTACACCACGTGCGCCCCCGTCCGGCGAGCCGCCTCCACGACGTTGCTCATGTAAAGCACTTCCGTGCCCGCGTCGAGAGCCGGCGAGGACGCCGTATGGACGACGGCATCGACGCCGTCGAGCGCGCGGACGGCCTGCTCCGCCACGGAGAGATCGGCGCCGCGTGCGCCGTCCGCGCCGCCACGCCTCACGATGCCGACCGCCTCGGCGCCGCGATGGACGAGCGCTTCGTTTACCGCACGGCCGAGGTAGCCCGCCGCACCGGTGACTGCAATCCTCTTCACCCCACTCTAGACGCGCGCGAAGCCGAAAGAGTGACATAACGGCTGCCGGAACGGACAGCGCACATTTTCAGTGTTTCTTAACGTCCGTGCGACTCAATGGATGAAAGCTCCGTCTCCGAGACGCCCTTTGAAAGGACGCCGATGATTTCGTCTACTCTGAAACGGCTTGCGGCACTTGCAGCGATCGCCGTTTTGCCGATGGCTTGTGCTCCGGGTGCAGGCGGCGTCATGCCATCGTCATCGCCGGGCGGCACGCGCGGTACTGAATCGGGCGGCCCGGCCGGCGGCGGCGGCGGGGGCGCAACCGGCGGCGGCGGCGCAGTCGGCGGCGGTGGCGGCGCAACGGGCGGTGGCGGAGGCGGCGGTGGTGCCGCGACGTGTCAGCCGTTGCCGGGCACCTGCGTTCTGAACGCGACAATGGCTCTGCCGGCGCGCTTCGGATCGCTCACGGCACAGATCCGCTTCGAGCGCAGCCCGGCCCGCATGGCGGTTACCGGTACGATCGTGCCCGGCGGATTCGGGCCCAGCTCGTACTTCGCGATCTTGGTCGATACGCCGCCGGGAACGGCTCCGGTCGGGTACGCGGCGCGCGGCGTCATCGATCCGTCGACGAGGACCGTCACCCTCGAGACGCTTCCCGGCGACGGCCTGTTCTCGCAAACGCCGAACGCCGCGCCCGTGGATCCCCGATTCAATCTGACGTTCTTCGCGCCCGGGTGGTCGTTCATATCCGACCCGACTCCGCCGTCGCCCGAGGTACTCGCATTGTTCGCGGCGGTCAAGTCGGGATCGTCCGTGCGGATCGCGGCACTCGGCGTGCCCGGTCAGACCTGCCCGTGTCCGGCTCCGGGGCCTGTCGTCCCGGCCGTGCTGCAGTTCGACTTGCCACCGGCCAATCTGAAGTAGCGCTGGGCTCGCGACGATTGCGGTCGTCGCGAGCTCGCATGCGCGAGGGCCCCGCGGCGCGGACGGGAAGCTGCGCACGATGCATGTTGTCGAAGCGACCTCGTTCGGTGATCCGTCGGTGCTCGCGTGGCGCGAACGCGATGAGCCGGTTCCCGGTTCGGGCGAAGTCGCGGTCCGTGTCACGCAGACCGGCGTGAACTTCGCGGACGTCCAAGCGCGCCGCGGCGCCTATCACGGCGGCCAGCAGCCGCCATTCGTGCCCGGGCTCGACTGCGCCGGCACGATCGTCGCGCTCGGCGACGGCGTCGAGGGACTGAGCTTGGGGCAGCGCGTCGCGGCGTTTCCTCCGAGCGGGTCGTATGCCGAGGTGATCGTCGCGCCCGCAATGACCGTATACGCGCTCGACGCGGCGATCTCCGATGACGATGCAGCTTCGATTCTGATGCTGGTCACCGCGTACAACGTGCTCACGCTTGCCGGCCGCCTCGCAAAGGGCGAGACCGTGCTGGTGCACGCGGCGGCGGGCGGCGTCGGCTCGACGGCGGTGCAGATCGCGCGCGCGCTCGGCGCCGGGAGGATCTTCGCTACGGCCGGCAACGAGGCGAAGTGCGCGATCGCGCGCGGCGCCGGTGCGGACCTCGCGATCGACTACCGCCGCGAGGATTTTGCGCGCCTCGTGCTCGACGCGACGGACGGCCGCGGCGTCGATCTGATTCTCGACTCGGTCGCGGGCGACGTCTTTACCGCGGGGCTGACCGCGCTCGCTCCGTTCGGGCGTATCGTCGCGTTCGGAAACGCATCCGGCACGCCCGGCACCGTGCGCACGAACGAGCTGCACCCGAGCAACCGCGCCGTCATCGGCTACAGCTCGGGGTCATACCGCAAGCTGCGTCCCGAAGGATTGCGGCCCGCGGCCGAGGCGTCGCTCCGGCTCGTCGCCGAGGACAAAGTGCATGTGATCGTCGGCGCGCGGTTTGCGCTGCGCGACGCGGCCGAAGCGCACCGGCTCGTCGAGTCGCGTGACGGCCACGGCAAGGTGCTGCTGACGCCGTAATGCGGGTCGATCTCTCGCGCGTGCTGTTCGCGCTGGCCGCGCTGGCGCTCGTGGTCATGGTCGTGCTGCCGTTGGGTTGGCTCGTGGTGACGAGCGTGAGCGGCGCGCACGGGTTCACGCTGGAAAACTACGTCACGCTGTTCACCGACGCGACGATGATCCGCCCGTTCATCATCACGCTCGGGAGCTCGGCCGCCGTCGCGATCGCGTGCGTGCTCGTCGCGGTGCCGATGGGCTGGTGCGTTGCGCGCACCGACATGCCGCTGCGGCGGCTGGTGCGCATCTTGGTGATGGCGTCGCTCGTCACACCGCCGTTCCTCGGCGCGATCGCGTGGGAGCTGCTCGCCGCGCCGAACACCGGCTTCCTCAACCAGGTCGCGCGCGCGGCGTTCCACCTCGACCGCTCGGTGCACCCGTTCAACGTCTACTCCGTCGCGGGGCTGACGTTCGTGAACTTCCTCTACACGTTTCCGTACGCGTTCGTGTTCGTCGCGAACGCGCTGGAGCGCATCCCTGCCGATCTGGAAGACGCGTCCGCGATCCTCGGCGCGCACCCCGCGCAGACGGCGTGGCGCGTGACGCTGCCGCTGATTCTGCCCGCGATCCTCGCCGGCGCGCTCATCGCTTTTTTGCAGTCGATGACCGTGTTCGGTTCGGCCGCGGTGCTCACGCTGCCGGCCGGATTTCACACGATGACCACGCGCATCTGGAGCCTGTTCCAGTTTCCACCGAAGCCCGCATTGGCCGCCGCCGCGTCGATGCCGATGCTCCTGCTCACGTTCGCGCTGCTGCGCGCCCAGCAGCTCGTGCTCGGCCGAAAAGGCTACGCGCTCGTCGGCGGCAAGGGCGCGCGGCGCACGATCGCGCGCCTGGGCGCATGGAAGTGGGCCGCGCTCGCGTTCTGCGGGCTCGTGCTGCTCAACGCGATCGTGCTGCCGTACGGAGCGCTGCTCGACGCCGCCTTCGTGAAGATCGCGCCGGCGGTGCCGACGTTCACCAACCTCACCCTCGCGCACGTGAACTTCGTCTTCTTCCAGCTCGACGCGACGCCGGTCGCGCTCCGCAACACGATGGTCCTCGCGCTCGGTGCCGCGACGATCGCGACGGCGCTGGCGCTCGTGGTGGGATATCTCGTCGCCCGGCGCGCCGTGCCGGGGTGGAACGTGCTCGGCTTCCTGGCGAACGCGCCCATCGCAATCCCGAGCATCGTGCTCGGCGTCGGCCTCTTTCTCGCGTACACGAGGCCGCCGCTGCTGCTGTTCGGAACGCTGTGGATCATGCTGATCGCGTTCGTCACGATCGAGTTTCCGGCAGCGTACCAGCAGCTCACGGCCGTCGCGTCGTCGATCCACCCGGAGCTGGAAGAGGCTGCGCGGCTGCTCGGCGCGACGCCGCTGCGCGTATTGCGCGACGTCACCGCGCCGCTCATGCGCAGCGGCATCGTGGCCGCATGGTGCTTCGTGTTCATCGGTGCGATCCGCGAGATCTCCGCGGCGATCTTGCTGTTCACCGCGCCGACGCGAACGATCGCCGTGGTGATCTACGACCTCAACGAATCGGGCGACACGGGCAGCATCGCGGTGCTGGGCCTGCTCTTGATGGTCGTGACGTTCGCGGTGCTCGCGCTCGCCAACCGCGTTCCGGTCATCACGACCGCCGCCGAGGAGTACCGCGCGTGAGCGGGGGCCTGCAGCTCGGCGTGCTGCTCGGTGACGACATCGGCCTCGAGGTCGTGCCCGAGGCCGTCAAAGTAGTTGATGCGGCTGCGCGAGCAACCGGACTGGCGATCGTGTGGACCGAGCTGCCGATCGGGCGGCGCACGCTCGACGACCTCGGAACCACGCTGCCCGACGGCACGCTCGAGCGCCTCGACGCGCTCGACGGCTGGATCCTCGGGCCGATCGGGCACCGCGAGTATCCAAAGATCCCCGGCGCGGTCAACCCGCACCCGATTCTGCGCAAGCACTTCGACTTGTTCGCGAACATCCGGCCTGCGAAATCATATCCCACGCTGCCCAGCGTGCACCAGAACGTCGATCTCGTGATCGTGCGCGAGAACAACGAAGGCTTTCAGCCCGACCGCAACGTCGTTGCCGGCTCGGGCGAGTTCAGGCCGACGAACGACGTGACGATATCCGTTCGTGTCATCACGCGCGCCGGCTCGTCCAAAGTGGCGCGCGCGGCGTTCGAGCTCGCGCGCACGCGCCGCAAGCAGCTTGCCGTCATTCACAAGGACACCGTGTTCAAGCTGGGCTGCGGCATGTTCGCCGAGGAATGCCGCGCGCTCGCCGCCGAGTACCCCGACGTCGCGTACGAGGAGATCATCGTCGACACGTTCGCGATGCGTTTGGTGATGAAGCCGCAAGCGTACGACGTGATCGTGACGACCAACATGTTCGGCGACATCCTCAGCGACGAAGCCGCCGGGCTGGTCGGCGGGCTCGGGATGGCGCCGGCGCTGTCGGCCGGACCGCGCCACGCGATGGCACAGGCGACGCACGGTTCGGCGCCGGACATCGCGGGCCGTAACATCGCCAACCCGTACGCGATGATAATGTCGGCGCAAATGCTGCTCGGCTGGCTCGGCCGCACGAAGTCCGAACCGCGCGCAACGGCCGCGGCGCGCGCGATCGAGCGCGCGGTCGACGCCACGATCGCGGCCCGCGACGCACTGACACCCGACCTCGGCGGCACGGCAACAACGGTTGCGATGGGCGATGCGATCGCAGCGCGCGTATGTGGCGGCGCTGCCGCACGCGCGAGCGGCGGCGACGCGGGCTAACGCCGTGGCAATGCTCGAACTGCGGAATGTCGTCAAACGCTTCGGCGGCGTGCCGGTCGTCGACGGCGTCGACCTGATGATTCCCGACGGCGCGTTCGTCGCGCTGCTCGGACCGTCGGGCTGCGGCAAGACGACGCTGCTGCGGCTCATCGCGGGGTTCCTCTCGCCCGACGCCGGCGAGATCTCCGTCGGCGGCAAACGGCTGTCCGCGCCCGGCGCGGTCGTTCCGCCCGAGCGGCGCCGGATGTCGATGATCTTCCAGAGCTACGCGCTGTGGCCGCACATGACGGTCGAGCAGAACGTCGCGTACGGATTGCGCCTGCGCCGGCTGCCGCGCGACGAGATCGCGCGCCGCGTCGCGACGATCTGCGCGGCAGTGCAGCTCGACACGCTGATGCAGCGCTATCCCGGCGAGCTCTCCGGCGGCCAGCAGCAGCGCGTCGCGCTCGCGCGCTCGCTCGTCGTGGAACCGCAAACGCTGCTGCTCGACGAACCGCTCTCGAACCTCGACGCGAACTTGCGCGAGGAGATGCGTTTCGAGATCCGCCGCCTGCACGACGAGTTCCGCTACACCACCGTGTACGTCACGCACGACCAAGGCGAGGCGATGGCGACCGCCGATCTGATCGTCGTGCTGCGCGGCGGGCGCATCGAGCAAACGGGCACGCCCGAGGATATCTACGGCCGGCCGCGGTCGGAGTTCGTCGCGCGCTTCGTGGGCGGCGCGAACGTGCTGCCGGGGCGTTTCGCCGGCCTGGACGCACCGTTCTCGATCCGGCTCGAAGATGTCGCATTGCTCAGCGCGGCGCCGGCTGCCGGCATCGCGCCGATCGAAGGCACCGTCGTGCGGCGCGTCTTTCTCGGGAGCGCGCGCGACTATGTCGTCGAAGCAGGCGGCGAGGTGGTGCGCATCACGACGCCGCCGCAGATCGATGTCCAGCCCGGCGAGCGCGTCTGGCTGGGCTTCCCGCCCGAACGCTGTCATCGTCTCGAACCCACCGCGTCTGGAGGAGAATAACGTGCTTTCGAAATTGCTTCGGCTTGCCTGCCGCGCGGCCGCGGTCGCGATGGCTCTCGCGATGCTCGCGCCCGTCCCCGTCTCGCCGGCGTCGTTCGTCGTGCCCGATGTCGCCAAGGCGAAAGCCGAAGGCCTGGTCGTGTTCTACACCTCCGTGGACGTGAGCGTCGCCGAACGGCTCGCGCGCGACTTCCAGTCGAAGTACGGGATCAAGGTGCAGGTCGAACGGACCGGCAGCGAGCGCGTGTTCCAGCGCATCGGCCAGGAGATGGGCAGCAACCTGCACGTCGCCGACGTCGTGAACACGTCGGATGCGGCAAACTTCCTAGTCTGGAAGAACAGCGGCTGGCTCGCGAACGTCCGGATGGAAGAGATCGAACGCTACTGGCCGCCGCAGTTCCGCGACCGCGACGACACGTTCGCCACGTGGCGCGCGACGCTCTCGCCGATCGCGTACAACTCGTCGCTGGTGAAGCAGACGGAGGCGCCGTCGACTTGGGCCGACCTGCTGCAGCCGCGCTGGAAGAGCCGGCTCGTCAAAGCGCATCCCGCATACAGTGGGAGCGAGATGACCGCGAACTACGAGCTGATGAAAGCGTTCGGCTGGAATTATCTGCAGAAGCTCGGCGACCAAAAGGTGATGCAAGTGCAGTCGTCCACCGAGCCGCCGAAAGTGCTCAGCCGCGGAGAACAGCCGGTGATGGCGGGCGGCAACGAGTACGTCGTCTTCCAATTGCAGGCGCAAGGCAGTCCGCTCGTGCTGGTGTATCCGCCCGAGGGAACGCCGTTCGAGACGTCGCCTGCCGCGATCTTCAAAGACGCGCCGCATCCCAACGCGGCGCGGCTGTTCTACCAGTACCTCTTCAGCAAAGACACGCAGCAGATGCTGGTCGACTTCGGCGGCCTGCGCTCGGTGCGCGCGGGCCTCAAGGAGCCGGCGAACCGCATACCGATCACGCGGATCCGGTTGTTCCACGACGATCCGCAGGGCGTGCTCAAGACGAGCGACGAGATGAAGACCAAATATGCGCAGTACTTCGGAACCTGATTCAGCGACCGGCGTCGCGGGCGAGTTCGCTGCACGGCTCGGTGAGCTCGCGCGGACCCCGCTGTCGCCGCCGATCGCGCACGAGGCAAAACGCGCGCTCGCGAACGTGCTCGGCTTGGCAATCGGAGCCGCGCACCATCCCGGCGTGGACGCGATCGTCGCCACCGCGCGCGTGCTCGGCGGCCCGGCGACCGCACCGGTTCTCGGCCGCGGCGAACGGGCGGACGCGCACTTCGCGGCGCTCGCCGCCGGCTTTGCCGCGCACGTCGACGATTTCGACGACACGCATCTCGCGACGGTGATCCATCCGGGCGCCGCGTGCATGGCGGTGCTTGTCGCGCTCGCGGAAGAGACGAAGCCGAGCGGCACGACGGCCTTGACGGCGTTCGCGCTGGGCTGCGAAGCGCAACTGCGCCTCGGCGTGGCGATCTCGCCGGAGCACTACGACCGCGGCTGGCACATTACGGGAACATGCGGCGTCGCGGGCGCAGCCGTTACCGCAGCGCTGCTCCTCGGCTTCGACGACGCGGCCCTTGCGCGCGCGGTGCGGCTGTCGATGACGATGCCGCTCGGCCACCGCGACGCGTTCGGCACAATGACGAAGGCGTTCCATCCCGGCAAAGCCGCGGCGAACGGCATCCTGGCCGCGCGCCTCGCCGCAGAGAACGCCGACGCACCGTCGGGTATTCTGGAAGATCCGCGCGGCTTCGCGGCCGCGCTGTCGACGCGCTTCGATCCCGCGCAGATGCTCGACGATCTCGGAACGCGCTGGGAGCTCGCGCAGAACACCTACAAGCCGTATCCGTGCGGCATCGTCGCGCACCCGTCGATCGACGCGGCGCTAGCGCTTCGCGAGCGGATCGACGTCAACGCGATCGAATCGCTGCGAGCGCACTGTCATGCGCTGGTCCCGGAACTGATGGGAAACCCCGATCCGCAGGACGGTCTCGAAGCACGGTTCAGCGCGATCCACGGCATCGCGGTCGCATTGCGCGACGGCCGCGCCGGTTTGCCGCAATACGAACCGGAACGCGTGCGACGCGCCGACGTACGCGAGCTGCGCGCCAAAACGACGCTCGTGCCAAGCCCCGATGTCGCGCGCGACGCAGCGCGACTCGAAGCGCGCCTGCACGACGGAACGACCGTGGAGGAGCAGGTCGCACATGCGCGCGGAAGCACAGCCCGCCCATTGACGGACGCGGAGCTCTTCGCGAAAGTCCGGCTCTTGATCGAACCGCAGCTCGGCGCACGCTCCGGACAGCGGCTGATCGAAGCGATGCTCGCAATCGACGAAGCGAGATCGATCGACACCATCATCGCGCCGGCGGTCCCGGAGGCGAGCACGCATGTCTAGCGCCGCACCGGCCACCGGCGCGTCCGAAGCGCTAGCACGGCTTATCGCAGGCACGCACACGGGAGCGGCGTTCGAGTCGGCCCTCCAGGCAGCACGCGCACGGCTCGTCACGGCGCAAACCGCACCATGTACGCCGAACGATATTTCGGATCTGGCATCGCGCGCTCTGACGTCGTACGGAACGGCGTTCCGCCACGCATTCGTGACGGCAACGAACCTCGCCGCAACGCCCGGCGCGGCGATCATCGCTGCAGCGATCGTGTCGGCGGAGCTTGCCGAACGCGGCGAAACGGACGTCGTCGAAGGGATCGCCATCGGACGCGAAGTCGCCGCTCGCCTCGAACGCGCGCTGACACTCGACGGGCCCTGGGACGCCGTCGCGGTCGTCGCCGGAATCGCCGCAGCGGCAGCGGCCGCGCGCGCTGCGGCACTCGACGCGGAGGCAGCGCGCAACGCGATCGGCCTCGCCGCGACGCAAGCCGCCGGGCTCGGCGTCACGGACGGGACGCCGGCT
>JAQBPK010000221.1 GCA_028287565.1 Vulcanimicrobiota bacterium
CCGGCCGAGGCGTCGCGCCTGGCCGCGACGTCGTGCGGCTCTTCAGTGATGGGCGGCGGGTCGCGGCGGGCGTAGGCGTGGCGAGATACGGCCGCGGGTCGATGATGATCACGGGCTTGGGCTGCCACGGCACGGGCGTCGCCGCCGCGGGCGGCGCGGTCTGAGCGGATCCTGCACCAGTGAGCGCGGCTGCGAGCGCGAGCGCGGCGAGCGGGACGGCGAGCGGTTTCACGGTCGTATCGTACCGCACGAAGAGCGATTGTTCTCACTGCAGACGGCGTCGTTGACAAGGTTCCGCGCTCGCCTTAAACTAAGCGCCGACCCCTGGGGCCATTAGCTCAGTTGGTTAGAGCGCATGCTTGATGAGCATGAGGTCCCTGGTTCGAGACCAGGATGGCCCACCACCAAACGACGGAAAACCGCGCCATGGCGCGGTTTTCCATTTCGGGTGGAGCGAGCCGCGTTCACGCCGATTCCGGGTTCTAGGCCTCCTCCAGCAGCAGACGCGCGTTGATCGTCGGATTGCCGGCTTGCGAGAGCGGGAACGCCGCGCCGACCTCCTCTTGGTCCGGCACCTCGATCGCGACGGACATCTTGCGGCCCTGAACTTTCTCCAAATCGACGTGGAAGTCGATCGGGACGAGGCCGTGCTCTTTGCAGGTCGGGCATTTTTCCGGAGTGGACGGCTGGAAGAACGCGTGTCTTGCAACCTCCTCGCCGTCTGCGAGAAGCTTCACGACGAACGTGCCCGGGATGTTCAGCCGGTTGATGTTCTTGACCCGCACCGAGACGCGCGAGGACGGCGCAATGCTGAAGGAGCGGAAGGCGTCGATGCTGCCGACTCGGTGTTGCAATGCTTGAACCTCCGTCGCGAGTTGGGCGTATCGGACGTCCGGCTCCGCGGGAACCGCATCGGCAGAGCTCTGCGTCCACGGCTGCAGCTGAGGGAAGTCCAGCCAGCTGGTATCCCCGTCGAGCGTCGATTTGAAGCCGTTCAGCGTCGTTCCATTGACGAGCGTTTGCCAGCTCAGGAACAGCCGGTCCCAATTGCAATGGAAGAACCAGAAGATCGGATCGAATGACGCGACACCCTGGTCCCTCATCGTACGCCCTGTCGAGACGTGACCGTCGTCGTGCGCCTGTATGATGAACTTCTGGAAGCCGCCAGTTTCGTAGGACCCGAATCTCGACTGTTGGAGCGCATCGCGGATCGATCCGGCAACATCGTTTCCCCGGAGATTCTGCACGATCGTAGCGTCATCATATCTCGAAGTCGCGAAGGGCACGGGATACCCGTTGCCGACGCCTTGCGGTGCCGTGTATTGGTTGAACGGAGGCTCGGAGAATAGCTGGGGAAGTTGGTAGGTCGCGATGTCCCAGTACGGAAGCGTAACGTTTTCACAGCCCGGGATGCTGCGCAGCGCATCCTCGAACGTTCTAACGTACAGCCTGTGCCACGGATTGTACTGCTGTACGTGATGCTGGCAGTACAGGTCGGTCGGGAACCAATGGATCCCCGCAACTTGGTAATAGCCGTTCGGGTTATTCGGCTGCGATGCATCGAGCGCGATGATGCCTTGGAACGCTGCCTTCAGCGTTTTGATCTCATCCGCGCTTAGGCTATTTACGTCTTTCCGCAAGCGGGCTCCGGCAGTGGGAGCCGCGACCGCATCAAATGCTGCAAAATGCGGTTCCGCTGTGCCGAGCGGGTACTTGTCGACGATCCACGCCTTGAAATTCAAAGACCGGTTGGCGCTCCACTTTGGATAGGGCGCCGGCGGCATCGGCCCGCCGGGTTGCAGCGTCTGAATGTAGACGTTAATCGCGTTCTTTTTCACACCGGCATATGTGGAGAGGTCGACCCCCTTTGGTGCCATGTGATCGATGTCGTCCTGGGTAAAGATGCCGCGAATATACCCCATGTAGGTTGGATTCGGGACGACGGGGTCATTGTCGGCCGGGGGCGGAGGCGTGGACATACAGCTCTCTCCTTGTGCATACAATCGGTGCGTCCGGCGGTCTGCGATCGTCTAGTGAGCGCTGAGCGACGGATGGATTCTTCGAAAGGGGACGCGGTGTGCAAGGCGGTCGGTCAGGATCATGACAACCATCAAGGCCGCCATGACGAGCAGTGACTCTTGGTAGTAGCAGAGCAGCATGATCGGCCAGCACCGCGCCAGCGAGGCGCGAGCGACCTTCATCCCTCCGAGCAATCCCCGCGAGGATCGCGCCGGCAACTCATCACCGCCCGATGAAAGGACGACGATGCCGAACCATAGGACGACGATCGCTACGTTTACCACGACGATCGTCGAGAGCGGCATGAACCGGAAGAAGTCGCTAATGCTCGCAAACTGAGCATCGAGCGCGCGCAGCACGCCGCCGGCAAGCGCCCACAGCACCGCGTACCCCACCAGTGCCGCGGCGGCCTTGCCAACCGTCGCGTTTCCGCCGCCGAATTGCAACAAAGCACGTTTGTCGAACGGTAGCATCATCGCGATGCACATCGCGAGCCAATGAAGCTCGCACACTGCGGTTGCCATGACCCCGGAAAGGCCGCACGGCAGGGCGCCATGAGCGGTCAGGTCGCTCAGAGCGGTTGCGCTGAACCATGCGAGGCCAAACCAAGCGGCGGCGCACGCCACGCTGATGATCGACGTGGCCGGGATCTTCCGTCTGAGCGCGACACACCTCGTCTCCTAGCCGGGAAGGCTGACTTGCTAAGCCTAACAATAATAGCATCAAGCTCGCGCTCAAGCAAGGAGGAGAAGCCCCGTGCGGGGCTCCTCAGTTAGATCAGCTTGATCCATTCGTTCATCGTCTGGTCGTCGCGTTTGATCTGCTGCATCGCCAGGTCGCGCAGCGCGTTCATCTCGCGCTGCTGCTCCGCTTGCGCGGCTGCCATCGCGTCGAAGGTGCGCTGCTGCGCGATCGCGTCGAGGTCGCCCGGCGTCGCCGGTTCGGCCCGCGGGCCGGTGCGCGGTGGACGCTTCGCGGCCGCCGCGGGTGCGGCGGCGCGATGCGCGGTGCGGTGGTGCGGCGGCTGCGGGCGCACGGGTGCGAGCTCCATCAGCCGATCGACCGGATGAATTCCTTGACGATTTGATTGTCGGCTTTACGCTGCTGCATGGCGACGTCGCGCAGCGTGTTCGTCTCGCGCAGCAGCTCGGAGCGCTCCGACGTCATCTCGTCGAACTGCTGCGACTGCGATTGCAGCTGGAGCTGGAACATCATCTGCTGCGCGTTGAGCACTTGGGTCGCGCCGAGATAGCCGCCGTTGATGAGGTTCTGCGCGCCGTTGCTCAGGCCGCCGACCGTGGTGGCGCCGTTGGCGCCGAAGCCGCCCGCGATCGCTCCCGCGCCCAGCGTGATCGGATTGGCGCCCATCGCCGCGCCTTGCGCCGCGCCGGCGACGGCGCCTAAGAGGTTGAATCCCATGTCAGGTTCCTTTCAGTGCGGCTCGGCGTCAGCCGGCAGAATCGTCCGCGCCGAGGTCCATCGACGGGGCGAGATCCCGGTCGCGCGCGTCGAGCTGCTGCATCGGGCGGTACGCGGGCAGGTTCAGCGGTGAGGACGTCGGCGCGCAGTAGCCGCTGCCGAGCGCGTCGGCCAGGCTGCGCAGCAGCCCGACGTCCGCGCCGCCGCCGAGCGAGTCTGCGCCGGAGCCGTACGGGCCGCCGGCAGCGCCGGAGCCGTACGCGCTCGCGCCGGAACCGGCTGCGGACAGGTCCGGCGCCGCGGCCCCGGCGTCGCCGCCCAGGCGGGCGTAGTGGCGGAACACCGAGTCGGCGTAGCCGACCGGCTTACCGTCGCCCCAGTCCGTCCGGGTGCCGGTCGCGCCGGGCGAGCCGGCGTTGTAGGCCGACAGCGCGGCGCGCACGTCGCCGTAGCGCTGAAGGTTCGATTCGAGCAGCCCGGCCGCGTAGTCGGCGTTGCGAGCGGGGTCCATCGCGCCGGGACTGCGGGCAAAGGCGTGCCAGCGGTCGTCGATCTGGAAGACGCCGCGGCCGTGGCCGCCGTCGCCGACGACGTTGCGGCCGGAGTCGGCGCCTGGGCCGCCGGTCTCCTGGGCGGCGACGGCGGCAAGCAGGCGGGGGTCGAGGTTGTGGCGGGTCGCGGCGGCCGCGATCTCGGGGCCGAAGGCGACGTTCAAGTTGGTAGTCATTGCGCCGGGCCTATCACGCCGACAACCCGCGTTGACAAGCCCCCCGGGGTCGTCTACCATAGGTCAGTTGCACCGGGTTCTCCTCGCGGGGAACCTCGTTCTATGGTATGGGTTCTTCACTGGTCATAGACGTCGGGTCGGTCCTGTTCGCAGGGCGTCCGATGTCTCTCGACGAGCGCGTCGAGGTTCCGCCGTTCGACTCCATCACGTTCCCGCAGCCGGCGCACGTTCGCCTCGACCTGCGGCGCGTGGACCGGGGGCTGGACATCAGCGGCACCATCGAGGCGACCGCCGAGGGCTCGTGCGGCCGGTGTCTGGATGACGTCGTCGTCCCGGTGACGGTCGAGGTCGAAGAACGTTTCGATCCGCCAAGCGGAACGAGCGACCCCTTCGGCGAGAACAACGTACTGAGCGGCACGGACCTGGACGTGGGCGATCTGGTCAGACAACTGGTCACCAGCGCGCTCCCGCTGATCCTGGTGTGCGGCGAGGACTGTCGCGGTTTGTGCGATACGTGCGGACGGAGCAAGAACGCGGGCGGAGGGTGCACCTGTCCTCCCGCTTTACTGGAAGGCGATCATGGCGAATCTCAAGTGGAAGACCCCTCGGTCCAAGACGCGTAGCCGTCGCGCTGCGAACTGGAAGCTCAACCCCGTGACGACGGTCGAGTGCCCGCAGTGCCACCAGCCGAAGCGGCCGCACTTCGTGTGCGACTTCTGCGGGACGTACGCCGGCCGGCAAGTCGTGGCGAAGGACGACCACGCCGGCCACAGCCACGGTTAGTTCGATAGGTTGAACGCGACCGGAGTCCGCATCGCGGGCGTCGGGCACCACGTGCCCAAAGGGGTCCTCACCAACGCCGATCTCGAGCGCATGCTCGACACGTCGGACGAGTGGATCACCACGCGCACCGGGATGAAGGAACGGCACATCGCGACGGTCGAGGAACCGACCAGCGAGATCGCGCTCGGCGCGGCTCGCCAAGCGATCGCGTCGGCCGGTATCGAGGCGAAAGACCTCAACTGCATTATCGTCGCGACGGTGACGCCGGACTATCCGTTCCCCGCGACCGCGTGCATCTTGGGCGCGAAGCTCAACGTGCCGGGCGTGCCCGCGTTCGACATCGAGATCGCCTGCAGCGGCTTCATCTACGGGCTCACCGTCGCGTCGAGCCTCGTGCGCACGGGCGTGTTCAAGCGCGTGCTGCTCGTCGGCGCGGAAGAGCTGTCGCGGATCATCAATTACGATGACCGCTCGACCGCGGTGCTGTTCGGCGACGGCGCCGGCGCCGTGGTGCTCGAAGCGAGCGAGACCGATTCGTTCCTGTCGTCCGAGCTCGGCGCGGACGGAACGGATCCGAAGAACCTCTACGTCGAAGTCGGCGGAACCGCGCTGCCGCCCATTTGCGCCGCGGACATCGAAGGCAAGCGCAACAAAGTGGTGATGAACGGCCGTGAAGTGTTCCGCTTCGCCGTCACCAAGATGATCGAAGCGACCAACGTCGCGCTCGAGCACGCGGGCCTCACCGCCAAAGACGTCACCTGGCTGATCCCGCACCAGGCGAACCGCCGCATCATCGACGCCGCCGCGAAGCATCTCGATCTGCCGTCCGACCGCGTGATCGTCAACATCGACCGCTACGGCAACACGAGCGCCGCGTCGATCCCGATCGCGCTCTCCGAGACGGTCGCGTCCGGTAAATTGAAGGACGGCGACGTCGTGCTGTTCGTCGGGTTCGGCGGCGGCCTGAGCTGGGGCGCCGTCGCATGGCGCTGGAACGGCACAGTGAAAGCGTCGATGAATGGCAAAGTCGGCGGCTAACGTGCGCGTCGGCGTTATTTTTCCCGGACAGGGCTCGCAGGTCGTCGGGATGGGGAACGACGTCGCGCGCGCGTATCCCGCTGCCGCGCAGACGTTCGCGGCCGCGAAGACGATCCTCGGCTACGATCTGCGCGCGGTGTGCGAGCACGGGCCGCAGGAGAAGCTCACCGAGACGCGCTACGCGCAGCCCGCGATCTTCGTCACGAACGTTGCGCTCGCGAAGGCGGCCGGCGACGCGCTCGATCCCGTCGTGAGCGCCGGCCACTCGTTCGGGGAGTACTGCTCGCTGACGCTCGCCGGCGCGCTGTCGTTCGAGACCGCGTTAACGCTGGTGAACGAGCGCGGCCTCGCGATGCACCGGGCCGCCACGCAGTCCAGCGGCGCGATGGCCGCGGTGCTCGGGCTTGCGCCCGACGCGCTGCGCGCCGCCGTCGCGCGCGCGGTGGAGAGCGGTGCGGGCCGCGTGCAGCTCGCGAACTTCAACGCGCCCGGGCAGATCGTGATCAGCGGCGACGCCGACGCGGTGCGCATCGCGGGCGAGTACGCGATGGAAGCGGGTGCGAAGCGCGTCGTTCCGCTCAACGTGAGCGGCGCGTGGCACAGCACGCTGATGAATCCCGCGCGCGACGAGTTCGCGCCGCACGTCGCGGCAGCGACGGTGCTGCCGCCGCGCTTCACCGTCATCTCGAACGTCGACGCCACGCCGTACACGGACGTCGAGCAGATCAAGACCAACCTCGTCCGCTCCGTCACCGACGAAGTGCTGTGGCACGACACCGCCGTCGCGCTGGTGGCGATGCAGCTCGACCTCATCGTCGAGTTCGGCGCGACGCCGGTGCTCGCGCCGATGTTCAGGCGCGTCGAAGGCGCACCAAAGGCGATCACCGTCTCCGACGCGGCGGGCATCGAGAAGCTGCGCGCGCAGCTCGCCGCGTCACGCTCTCCCGAGCTCGTCGAAGGGTGACCGGTAAAGTCGCCGTCGTCACCGGCGCCAGCCGCGGGATCGGCCGCGCGATCGCCGTCGACCTCGCCGCCGCGGGCGCCGACGTCGCGCTGTTCGGCCGCGACACCCTGGCGCTGGCGGAGACGAAAGTTGCCTGCGAGCAAGCGCGCGCCGGCGTGAAGGTCAGCCTGCACCTCGCCGATGTCGCAATCGAGTCCCAAGTCGCGGATGCGATCGCCTCGGTGCTGGAGCAGCACGGCCGGATCGACGCCGCCGTCGCAAACGCCGGGCAGGCGAAGGACGGCTTGATCCTCCGCTTCAAGTCCGCGGACCTCGACCGGCTGATCGACGTCAACCTCAAGTCCGCGTTCTACCTGAGCGCCGCGGTCGCCAAGCCGATGATGAAGCAGCGCGCCGGAGCGATCGTCTTCGTCTCGTCGATCGTCGGGCTGGCCGGGAACGCGGGACAGAGCGCGTACGCGGCCACGAAGGCGGGCCTGCT
Organism: Vulcanimicrobiota bacterium; assembly: GCA_028287565.1. Taxonomy (GTDB): domain Bacteria; phylum Vulcanimicrobiota; class Vulcanimicrobiia; order Vulcanimicrobiales; family Vulcanimicrobiaceae; genus Vulcanimicrobium. Next base: position 7,432 of record JAQBPK010000221.1, read on the forward strand.
TGGTCTCGCCAAATCGCTCGCGAAAGAGCTTGGGTCGCGCAACATCCGCGTCAACGCGGTCGCGCCGGGTCTGATCGAGACGGCGATGACCACCGAGATGCCGGGCGCCGCGCGCGAGCACTATCTCAGCACCATCGCGCTCGGACGCGCCGGGTCGCCCGAGGACGTCGCCCCGGTCGTCACCTTTCTCGCCTCCGACGCCGCCCGTTACGTCACCGGCCAAACGCTGGTGGTGGACGGCGGATTCTTAATGTAGCTTCTTTTCAGGAGAAACGGAACTAGCAAATGGCCGCTGACACTTTCGATCGCGTCAAGAAGATCATCGTCGAACAGCTCGGCGTCGAGGAGAACGAGGTCACGCCAGAGGCGTCGATCACGGACGATCTCGGTGCGGACTCGCTCGACCAAGTCGAGCTCGTCATGGCGTTCGAGACCGAGTTCGGCATCGACATCCCCGACGAAGAAGCCGAGAAGATCAAGACGGTCGGCGACGCCGTCCAGAAGATCGACAACGTCAACGCTTCGAAAGAAGCGTAGTCGCTAAGGAAATATGCTCGAGGCCCTTTCCGAGCGCTTAGGCGCGATCTTCGACCGGCTGGCGAACCGCGGCCGACTCTCCGAGTCGGACGTCGCTGAGGTATTGCGCGAAGTCCGCATCGCGCTGCTCGAAGCCGACGTCGCGCTGCCGGTCGCCAAAGAGTTCGTCAACGCGATCAAGGAAAAGGCCGTCGGCAGCGACGTCTTCACGTCGCTCACGCCGGCGCAGACCGTCATCAAGCTGGTGCACGACGAGCTCGTCGAGCTGATGGGCGGCGCCGCCGCGCGCCTCACCTACAGCGACGCGCCGCCCACCGTGTACGTGCTGGTCGGTTTGCAGGGCTCGGGCAAGACGACGCACGCGGGCAAGCTCGCGCTGCGTCTGAAGGAGCAGGGCCGCCGCACGCTGCTCGTCGCGGCCGACGTCTACCGTCCCGCCGCGATCGACCAGCTCAAGACGCTCGGCAAACAGATCGACTTGCCGGTGTTCGACCAGGGCCAGGGCGATCCGGTGAAGATCGCGCGCGACGGCGTCGCCGAAGCGCGCCGGCTCGGCATCGCGACGGTGATCATCGACACCGCCGGACGGCTGCAGATCGACGAGCGTCTCATGGACGAGCTCGATCAGATCAAAGCCGCCGTGAAGCCCACCGAGATCCTGTTCGTCGCGGACGCGATGACCGGGCAAGAAGCGGTCAACGTCGCCAAGACGTTCAACGACCGGCTCGGCATAACGGGCGTCATCCTCACCAAGATGGACGGCGACGCGCGCGGCGGCGCCGCGCTCTCGATCCACCGCATGACGGGCGCGCCGATCAAGTTCGTCGGCGTCGGCGAAAAGGTCACCGCGCTCGAACCGTTCTATCCGGACCGCCTCGCGTCGCGCATCCTCGGGATGGGCGACGTGCTCACGCTGATCGAGAAGACGCAGTCCGTCTACTCCGTGCAGCAGGCGGAAGAGCTCGCGCAAAAGCTGCGCAAGTCGCAATTCACGCTCGACGACTTCCTCGCGCAATTGCGCCAAGTGCGCAAGATGGGCTCGATGACGGACATCATGAAGATGATCCCCGGGCTGTCGAAGGCGCTGCCCAAGGACGTCAACATCGACGAGAAAGACGTCGCGAAGGTCGAGGCGATCATCTGCTCGATGACGCGCCGCGAGCGCGAGCGGCCGGAGATCCTCAACGGCTCGCGCCGCAAGCGGATCGCGACGGGCAGCGGCGTGCAGGTCTCGGACGTCAACAAGCTCGTGAAGCAGTTCGAGGGCGCGCGCCAGATGATGAAGCAGTTCGGCGGCATGAAGAAGGGGCGCTTCCCCAAGATGCCCGTGGGGCTCGGCCGTTGAGCGCGAGGATCGTTGTTACTCCAACCGCCCGTATCGAATGCGGGAACTCCTAGAAAGTCGACATGGTCAAGATCAGATTGCGGCGCATGGGCGCCAAGAAACAACCGACGTACCGTTTCGTCGTGGCGGATTCGAAGTCGCCGCGCGATGGGCGTTTTCTCGAGATCCTCGGGCACTACAACCCGCGCACCGAGCCCAAGACGCTCGTCGTGGATCAGGACAAAGCGAAGCAGTGGCTCGAGAAGGGCGCGCAGCCTTCGGATCCCGTTCGGCGTTTGTTCGCCGAGCTCGGTTTGGTCGAGCGCGGCCCGATCTCCGAGACGAAGCGCCAGCCCAAGGCGAAGAAGTCCTAACGTCATGGCGGTGAGCTCGTGAGCGCGTTCGACGACGAGTTCGGACTCTTCGGCGACGAGGCAAAAGAAACCGAAGAAGAGCGCACGTCCACGCTCGGCGCGCGGCGCATCGCGTCGGACGAAGCCGCTCACGACGACATCGAGCCGGAGGACGAGCGTCCCCGGCGCGGGCCGCGCGGCGACCGGCGCGACCGCAGCGGCGGCGGCGGTGCTGCTTCCGGCGCGCAGGGCGGCGGCGACTTCGAGCGGCGGCCGCGGCGCGAGTACGGCGGCGACCGCGGGGCGCGCAAGACGGCGGATCCCGCCGTCGCGCAGCAGCGCGCGATGGATCTGCTCGGGTTCTTGGCGCGCAAGCTCGTGGCCAAGCCGGAGTCTGTGCTCGTCGAAGAGGTCGACACCGACAAGGGCCCCGTCGTCGAGCTCGTCGTCGAGCACGAGGACCTCGGCAAGGTGATCGGGCGCAGCGGGCGCGTCGCGCAGGCGCTGCGCACGCTGGTGCGCGCGAGCGCCGAAGGCCGCATCAGCATCGACATCATCTCGTTCGAGGACGAGATCATCGAGCAGGAAGCCGAGCACGCGGGCGATGCGAACGTCACGAACGGCGATGGTGCCGAGACCGATGAGATTTCCGTCAACCCGCAAGTGACCGACAGCGCCGATGCGGTCGCGCTGCACGCTGAAGGCCGCGAAGGCTATGCCGAAGAGCTCGACGAGCAGCAGCGCGAGGCGGCGAGCGATGATACGGCGATCGCGGGCGCACTGAGCGGCGACGCCGATGCAACCGCTGGCGCGGCGAAGAAGAAGCCCGCGCGCGCGAAGAGCGTCCGCAAGACGACGGGCGCCACTAAGAAAACGACGAGCGCCAAGAGCCCGCGTGCCAAAGCGAAGGGCGACGCGGCGCCGGACTCCGGCGAAGCTGCCGAATGACGTGAACGCCGGCCGCGTGGCCGGCGTGTTCGGTCTGCGCGGCGAGCTCAAAGTCGCCGCGAGCCGGATCGGCGACGATGCGCTGCGCGCCGGCATGGACGTGCGCGCGGTGCTGCGCGACGGGACGCCGCGAGCGCTGCGCATCCGCGCGCTGCGGCGCCATCAGGGGCGCCCGCTGATCGCGTTCGACGGGATCGACGACGCGGACGCGGCCGAAGCGCTCGTCGGGGCGACGCTCGCGATCGACCGCGGCGCGGTGGACTTAGCGCAGGACGAGTACTTCGACGAGGATCTCGTCGGGTGCGCGCTCGTCGATGCGAACCGTGCGGTGCTGGGCGAGGTGGTCGCGGTCGAGCACTATCCGGCGCAGGACGTCCTGCTGGTCGGCGCGCGCCGCGCGATGGTGCCGCTGGTGCGCGCGTTCGTCAAGCACGTCGACGTGCGCGCGAAGCGCATCCTCGTCGAGCTGCCGGCGGGGCTGCTCGACACGAGCGAGGCGGAAGAAGCCTAGGCGCTAGCTCGGCGTGTCGGTGCAGCCGCCGAGCTTCATCGCGGTGGTCGCGTGCGTCGCGGCGTCTTTGAGATCGTCGCGGATGAAACGCTCGGCTTCGAACGCGTGGAACATGTTCTGCAGGCGCTCGTGCTCGGAGATCGCATCGGACTGCGCCTGCGTTATCGGATCGGGCGACGGGCGCGTCTCCATCGCGATCGCGCGCGACACGCCGCCGCTCATCGCGGTCTCGCTGTTGCGATCGTCCTTGTCGGTCGTCACGATCGTGCGGATCTGCCGCTCCGCGAGGATGGCGACGACGCGCGCGATCGACTTGGCGAGCAGCATCTGGCGCGCTTTCGCGCCGTCGAGCGCGTTGGCGAACGCGAGCATCTCCTCACGCTTCTTTTCGTCCGGTTCCGCGCTCGCGGCGGATCGCAGCGCGCGGACGTCGTCGCGTCCCGCCTGCGCGAGCGTCGCGAGCGCCGTCAGATCGTTCTCGGTTTTCTTGAGCGAATGCGCGCGCGTCAGCTCCGAGTCGAGCCGGAAGCTCCGCAGATCCTTGACCAGCGTCGGAACTTGGTACTCGTACGCGAGCGCAGTCTCCGCGCCGACGCGCGCGTGTGCGAGCGCCGCGCAGTACGGCGTGCGCGCGCGAACGCGGCCGATCTCGTTGAGCGGCCGCACGATCGACGCGTTCTGCTCCGCGGCCGACCCGGCGCGCGGCGCGGTCTGCGCGTGCGCGGCTCGTCCCGGCGCCATCAGCGCGAGCGCGACTACCGCTGCGGCCATACCCGAGGCGACGCGACGAAGCTGCATATGCGGCGCAGAGTTCGCAGGCGCCGGGCGGGATACCCCCGTCGGCGGCGCCTCGTTCAGCGCCGGCGTTTGGGCGGGTTGAGGTACGCGCCGATCGCGGCGTCGACGGCCCGTTCGGTCGCGAGCTGCTGGCCCGCCGCGCCGCCCGCGTCGTTGCTGTGCGTCTGGCGCCACTGGACTTTGCCGGAACAGTCGGTCGCGATGAGCTCGAACGTCGCGCTGCCGCCGCCGAACTGCGTGTCGGGACGCACGCTGAGCGTCCCGCTGAGCACGGCGTGTACCGGGCGCGGCCCGCAGATGGACGCGGCGCTTTGCGCGCGCTCGCCGCCCGTGCGCGCGATCAGCCGCTGCGTGGCGAGCTCGCGCAAGTTCGCATCGGCACTGCCCTCGATCGTGAGCACGGCGTACGTGTTCGACGTGGCGCCCGACGTCGTCGCGGCCACGGTCCGCGGTGCGGTCGTCGCTGCAGCGGCCGCCGGTGCAGCTGCCGGTGCGCGCGTCGGAACGGCCGTCGCGGGAGGCTGCACCGCTGCCGGTGCGCGCGTCGGAACCGGCGTCGCCCGCGGGGTTGCGCGCGGGGTCGGGGTCACGTTGGTCAGCGCGGCGGCCGGTGCCGTGGCTGCGGCGGCGGCCGGGGCCGCGGCGGCGATCGGCTTGGCCGTGGGGCTCGGAGACGGCTTCGCGGCCGGCTTCTTCTTGCGGCCGAACAGCTTGCCGAGGTTCGTCTCGGGGCCGCTGCTCGGGCCGGGAGTGGGGCTCGCGGCCTGCGGCGGCGGGGTCGGGATCGCGGCGAGGCCGCGGTTCGCGTGCCGCACGACGAACTGCGCGAGGTCGTCGCCCTGGCCGGCCGCCTCGTTGTACGTGTTCAGCTGCGCGGACTGGCTGTAGACCACGATCCCGCTGGTCGTGCTGACCACCTGCTCGACGACGGACACGCCTTGGCCGAGCGGCGAGATGAAGCCCGCAACGTAGTAGTCGGCGTTGTGCGCGCGAGAGACCGACAGGTAGTCTTTGCGCTCGGTCGCGGGCGGCGGCGCGACGACCGTGACCTGCCCGGTTTTCGCCATCTGCTCCGCGATGATCGTCGCCAACCGCGAGCTGGCCTCGCGGTCGATCGAGCTGCCCGCCGCGGTGAACGGGAACACCATCACGGTCGGTTTGACGTAGAACGCCGGCGTCGCGGCGGCGAGCAGCGGCAGCCCGAGCAACGCGACGAGGACGACGGCAAGGAGACGGCGCACACCGGCGCGTTCGTGCGCGGCGGGGGCGATCCCTTACGAGGCGAGCGGCAGGGCGCCGGGCTCGGTGTCCTTCTCCCACGCGGCGCTCACGAAGGCACCGAACAAGAAGACGACGCCGATCAGGTCGAGCCACAGCAGCAGCACGAACAGCGCGGACAGCGTGCCGTAGATTTGGAACGCGTTCGCGGCGTACGTCGTGTAGACGGCGAACGCGATCTGCGCGATCGAGTAGCCGACGGCGCACGTGAGCGCGCCGGGGAACACCGCGCACCAGCGCGGGCGCCGGTTCGGCAGGTACGCGTACAGAAACGCGGACGCGCCGAACACGAGCAGCGCGGAGCCCGCGTACGACGCGATCTGCGGCACCCAGCGCAGGGATTCCAAGTGGGCGAACGACACGATGAACGTGATGACGGGCGGGAGCACGGTCGCCACGATGAGCATGATCCCGGCGGCCGGAACGAGGGTCAGCGCGATGACGACGTCCCACACGATGTGCCGGTAGCGCGTGATCCCCAGCGACCGGTTCAGCGCGTACGTGAGCGCTTGAAACAGGTTCTTTCCCGACCACAGGAGCCCGATGAGTCCGACGATGCCGGACAGGCCGCGGAACTTCACGACGGCGTCGACGTTGTTCGAGAGCAGCTCGCCCAGCGCGGGCACGTAGGCCTGGATCGCGTTGTTCGCGCGCACCATCCCCTCGTCGGTGCCGTAAAGAAACGCGAGCATCGAGACGCCGAGCAGCGTCAGCGGCACGAGCGAGAACAGCGCGGTGTACGCGATCGCCTGCGACATGAACGCGGCGCCTTCGGCGGAGAAGCGCAGGCCCGCGGCGCGGAACACCCGGATCACCCGTGACATCGTCTCATTCCGCGGTCCGGTCATGACGCCGTTTCACCTCACCGCCGTCGCGCTCGCGGCGCTGGTCACCGTTGTGGTGGACGGGATGTTCGTTCCCAGCGTTCCTCCGGCGTCGCTGAGAGACGGTCGCGTCGTTGCGCCGCTGGCGCTCGTGGCGCGGATCGCCGACCGCGTCGACGTCGAGCCGAGCCGGGCGGTGACCGTGCGGCGCGGCGAGCGCGTTTGCGTGGCGCGCCCGCTTGCGGATGGGGATCCCGAACCGCTGTTCGGGCTGGCGCCGCTGGCGCGCTGTCTGGGCGCGCAGCACGTCGCGTGGGATGCGCGCAGCAAGACGCTGCAGCTCGCGTTCGACTGGACGGTCGAGGTCCGCGCGCTGCCGCCGTTCGACCCCAGTGCGCCGCAGGTCGCGCCGACGGCGGTGTTCACGCCCGAGCCCGCGCCGCCGACGCCGCGCGTCATCGCGACGGGCTCGCCGCGGCCGCGCCGAACGGCGATCCCGGTGTTCGCTCCGACGCCGTCAGCCTTCCCGGCTATGAGCCCGCGTCCGTGATGGTGTCGACCGGCATGACGGCATCGTTCCCCGCATTCGGCACGCCTTCCGCCGCCTGCGCGCGGTCCTCGAACACGGCGACCAGGATCGCGACGTCGTCGCGCGCGGTCTCGCGCAGCACCGCATCGAGCACGAAGCTGGCGGGATTCGCCGCGTAGACGACGGCATCGTCGCGCAGCACCTCGCCGAGGAGCCGTTCGCCCTCGATGACGTCTTGCGTCGCTTCGGTGAGCCCGTCGGTGTGCAGCACGAGGACCGAGCCGGCCGCAATCGCCGGGACCGTGCGCACCGCGTTGCTTGGGGCGCGCAGGCCGAGCGGCGGTCCGCCGGTGCTCAGCGCGAGCAGCGCGCCGCCCGGTGCGCGCAGCAGTGCGGGCGGATGTCCGGCGGAGGCGTACGCGAGCGTCCAGGCCGACGGATCGAGGATGCCCACGAACGCCGTCGCGATACGGTCCGGGCGTTCGTTCGCGAGCGCCTCGTCCGTAGCGGCGAGAATGGCCGCGGGGTCGAGGCCTTGATACGCCGCGACGCGGATCGCTTGCCGCAGCGAGCTCATCAGCACCGCGGCGTCGACGCCCTTGCCCGCGACGTCGCCGATGGAGACGACGAGCTTGCCGTCGCGCAGCGCGAACGCGTCGTACCAGTCGCCGCCGATCCCGGCGTCGCGTTCGCTCGGAACGTACGTCACGTCGAGGCGCAGGCCGGCGATGCGCGGCAGCTCGCGCGGCAGCGCGGCTTCCTGGAACGTGCGCGCGATGCGGCGCTCGCGCTCGGCGATGCGCGCATTGTCGAGCACGACGGCGGCGCGCTGCGCGAGGACGACGGCGAGATCGCGGTCGCCCGGCGAGAACGCGTCGCGCCGCTGCTCGCGCATGAGCTGCATGATCCCGAGCGCGCTGCCGCGCGCCGCGAGCGGAACGGCGACGATCGAGCCGACGTCGAGCCGCTCGATGTCGGCGCGGTGGCGGTCGTCCTCCGCCGAGTCCAGCAGATCGGCCGGCTTCACGACCGGGATGTACAGCGGCTCGCCGGTGCGCAGCACCGCGCTGTCCTCGGGCCGCGGCGGATAGCGCCGCATCATGTCCCACACGAACGCGCGCTTGACGGGATCGCGGTGATGGATCGTGTGCGGTGTGAGCTTGCCCTCGCGCACGAGGTACACGGAGCACCAGTCGGCGAGAACGGGAACGACGTGCTTGGCGAGCACGTGCAGCGCAGCGTCGAGATCGGGCGCGTTGCCGAGCGCTTCCGACGCATCCGCGACGAACGCCATCCCGTCGGCCGCGCGCCGACGCGCGTCGATGTCGGTGGAGACGCCGATCCAGCACGTGATGGCGCCGCTCTCGTCGCGCAGCGGGTGCGCCGTACCGAGATGCCAGCGGTACGTCCCGTCGGCGGCGCGCAGCCGGTACTCGGAGTTCAGCGGCTCGCCGGTCGCGAGCACGCGCGCGTACGCCGCGCGCGCTGCGGCGTAGTCGTCGCGGTGCAGCGTGTCGAGATAGGCGCCCGCGAGCGACGCGTCCGCGCTCAAGCCGGTATACGCGTACCAGCGCGCGTTGAACCAGTCGGGGCGTCCGGTGGGGTCGGCGGTCCAAACGATTTGCGGGATCGCTTCGAGCGTCGCGCGCCACCCGCCGGCCGGCATGTCGCTCACTGCGCGCGCGCCGCCCGCCGCAGCAGCGCGTCCAGTGCGCTCGACCGTTCGCGGAAGCTCGCGCGCTGCACCGCGGTCGGCGCGCCGTCGCCGGACTGCACGTCGCCCAGCAGCTGCGCGAGCCGGCCGTTCGCGCTCTCGAGCGCGGCCGCCAGCGCGGCGTCGCGTGTGCGCACGTGCGCTGCCGCGGCGTATGCTGCGTCGGTGCGTTGCGCGATCGCGGTCGCGAGCTCATACTGTGCTTGCAGATCGCGGGCCGCGACGTTCGCGCGCGGATCTTGCTGCACGACGAATGTGCGCGTTCGCTTCACGCCGTCCGCGTCGAGCGTCACCGTGTAGCTGCCCGGCGGAACGGTCACGCCCTCGGGTTCGAGCGGTGTGCCGTGCGGGATCGCGGCGATCGTGGGGCCCGGCGCGAACGTGCGCGGTGCGGCGGTGCGCAGATCCCACACCAGGCGGTGCGCGCCCGCGCTCGCGTCGGGACGCACGGGCGGCGCGATCCACCAGGCGGGCACTTCCAGCGACGCGGGATCGACCGCGCCGGTCGTGTCGTCGCTCGCGAAGCGGCGCACGGTGCGGCCGCGCGCGTCGGCGATCGTCAGCGTGACGCGCGTGGCGCCGCGCCGCAATGCGTAGTCGAAGATCGTGCCGCTGGGCGGGTTCGCGGCGACCGGCTCGTCGGGCGGGAACGGCGTGTCGGTGTTCGCGTCGCGCGGGACGCGCCACGCGCGGGCCGGCGCGAGCAGCGCGACGCTTCCGGCACCGAGCGCGTCGATATGGCGCAGCGGCGCGATGTCGTCGAGGATCCAGAAGCCGCGGCCGTGCGTGCCGATCACGACGTCGTCGCCGTGCACGACGAGATCGCGCACCGACGTCGCCGGTAAGTTCAGCCGCAGCGACGACCACGTCGCGCCGTCATCGAACGACACCCACACGCCGCGCTCCGTTCCGGCGTACAGCAGACCGCGCCGCACCGGATCGGCGCGCACGACGTTGGTCGGCGCGGACTCGATGCCGCGGTCGATGCGCGTCCAGGTGCGGCCGCCGTCGTGCGTGCGAAAGAGCTGCGGGCGCTGCTCGTCGAGGCGAAACCGATTGACCGCGACGTACGCGCTCGCGGCGTCGAACGGCGAGGCGTCGATGATGCTTATCTTCGCCCATGATCCCACGCCCGGCGGCGTGACGTCATGCCAGTGCTTGCCGCCGTCCGCCGTTCGCCACACCAGGCCGTCGTCGGTGCCGGCCCAGAGCACGTTGCGGTCGCGCGGGGACAGGCCGAGCGCGTAGACGACGCCGCGGTGCGCCTTCTTCGCCGCGGCGGTTGCCGCGAACACGCCGAGGTTCGCGGTCGTCGCCGGGTTCGCGCGCGCAAGATCGGGGCTGATCGCGTGCCAGTGCGCGCCGTAGTCGCTCGTCGCGAGCACTACGTTCGCACCGAGATAGAGCGTGCGTTTGTCGGCCGGCGAGAACGCGAGCGGCGCGGTGCGCTTGAACCGGTATTGTTTGTTGCTGCGCCAGCCGACGACCGGCCCGACTTCGCGCGATTGCCCGGTGCGCTCATCCCACCGCGACACCTTGCCGCCGAAGATGATGCCCGGATGCCGCGGGTCCGGCGCGACGTAGCCGTACTCTTCCGTTCCCACCGGATGCCAGTCGCGCATTGTGATCGCGCCGTCGTTGCCGCGCGACAGCACGCCGGCGCTGCCGCTCTCCTGCTGTCCGCCGTACACGCGGTACGGAAAGCGGTCGTCGGTGATCACGTGGTAGAACTGCGCCGTCGGCTGGTTGTACCACGAGCTCCAGGTCGTGCCGCCGTTGAGCGTGACGACGGCGCCTTGATCGCTGGCGAGCAGGATGATGCGCGGATCGTCGGGGTTGATCCAAATGCTCTGGTAATCGTCGCCGCCGGGCGCGCCGCGCAGCGCGGTGAACGTCTTGCCGCCGTCCGTTGATTCATACGTCGAGGTATTGGTCACGTACACGTGGTCCGCGTTGCGCGGGTCGATGCCCACCGTCGCGAGATCGCTGCCGCGCTGCGCAATGCGCGCCGTTCGGTTCACGGGTTTCCACGTCGCGCCCGCGTCGTCGGAACGGAACACACCGCCGCGGTCGTTCGGGAGGTCGGCGAACGCGTACACGCGCTTCACATCGCCCGGCGCGACGGCGATGGAGATGCGGCCGAGTCCTTGTGCCTGCGTGGGCAATCCGCCCTCAAGCCGGGTCCACGTCGTTCCGCCGTCGGTCGATTTGTAGAGCCCGCTCCCGGTCGGCGTGCGCTGGAACGAACCGCCTGCGAGCGTCTCCCACGGCGACTGCCGCGCCGACCACAGAGACGCGTACAGCGTGCGCGCGTCCGACGGATCGATGGTTACGTCGAACGCGCCCGTATTCTCGTCGGTGAACAGCACGCGCTCGAACGTCGCGCCACCGTCGGTCGAGCGGTACACGCCGCGTTCGGCATTCGGCCCGTACGGATGCCCGAGCACCGCGACGTACAACCTGTTTGCATCGCGCGGGTCGACCGCGATCTTCGGAATCTGCTGTCCGTCGCGCAGGCCGAGGTGCGCCCAGTGCGCGCCGCCGTCGGTGGACTTGTAGATGCCGTCGCCGACCGCGAGGTCGGGGCGCTGGCGTCCTTCGCCGCTGCTCGCGTACACGGTGTCGGGCGCCGACGGCGCGACGGCAATCGCGCCGATCGAGGCACTTGGCTGGTCGTCGAACACCGGCGCCCACGTGCGGCCGGCGTCCGTCGTCTTGAAGATGCCGCCGTTCACGGCGCCGATGTAGAACTCGTGCGGCCGCCCGGGGACGCCGGTCGCGGCCACCGTGCGGCCGCCCCGGAACGGTCCGATCGAGCGCCAGTGCAGCACGCCGCGCAGCCCGGCCACCGTATCGCGCGGTGCGGCCGCCGCCGGCTGCGCGCCCGTCAGCACCGCGAAGAGTACGACGACAAACGCGGAGCCGACACACGAACGGACCATGCAGTCGGTTGCGCCCTCCTGGCGGGCGGAGCCTTCCGCTTGCGAGGACGCGCTAGAGGACCGTCGAGTGCAGCACGTCGCGCGCTTCTTCGCGCAGGCCGCTGTAAGCGTCCCACGTCTCGGCGACCAGGAACGCCGCGCCGGTCGCGATCGCGAACGTGCCGACCGTCGCGACGAAGAGGCCGACCATCGTGATGAGCGGTGCGATCTCGCCGCGCACGATCGCCGCGACGCCCCCGCCCAGCAGCTCGGAGAACGTGCCGATCGCGAACGACGCGACCGCGACGTAGAACGCCGTCAGCGCACGGTTGAGCGCAAGCGCGCGCCGCGTGACGCGCAGCAGCGCGCGCTCGCGGTCGGGTGCGTTGGGCGAGTCTTCCAGCTTGCGCGCGCGGTCGACGGCCCGCGCGAACCGGTTCGACGTCGACAGCACGAGCACGGTCGACGCGTTCGTGAGCAGCGCGGGCGCCGCGATGAACGTGAGCAGCTGGAAGGCGTTCTGCGTGTCGAGGGCCATCGTATCTTTCGTTCCCTGAATGCTCAGCGGACCAGGTCGCGCGCGAGAACGAGCACGATGCCCGCGCGTTCGAGCTCGGGGAGCAGCGTGCGCACCGCGATGAGCGTCGTCGGGCGCGGGTGCCCGATCGCGATGGCGCTGCCTTTCGTCTTCGCGATGTCTACGGCGCGGCGCAGCTGGGCCTCCGTCGCATCGACGTCCGCGACGTCGTCGAGGAACACGTCGCGCCGCGCGGTCGGGACGCCGGCCGCGCTCGCGCTGCGCTCGGCGACCGTGTCGCTCCCCGTGCGCGAGTCGATGAAGAAGACGTGCCGCTCCGCGAGCACAGCGGCGACGTCGCGCATCACGCGGTCGTCCGCGGTTGCGCGGCTGCCCTCGTGGTTGTTCACGCCGGTTGCGAGCGGGACCGCGGTGAGATCGTCGCGCACCTGCGCCGCGATCGCGGCGTCGTCCATCGCCGTCAGGATGCCGCCCGGTCCGGGATCGGCGCCGGAGCGCGGCTCCATGGGCAGGTGCAGCATCACGCCTTTGCCGGCCGAGTCGGCGTCGCGTGCGATCTGCGCGCCGAAGCGCACGTGCGGGAGCACCGACAGCGTCAGCGCGACGGGGAGCGCGATGAAGCCGCGCTCGGTGTCGGGCCACTGGCCGCAGTCGTCGATGATGATCGCCAGCCGCGGGGCGGCGCCGTCGTGTGCTGCGGGCGCGGCTGTGGGCTCCTGTGGTGCGGCCGGAGGCGTCCCGTCGTCGGATGAGGACCCCGGCTGCGCTGCGGCGCCGGGCACGGCGGTTGCGCGCGTCGCGTTCGGTACGGTGAGCGCTTTCGGTGCAACGGCCGGGCC
>JAQBPK010000270.1 GCA_028287565.1 Vulcanimicrobiota bacterium
GCACCGCGTTTCGGTCGAGCGGCTGTTCCGCGGCGGGCCGTTCGAACGGTTCTTCAGCGACGTGCGGGTCGTGCCCGACGGCGAAGGCGCCCGTGTCGAGCATGCGGTCGAGCTCGACGCCCGTGACACGCTCGGCGCGCTGGTCGCGCCGGCCGCGCTGGCGCGTGGGCGAGCGGGCGCCCAGCGGGCATATGCCCTCGCCGGCCGCCGCGCGGAGCGGATTGACCGCGCCGTGCCGCCGACGCATTCGCTGGTACCCGACGTCCCGGCCGCGAGCATTCCGCGTGCGACGCGGTTCGCCGACGCGCTCGAGGCGCTGCGCCCGCACACCGAGCACGAGCCGCAGATCGCCGCGCGCTTGGCGTCGGTCGTCGAGCACGCCGAGGACGGCTTCGTGGCGCGGCTGCGGCCATACGTTCTGGCCGACGGCTGGCAGCTGCCGCGTGAACGCGTCCTGGCGGCGATGCTCGCGGCGACGCGCAGCGGCCTGCTCGACCTGTCCTGGACGCTCATTTGCCCGAGCTGCCGCGGGCAGAAGAACAGCTTCGCCTCGCTGGCTGCGGTGGCCGGCGAAGTCCATTGCGACCAGTGCGGGATCGCGTACGGGGCGGACTTCGACCGCAACGTGGAGGTCACGTTCGACGCGCGCCCGTCGGGCCGCACGAACGCGCCGCCGGTGTACTGCGTGTCCGGACCGCAGACCGCGCGCCAGACGCTGGCGCAGACGACGGTCGCGGCCGGCGGCACGGGCTCGGTCGACGCCGTGCTGCCGCCGGGCGCGTATATCGTGCAGGTGCTCCCCGACCGCGTGGTTCGCTTCACCGTGGAGGACGACGCGGGCGGGGGATCGCTGGACGTGCGCATCGACGCGGCGACCGGCTCCGGTCAGCCCGGCCGCGTGCGCGCCGGGACCTCGGTGGTCCGCGCAGGCGTCGTGCACGTCCAAGTCGCGAACGCGTCCGCGCGCGACGCGATCGTGCGCGTGACCGAAGCGGAGCTGTCCGGCCAGATCGCGACCGCGGCCGACGTGACGGCGCTGCAAGCGTTCCGCGACCTGTTCTCCAGCGAAGTGCTGGCCGACGGGCTCGAGCTGTCGATCCGGTCGCTCACGCTCGTGTTCACGGACGTCGTCGGTTCGACGCGGATGTACTCCGACAACGGCGACGCGCGCGCGTTTCGCCTCGTCCGCGAGCATTTCGACGCGCTGCACGAGGTGATCGCGCTGCGGCGCGGCGCGATCGTCAAGACGATCGGCGACGCGGTGATGGCCGTGTTCGTCGACCCGCGCGACGCCGTGGAGTCGGCGCTGCTGTTCGCGGCTGCGGTCGCGCCGCTGCAGCTGCGGATCGGCATGCATCGCGGGCCGTGCATCGCGATGCGCGCGAACGACCGGATCGACTACTTCGGTGCGACGGTGAACTTGGCGTCGCGCGTGGAGCACGCGGCGCGCGCCGGCGAGATTCTCATGACGAGCGCGGTCGCGGACGACGCCCGCGTGGCCGACATCCTCCCGGCGGGCGAGCGCGGCACCGTGGCGCTGCGTGGAATCCCGGAGCCGGTCGACGTCGTGCGCGTGCCCGCGATCGGGTCCGAAGCGGCCGCGGCCGCCGGCGCGGTGAACGCGGAGCCGGCGTGATGAGCGGCAGCAGCCCGCTGTACGACGATCCGGAGCTCGCCGCCGCGTACGCGCGCGTGAGCGCGGCGAACGTTGCGAACGCGGCGTACGAGCGGCCCGCCGTGCGCGCGCTGATCGGCGGCGTCCGCGGGCTCGACGTGCTCGATGCAGGCTGCGCGGCGGGCGAGCACAGCGCGTGGCTCGTTGAGCACGGCGCGCGCGTCGTGGCGCTCGACGCGAGCGAGACGATGGTGGGACTCGCGCGCGAGCGCCTCGGCGAGAGCGCTCGCGTGCTGCACGCCGATCTCGCGCAGCGGCTGCCGCTGGCGGACGCGTCGTTCGACGTCGTGCTGTCGTCGCTGACGCTGCACTATCTCGAAGACTGGGTGCCGCCGCTGCGGGAGTTCGCGCGCGTGCTGCGGCCCGGCGGACGGCTCGTGGTTTCAACGCACCATCCGTACATGACGGCGGCCGGCGTGGACGACTATCACGCGGTGGCGCCGGTCGAAGAAGGATGGAACGGCTTCGCGGACCAGCCGGTGCTCGTGCGGTTCTATCACCGGCCGCTGCAGCGCATCGTCAGCGACGTGCTCAACGCAGGCTTCACGCTGCGCGGATTGCACGAGCCGCAGCCGACGCCCGACGCGGACGAGCGCGATCCCAAGCTCGCCGCGCGCTTTCGCAGGGAGCCGGGGTTCCTCATCGTCCACGCGGAAGCCGCGCGCCGATGAGCTACGGGGACAAGCCGTTCGAGGCGTTCGCGATCGGCGATACGACCACGTTTTCGAAGACGATCACCGAAGCGGACATCCTGCTGTTCGCCGCGGTCAGCGGCGACAACTACCCGCTTCACGTCGATGCCGAGTACGCGAAGACGACGCGTTTCGGACAGCGCGCCGCGCACGGGATGCTCACCGCGAGCCTGCTGTCCACGGTCGTCGGGATGCTGCTGCAGAAACCCGGCGGCATCTACGTCGAGCAGTCGATTCGTTTCAAGCGCCCGGTGTTCATCGGCGACACCCTCACGGCGCACGCGGAGGTGACGGAGATCCAGCCCGAGCGGCGCCGCATGCGCATCGGCGCGCGCATCGTCAACCAGCGCGGCGAGACGGTCGTCGCCGGCGACGGTACGATCCAAAAAGACGAGCGCTGACGCGCGCCGCGCAACGCCGGGTGCGCTAAAGAAGAAGCGTCAGCTCGGCGCCGATGGGCTCGATGCAGCGCGGGTCTTCGAACGCGTGGTGGTTCATCTGCGGCGTGACGAGGTCCGACCGCATGCGCGCGGCGTCGTACGGGACGACTGCGGAGAGCGCATCGGCGATATCGCCGTGCAGCCACGCGTCAAGCGCGTCGTCGCCGAGGATCGCCGGCATCCGGTCGTGCATGACGGCGCACAGCGCGTTGGGCGCGCAGGTGACGATCGCGCACGTCTCCACCGGAGCGTCTTTGGGTCCCCAGCGTTCCCAGAGCCCGGCGAACGCGAACGGCGCGCCGCCGTCGACCGTGAAGCGGTGCGGCTGCTTCTTGCCCTTCGCGCCGGTCCACTCGTAGAACCCGTCGGCGAAGACGATGCAGCGGCGCTTCTGCAGCGCGCTGCGAAAGGCCGGTTTCTCGGCCAGCGTCTCGACCCGCGCGTTGATAAGCTTCTGGCCCATCGCAAGGTCGCGCGCCCAGAACGGGACGAGCCCCCAGCGCAGCGGTGCGATCTCGCCTGCGCCATCGTTGCGGACGGCGAGCACGTCTTGCGTCGGCGCGATGTTGTACCGGCGCGGCCAAACGTTGTGCAGCTTGAACTGCGGGTAGCGGTCGGCGACCCGTTCCGGACCGGCGAGCGAGAAGCGGGCGCACATATCAGGGAATGTCGAATTCGGCGATGTCGCGTCCCGATCCCGGTTTGGTCGTGTCGACGTGAAACTGAACGCGCTGCACGCCGGCATCGTCGACGACGACGTCGTTGCCGGCCGGCTCGACGAACCGGACCGTGACCGGGGACGAGCGCCCGCAAACGAGCAAGGCGGCGTCGCGCGCGATCGGCGCGCAGGCCTGATGCAGCGCCTCGCGCGCCGCTTCGTCGAGCGACTCGTAGCGCGCACGCTCGATCTCGAACCCGACGCCGACCGGTCCGTCTCCCTGCGTTCCCAGACCGCCGAGCTGCAAGTCTAGCTCGGCTTCGGCCCGAGCACCCACGGCCATCATCGTCAGATCGAACGGCGGGAAGTGCGAGCCCTTTCGCACGTGCTCCGGCAGCATGAACCAGCTGCCCGCGAACGCAATGTACTCGAGCACGGTACCGCGTAGAAAAAGCAGCAGCGCGAAAGCTCCCGGTTCGACGCGATAGAGATAGACGTCGAAGTCGCCGACACGCTCGTGCACGGTACGGTCGTACGTCCGGAGCGCGGGAAAGGCGTCGCGCGCGGCCTCGAACTCCTCCGGCATGTCCGTGCGCACGCGCTCGACCCAAGCCGGAACGTGCGGCGGGAACGGCGGCGAGGCGAACTCGAACCGCACGATCGCTTCCGCAAGCTCCCGAGCCAGCGCATCGACGTCCATGCCGCAGTGGTTCGGCGGGCGCGAAGCGGGCACCGCTCCCGGCATGGCGGTCACGCGCATCGTGGTCGCGGAAGACGATTCGTCGATCCGCGAGCTGCTCGTTCATCACCTCGAACGCGACGGGTTCCACTGCGACCAGGCGGCGGACGGCCCGTCGGCGCTGCGGCTCGTGCGCACCGGCGCGGACGCGCTGATCCTCGACCTCGGATTGCCGGTGGTCGACGGGTTCGACGTCCTGCGGGCGCTGCGGCGCGAGGGCCGCGAACTGCCGATTCTCGTGCTGACCGCGCGCTCCGACGAGATCGACCGCGTCGTCGGCTTGGAGATCGGTGCCGACGACTACGTGGTGAAACCGTTCTCGCCGCGCGAGGTCGTCGCGCGCGTCAAGGCGCTCGGCCGGCGCGCCGGGCTCACGTCGATTCAAGCGCCGGTGGTGCTCACGTTCGAGCGGCTGGAGATCGACGAAGCGGCGCGCGAGGCGCGCATCGACGGCGTGAACGTGGGCCTCAAGCCGCGCGAGTTCGCGCTGCTGCTGGAGCTCGCGTCGAACGCGGGCGTCGCGCTGTCGCGCGAGACGCTGCTCGAGCGCGTGTGGGGCTACGAGTTCGACGGCGACCACCGCACGGTCGACGTGCACGTGCGGCGGTTGCGGTCCAAGATCGAAGACGGCGCGCAGCTCGCGCCGCTGCTGCACACCGTTCACGGCTTCGGATACAAGTTTGCACGCGGCTGAGCTGCGCGGGCTGCTGCCGCGCCTGGACGCGTTCGAACGCCGGCTCGCGCAGCTCGCGCACGAACCGCGGCCGGTGCTGGTCGTACGGCTTCCGGAGCTCGAGCGCGTCGCGTGGCGGCGGGGCTTGCGCGCGGCGCGCACGCTCGAACGCGCGGCCACGGCGGCGTTTTCGACGGCCGTCTCGCGCGTACTGCGCACGGACGATCTGGTCGCGCACGACGGCGGCAGCGACGTATTCGTGGCAGCGCTCATCGTGCCGACGCGCGACGGCAACGTCCCCGCGCCGGTGGACGCGCGCTCGGCGCTCGCGCGCATCGCCGCGACGATGGAAGCGGCGACGCGGCTGGAAGTGCGCACCGGCTGGACGAGCTACAACCGCGCCACCGATATGGGCGCGATCGAGCCGGTGGTGGAGCGCGCGCTGGTGCGCGGTGCGCAGGAGCGTGAGCGGTACGCGTTCTTCTCGTCGCTGGGCCACGAGCTGCGCACGCCGCTGTCGTCGATTCGCGGTTATCTGGAGACGCTGCTCGGCGACGGCATCGATGCGAGCACGCGCGAGCGCTTCGTGCGAATCGCCTACAACGAGTCGTTGCGCCTGAGCCGCTTGGTTGAGGGGATGTTCGAGATCTCGCTGCTCGATCTGCACGCGGCGTTCGCGGCGCCGGCGATCGGCTCGCTCGCCCACGCGCTGCAAGCGGCACACGACGCCTGCTCCGCGAACGCGGCGGCGCGCGGCGTGGGAATCGCGATCGAGGACGCGCCCGCGCTTGGCGTCGGGATCGACGGCGACCGGCTGACGCTGGTGCTCGTGAACCTGATCGACAACGCGGTGAAACATGGCCGCCCCGGCGGCGGCGTGTTCGTCGGCGTCGATCTCACGAATCCGCGGCTCGTGCGCGTGAGCGTGGACGACGACGGTACCGGAATCGTGGCCGCGGACCGCGAGCGCGTCTTCACGCTGGGCGAGCGCGGGGCCACGTCGGCGGAAGGCAGCGGCATCGGACTGGCGCTCGTACGGCTGATGCTCGAGCGCGCAGGCGGCCGCGTCGAGCTGGAGGAGTCGCCGCTCGGCGGCGCACGGTTCCTGGTGACCTTACCGCGCGCGACGACAGTAGGGCTGGTGACCTAAAGAGAGAGGGCTGGGGCAGCATCCTCTCGAAGCTTGGGTTGGTCAGCTATGCTGGCTGGTTGCTGCTCAACGGGGGCGCGGCGATATGGCGAAAAAAATTGGGTACGTTATCGCGTTCGCGGCTATTGCCGCGATCGTTGTCGCGGTGACCGTGAAATGCCCGGCATGGTTCCCCGTGCTTTGCGACATCGGTGCGAAAAGTCTCGAGCGGCTTTGCGCATATCCAATGCAGGCGGCATTCGTTCTCATCATCCTAATCGTGATCGCGTACGTGCTGCTGAACGACTCTGCCAACCCGCTACGGCTCGCGCTCGGCGAAGACGGCCGGCTCAGCACGTCGAAATTCCAATTTCTGCTATGGACCGTACCGGTCATCTTCGTCTTCGCTTCGTTGATGTTCGCGAGGAAAGGCCAGGTCACGAACGTCCCCCCGAACGTACTCGTCGCTCTGGGCTTTAGCCTTTCCACCGTGATCGGTGCGAAGGGAATAACGGTTTCGTACAAGGCGGCAAACCGGATCGTAAAGCCCGACGGCGCACGCGATGCGATGGGGAATCTGCTACCTTCTCTCGTCTTGCATCCCGGCGACCTCTTCGAGAACGATCGGCACCAGCCCGACCTTACCAAGACCCAGATGCTGGCCTGGACGGTAGTGGCGATTGCGGACTTCCTGTACAATTTCTTCGTGCACTTCGCTTGCTATGCGGGCACCGCTCTTACAACTGACGTCACCTGTACGTCTGCGATGCGGAATAATTTTCCAGACATCGACACGACCCTCATGGTATTGATGGGACTGGGACAGGGCACGTATTTGGCCGGCAAGCTGGTCAGCACGGACGTTCCGCAAATCGACAAGATCACCGCAACCCTGCAGAGCGCCCCGTCCGCCGTCATCGTGATTATCCAGGGACAGAACTTTGGGGGCGGTACCGTCACGGTTAACGGCGTTACCCCGACCGAACTCACGTGGGATCCGACTGGGAAGTCCGGTCGTGCGGTTGTCCCGAACCCGCTCGCCGGAACGACGATCAAGGTGGGTGACGTCCTGGAAGTAGGTGGAACCATTAACAACGTGTCCTTCGCAAACAAAGTCCAGGTGGCGTAAGCGAGAGTTGCGCGTCTGAGGCATCGCCGTGATGGGCACGGTAGCGAGATGGAACGGACGGACGTGCGCGTTGGAACCGCGGGGTGGAAGATCCCCGCCCCGGTGCGCGAGCGCTTTGCAGGCAAAGGGACGCACCTACAGCGGTATGCGATGCGGTTCTCATGCGTGGAGATCAACTCGTCGTTCTACCGGCCGCACCGGCCGTCCACGTACGCGCGCTGGGCGGCAAGCGTGCCTGACGACTTCCGGTTCGCGCTCAAGGTTCCCAAGGAGATCACGCACAGACTGCGTCTGGCCGACGCGATCGGCCCGTTGGAGCAGTTTCTCGCCGAGAGCGCGCCGCTCGGGGAGAAGCGCGCGGTCGTGCTCGTGCAGCTTCCGCCGAGCTTCGCGTACGACGCGGATCTGGTCGCGGCGTTCTTCACGGATTTTCGCGCGCGCTATGCCGGGCTGATCGCCTGCGAGCCGCGCCATCCGACCTGGTTCACGGCGGACGTTGAGGCGGCGCTCGCGCGATTGCAGGTCGCGCGCGTCGCTGCCGATCCCGCCGTCGTGCCGCAGGCAGCGGAGCCCGGCGGCTGGGGCGGGTTCGCGTACTACCGCCTCCACGGCTCGCCGCGCACGTACTACTCCGGCTACGACGACGCGACGCTGCGTGAGGTGGCCGAACGCCTGGGCACCGGACCGCATCCGGCATGGTGCATCTTCGACAACACGGCCATGGACGCCGCGGCGGCCAATGCGCTCGATCTGACGGAGCTCTTTGTCGGATCGCGAACACCGGGGCGGTGAGCATTCGGGAAGAACGCGCGGAACGGCGGATGGCGCAGGCGATCGGGATACTGCCTGAGGCCGTGCGGCGGAGGCTCGCCGGGAGCGCGCTGCTGCACGCGAGCGGCGTCGCGCTCGACAGCCGCACCGCGGTGCTCATGCGCGCGGCCGAGCGCAGCGGGCGCGCGTTCCGCCCGGACGTCACCGTGGCGCAGCTGCGCAAGAGCTATGCGCGGATGAATCGCGTCTGCGGTCTGCACGAGCACCGCGCCGTGACGGCGCGCGACGTGCGCATCGACACCGGCGACGGCACGATCGGTGCGCGCCTCTATCGTCCTGGGAGCGCGGGCACGAATGCGGTGTTGCCGCTGCTGGTATACTTCCACGGCGGCGGCTACGTGATCGGCGACGTGGAGAGCTACGACGGTCTCGCGCGCTTCTTCGCGGCGGAAGGCGGTATCGCGGTGCTTTCCGCCGACTACCGGCTCGGGCCGGAGCACCGTTTTCCACGCGGGCACGAGGACGCGTTCGCCGCGTTCGCGTGGGTGCAGCGCGAAGCCGCAGCCCTCGGCACCGATCCGGCACGCATCGCGGTCGGCGGGGACAGCGCCGGCGGCGGGCTCGCGGCGGCGATCGGGGCCTTCGCGCACGAGCGCGGCCTCGTGCCGCCGGCCTATCAGTTCCTGATCTATCCGGCCGTCGACGCGCGCGGCGACTATCCGTCGCGGCGTTCATTCGATCACGGGCTGCCGCTCACGAGCGAGACGATCGCATGGTTCGCGCCGCGCTACGCGACGCGCGAGCACGACGCGGCGGCGCTGTTCTCGCCGCTGCTCGCGCCGCATCCGGAACGCACGCCGCCCACGTATCTGCTCGCGGCCGGCTTCGATCCGCTGGTGGACGAAGGGCGCGTCTATGCCGACCGGCTTCGAACCTCGGGCGTGGACGTGACGTACGACCTGCGCCCCGCGCTCTCGCACGCGTTCGTGAACTTGGCCGGTGTCGTTCCGGAAGCACGCCGCGCGCTGCGCGACGGAATTCGCGCAACCGCGGCTGCGCTGCGCAGCGGCACCAGAGCAACGGCCACGGGGCTGCGCAGCGCTGCCGAAGCGAGTACCGCGGCGCCACGCGCGAGATGAGAAATCTGGGCGGCGGCGTCGCGGTCGTGACGGGCGCGGCGTCCGGGATCGGCCGCGCGCTTGCGCTCGCGCTGGCCGCGGAGGGCATGACGCTCGCGCTCGCGGACCGCGACGAGAAAGGCCTGCACGAGACGGTCCTCCTTGTGGCGCGCGCCGGCGGCACCGCGTCGCTGCACGTGCTCGACGTCAGCGACGAGACCGCGGTGAACGCGTTCGCACAGGACGTGCTGCGCGATCACGGGTGCGTCAGCGTGGTCGTGAACAACGCCGGCGTCTCGATCTTCGGCACGGTGCAGGAGCTGGCCACCGACGAGATCGCGTGGCTGATGAACATCAACTTCTGGGGCGTCGTCTACGGCACGAAGGCGTTTCTGCCGGCGCTGCTCGCGCAGCCCGAAGCATGTCTGGTCAACGTCTCCAGCGTCTTCGGCTTATGGGGACCGCCGGGCCAGTCGGCGTACGCGGCGAGCAAGTTCGCCGTGCGCGGGTTCACCGAAGCGCTGCGCGGCGAGTTGCTCGGCACGAACGTGCACGTTCTCACCGTCCATCCCGGCGGCATCAAGACCGCGATCGCGCGCAGCTCGCGCATCGCGCGCGCCGCCGATCCCGCGCTGGCGGCAAAGAGCACGAAGACGTTCGAGGAGCGCTTGCTCACGACGCCGCCGGAGACGATGGCGGCCGCGATCGTGGACGGGATCAAGAAGAAGCGCGACCGTGTCGTCGCGGGCGCTCAGGCGCCGCGCATCGACGTGCTGATGCGGCTGTTCCCGACACAAGCGCCGCGCTGGTTCAGCCGCCGCGCTCGCGGCTTGCGCGCCTAGCGGCAGTATTCAGGCACTTCGCCGTCGCCTGCGGACGAAGCATCACCGGATGCGGCACCGAAGGCAAGCGGCCAAGCGAGGTGTTGTTCATGCGAGAGATCACGATCGTCGGCGCCGGACAGGCGGGACTGCTGCTCGGCATCGGGCTGCTGAAGAGGGGCTACGGGGTACGGCTCGTCACGAGCGAGACGGCGCGGCAGATCGCGGACGGTGCGATCCGGTCGACGCAAGGCATGTTCCACGACGCGCTGCAGATCGAGCGCGATCTCGGGCTCAATCTCTGGGACGACGCGTGCCCGGCGATCGACGCGCTGCAGTTCGCGATGATCGCTCCCGACGGAAAAGCCGCGATCGAATGGGTCGGACCGCTCGACGCGCCCGCGGCTTCGGTCGACCAGCGCCTGAAGTTCCCGGCGTATATGGAAATCTTCGAACGCAACGGCGGCCGCCTTGACGTTCGCCCGGTGGGCGTGACGGATCTCGACGCGCTGGCGCGCGAGTGCGAACTGCTGATCGTCGCCGCAGGCAAGGGTGACGTGGGACGGCTGTTCGCGCGCGACGCCGCGCGCTCGCCGTTCGACCGGCCGCAACGCGCGCTCGCTGTGTGCTGCGTGAAGAACCTGCAGCCGTACGATCCGGTGCGCGTCTCGTTCAGCGTCGTGCCGGGCGCGGGCGAGTTCTTTTGCATCCCGGGATTGGGAGGCGACGGCGCGTGCGACTATCTGTTCTTCGAAGCGATTCCGGGCGGACCGCTCGACCGTTTCGACGGCGTCGCCGCCCCGGAGGATCGGCTCGCGCTGATGCTCGAGCTGTTGGCGGCGTTCGTGCCGACCGAGTTCGCGCGGTGCGCGGACGTCGAGCTTACCGATGCAGGCGCGACGCTGGCGGGACGGTTCACGCCGGAAGTGCGCGATCCGGTTGCGCGGTTGAGCTCGGGCGCGCTTGCGTTCGGGCTGGGCGACACGGTCGTGCTGAACGATCCGATCACGGGCCAGGGCTCGAACAACGCGACGAAAGCCGCCGCGGCATATCTCCGCGCGATCGTGGAACGCGGCGCGCAGCCGTTCGACGAGGCATGGATGCGGGCGACGTTCGAGCGCCACTGGGGCGAGTACGCGGCGTGGTCAACGGCGTTCACCAACGCGCTGCTGCAGCCGCCGCCACCGCACGTGCAGCGCTATCTGCTCGAAGCGTCGTGGCGTCTCGCGCTGCGGCGCACGTTCGTGAACGGCTTCAACAACCCGCCGGACTTCTTTCCATGGCTTGGCGATCCGGCCGCGTGCGAGGCGAAGATCGAAGCTGCGGACGTCGACGCCGTCGCGGAACCGGCGTAACGGAGCGCCGTTACATCGACGCGAACGGCGGCAGCACCGCGCGGCCGACGAGCGCCGGCGGTTGGGACGTATACGCGCTCGCGCGCCCCGGACATAGAAATCCCCAGATGTGCGAATCCTCGGAGTTATTGCGGTTGTCGCCGAGCGCGACGTAGCAGCCGCGTGGGACGGTATCCGGAGCACTCCACTCGCTGCGCGGCGGGATCGCGGCCACGGCGGGATCGAGCTTCATGCCGTTGACGCGAATCCCATGGCTCTCGATCACGAACTCGTAGTCCGTGGCTTCTTTCACGTACGGCTCGTCGACCGGCTTTCCGTTCAGCGTCATATGGCCGTGCCGAATAGCGAAGCGGTCGCCCGGAACCGCCACGACGCGCTTGATAAATGCGCCATTCGCGAGGATCGGCGGCATGAAGAGGATGACGTCTCCACGGTCAGGCGTGTGCCCGTGATAGGCGAAGCGGTCGACGAACAACACGGCACGCGCGGGGATCGTCGGTTCCATCGCGCCCGACGGCACGGAATAGTGTCGAAACCGCAGCAAGCCGTAGCCGAGCGCGGTGCCTATGACGAGCGCGACCGCGCAAACGACTGCGACGGGCCAGCCGCGCTTCACTCCGGACGTGCCAACCGCACCGGGTCGCTGCCGTCGGCGAAGTGCAGGACGATCTCGCCGCCCGCCGTCCGTTCCGCGGTGACGGGAACCGCTCCCGGCGGCGCGTGGCCGTTCGCATGTTTCGCTGCCGGCTTGCGGCGCGACATCCGCTCGCGCAAGCCGGCGAGCGCGACGTACACCACCGGCACGACGAACAGGTTCAGCACCGTCGAGAGGATCATCCCGCCGAACACCGCCGTGCCCAGCGAACGCCGGCTCGCCGCGCCGGCGCCGGACGCGAGCACCAGCGGCACCGTCGCCAGGATGAATGCAAGCGACGTCATCAGGATCGGGCGCAGGCGCGTCTGCGCCGCGTCACGCACCGCTTCCGCGGCGCTGAGTCCCGCCTTACGACGCTGGTTCGCGAACTCGACGATCAAGATCGCATTCTTGCTCGCGAGCGCGATGAGCATCAGATAGCCGACCTGGGCGTACAGATCGCTCGGCAGCGCGCGCAGGTCGAGCGCGAGTATCGCGCCTAGGATCGCGAGCGGCACCGACACCAGAATGATGATCGGATCGGTGTAGTTCTCGTAGTTCGCCGCGAGCACGAGGAAGACGCACAGCAAGCCGAGCGCGAAGATCACCAGCGCCTGCGTGCCGAACTCGATCTGCTCGCGCGAGATGCCCGTCCACTCGTACGTGGTTCCGGACGGTAGGCTCTGCGCGGCGCTCGTCATTGCCGCGAGTGCCTGGCCCGAACCGTAGCCGCCCGCCGGAACGCCGTTGATCTCGATCGAGCGCATGAGGTTGTAGTGCGTGATGATCGGTGCGATGCGGTCGACGTGCGTGTGCACCAGCGAT
Organism: Vulcanimicrobiota bacterium; assembly: GCA_028287565.1. Taxonomy (GTDB): domain Bacteria; phylum Vulcanimicrobiota; class Vulcanimicrobiia; order Vulcanimicrobiales; family Vulcanimicrobiaceae; genus Vulcanimicrobium. Next base: position 12,660 of record JAQBPK010000270.1, read on the forward strand.
GACAGTGGGATCGTCTCCGCGAGCCCGGGGACGCCGCCGGCCGCGCGGACGTAGATGCGGTCGAGCGCGGCGAGCCGGTCGCGGTACGGCGTGTCGGCTTGCACGTACACGCGGTACGAGCGATTGAGGTAGTCGAAGTCGTTCACGTACTGCGAGCCCAGGTACACCTGCATCGCGGAGACCACGTCTTGCAGAGGGATGCCGAGCGACGCGATCTTTTGGCGGTCGAGCTCGACGACGAGCTGCGGCGCGTCGGTGCGGAACGTCGTCGAAACGTTGCGCAGCGTCGGATCGCGCTTCGTGTCGGCGATCAGACTCCGTGCCGCGGCGGCGAGCGCGGGGATGCCGGTGTCGCCCTGGTCCTGCAGCTCGAACTGAAACCCGGCGAGGTTGCCGATCCCGCGGATGGCGGGCGGGTTGAACGCGAGCACCGTCGCGTTCGCGATCTGGCCGAGCTGCGGGCGCAGCCGCCGCATCACGCCGGCGGCCGACTCCGTGTCCGACGTGCGCTCGTGCCATGGCTTGAGCGAGACGAACATCAGCGCGCGGTTGGGTGCGTTCACGCCGAACTGCGTCCCATTGGGTTCGAAGACGACCGAAATCTCGGGGAAGCCGCCGAGGATGCCCTCGATGCGGCGCGTCACGTGCTCGGTGTCCGCCAGCGACGACCCCTCGGGCAGCTGCACGGTCACGTAGAAGTAGCCGAGGTCCTCGTCGGGCAGAAATCCGGTCGGAATCGTCTGGTACGCGAAGTACGTCGCAACCAGGCCGACCGCGAACATCCCCAGCACGGCGAAGCGCCAGCGCACCAGCGCGGGCAGCAGCGCATGGTAGCCGCTGCGCGAGCCGTCGATGATCCGGTTGACGAAGCCGTAGAACCCGGTGCGGTGGACCGTGTGCTTGCCCATCAGCAGCGCTGACAGCGTCGGCGTGAGCGTGAGCGCGTTGAACAGCGAGATGGTGATCGCGCATGCAATCGTAAGCGCGAACTGCTTGTAGAGCTGTCCCGTGGTGCCCGAGAAGAACGCGACCGGGATGAATACCGCCAGCAGCACCAGCGAGCTGGCGACGACCGCGCTGGTGATCTCCTTCATGGCCGCCGACGCGCCGGCGTACGGGTCCATGCACTACGCGTTAAAGAAGCGCGCGATGTTCTCGATCACCACGATCGCGTCGTCGACCACCAGTCCCGTCGCCAGCGTGAGCCCGAACAGGGTGAGCGTGTTGATGGAGAACCCGAGCATCTTCATCAGCGCGAACGTCCCGATCAGCGACACCGGGATCGTGATCGCCGGAATCAGCGTGGTCCGCCACGACTGCAGGAACAAGAAGACGACCGCGATCACCAGCACGATCGAGATCGCCAGCGTCTTGAGCACCTCGCGAATCGACTCCGCGACGAACGGCGTCGCGTCGAACCCGAACCTATAGTACACGCCGTGCGGGAAGCGCTGCTCGAGCTTGTTCATCACGGTGCGGACGTCGCCGGCGACTTGCAGCGCGTTGGCGCTGGGCAGCGTGAGCACCGCGATGCCGATTGCGTCCTTGCCCGACAGGCGCAGATCCTGCGCGTAGCTCTCAGCCCCGAGCTCGACGCGGCCGACGTCGCGCAGGCGCACGTGAGCAGCGCCCGGGTTCGCGCGCAGGATCAGCTCGCCGAACTCCGCAGGCGTGCGCAGCCGCCCGATCGCGCGCACGGAGATCTGGTACGGCTGGTCGCTGCGGATCGGCGCGGCGCCGATCGAGCCCGCGGCGACCTGCACGTTCTGCGTCTGCAGCGCCGCGACGACGTCCGACGCGGCGAGATGGTTCTGGTTGAGCCGCGTCGGGTCGAGCCACAGCCGCATCGCGTAGCGCCGCTCGCCGAAGATGCGCACGTCGTTCACGCCGCGGATGCGTTTGAGCGTGTCGACGATCGTGTTGGCCGCGTAGTTGCTCAGGAACACGCGGTCGTAGCGCGCGTCGTTCGACGCAAGGCCCATCGCGAGCACGAACGTGCCGCTGTTCTTCGTCACGGTCACGCCGGTCGCGCGAACTTCGGTTGGCAGCCGCCCGATCGTGTTGTTGACCTGGTTCTGGACGTCGTTCGCGGCCAGATCGATGTTGCGGTCAAGCTCGAACGTCGAGACGATCGTGCTGGTGCCGTCGCTGGTGGTCGTCGACGTGATGTAGCGCAGCCCGTCCACGCCGTTGATCGCCTCCTCCAGCGGTGTCGTCACCGACGCTTCGGCCGCCTGCGCGTTGGCGCCGATGAAGTTCGCGGTCACCGTGACGACCGGCGGCGCGACCTGCGGGAACTGCGCGACCGGCAGCGTCGGGATCGAGATGACGCCGGCCAAGATGATGAACAGCGCGCAGACCGACGCAAAAACAGGCCGGTGGAGGAAGAATTCTATCACGGGCGCGCCGCCATCGTGGATAAATGCGCCGCAGGGCGCTTTCTTTCATCCCCGGCGGGACGGCCGCGGTTTCTGGCAATTGGCTGTGGCGGGACCGCGCGGCGTCCGTCGAACGACCGGCGCCGATGTATCCTCGTCTCGCACCGGCGCATGCGATCGGTTTCCTGCTGTGAGCAAGCCGGTACGGCGCACCGCCGCGGTCGCGCTCGCGATCTTGAAGACGCCGCCGCACGGCGTGATCTTCATCGAGCGGGCGGCGCACCTGCGCGACCATCCGGGCCAGATCGCGCTGCCGGGCGGCTCCGTCGACGCGGAGGACGGCGGCGATCTGCGGCGCACCGCGCTGCGCGAGCTGCGCGAGGAGGTCGGCGTCACCGCGGATCGCGTCACGATCGTCGGCCAGCTGCCCATCACCCGCCAGACGCGCGCGAACAACTTCGACGTGACGCCGTTCGTCGCGACGGTCGCGCCCGGTCCGCTGACGATCGACGGCACGGAGACCGCGGCGGTGTTCACGATCCCGCTCGACGTGATCGTCGACGAGCTCACCAAGGGAACGCACACGATCGGCGAGCTCACCATCGAGACGTATCTGCTCGACTACGAAAGCCGCCGCGTGTGGGGTCTCACCGGCCACATCCTGCGCTCGTTCGTCGAGGCATGGGGCGACGCGTCCAACCCGCTGCGCGCCGCGGTGGAAGCGGCGCTCGCGACGTGAAGCGCGCGCTCGCGCCGGCGTTCGCGTTCGCATTCGCGTTCGCGCTACAGGCAACTGCGTCGGCGGAATGGCGTCCGCCGGACGTGCACGCGACCAAGGCATCGCTCAGCGACGTGCTATCCGTCTATGCGAGGGCGGCCGGGAAGCCGGACGCGGGATTCGCGCAGCGCCGCGAGCGCTGGACGTACGTCAACGGCGAGCACCGCATCGCCGTTCGCGTCGCGGTGCGCGGCGAGGACTTCCGCGCGGCGATGGCGCTCGGCGCGATGCAGTATTCCGCGGGCCGGCTCGGCGCGCTGCGCTGGCGCGCCGACGGCAACGGGATCGCGCACGCGACGCTGTCGGACGATCAAGGCGACGCGCTCGACCGAATCCCGCAAAGCGTGTTTGCGTTCGATACCGCCGACTGCGCGCTCGCCGGCGAGTCGGAGCGCTTCGGTCCGGCGTGGGTCGTCGTCGACCGCGCGCCCAGCGACAAGCCGCACTGGTTTTACGTCGACAAATCCAGCGGGCTGATCGCGCACGAGATCACGCGGGAGGGCGCCCGCACGAACGTCACGGCCTTCGACCGTTTCGAGCCGGCGAGCGGGGCACGCCGCCCACGCCACTGGCACGTGACCAACGGGAAAGAAGCGCAGGATCTCGACGTCACGGTCGACGCGGTGGAACCGCAAGCGGTCGGCGACGCCGACGTCGCGCCGCCGCCCGTGCAGCGCACGTTCGCCGTGCCGAGCCCGCCGCCGAGCGGCGTCGTGACCCTGCCGGCGCACTTCCACGGCCGCACGATCTTCGTCGACGTCGCGGCCGACGGCCGGCGGTTGGATTTCATCCTCGACACCGGAACCGCCAGCATCACGCTCGACAGCCGGGTCGCCGCGCGGCGCGGCTGGACCCCGCTGCTCGAGCACGTGACCGTGCCGCAGATGACGGTAGGACCGCTCGTGCTCGCCAACGTGTCGACGCTCGCGATCCCGCTCGACATCGGGTACGGCACGCTGGACGGTATCCTCGGCTACGATTTCTTCGTCGGGCACGTCGTGCACGTCGACTACGCGAACCAGCGCGTGGACGTGCTCACGCCGCAAGCGGCGGAGAAGGTGTTCGCCGACCCGCGCACCTACGTGACCCCCGCGAACTTCGACGAGGGCATTCCGCTCGTGCACGCGGCGTTCGGCGCGGCGTCCGGCGACCGGTTCGCGCTCGACACCGGCTCGGCGCACCTGTTCGTGCTCGCGCCGTTCGAACAGCGGTATGCAAAAGAGATCGCCGCGCGCTGGGCGCCGGCGTCGTTCCGCGGCGGCCGCGGCGCTTCGGAGGAGCGGTATCTCGAAGGCTCGATCGTCGTCGTCCCGCGGCGCGTGCCGTCGTTCACGCTCGGGCCGCAGCGGTTCGACGGCCTCACGGTCGGGATCGAGCAGAGCAACACCCGGCGCGACGCCATCGACATCCCGCTCGACGCGATCGTCGGCACGGACGAGATGAGCGCGTTCGAGTGGTGGTTCGACTACGACGGCGGCCGGATCGGGCTGCGGCGGAACAACGCGCGCTAGGATCGAAGGACGGGGCGGCCGTGTATGAACGAGCGCTCAGTTCTCCCGCGCAGGTTGCTCGTGGCGATGTCGCTCCTCGTCGCCGTCATCGTGGTCGGGACGGCGGGCTACGTCATGCTCGAGGGCTGGTCGTGGTTCGACGCGCTCTACATGACGGTCACGACGGTCACGACGGTCGGCGGAGGCGAGGCGCACCCGCTCGACATCTCGGGCAAGTGGTGGACGATCGCCGTCGTCGCGTTCGGCTTCGGCGCGCTGACGTACACGGTGCTCGCGGGCTTCGGCTACATCATCGAAGGACATCTCGGTGCCGAGTTCTCGCAGCGCCGCATGCGCCGGCGGGTCGCTAAGATGCGCGACCACTTCATCCTGTGCGGCTTCGGCCGCGTCGGCCGCGAGATCGCGCGCGACTTCACGTCGGAGAAGATCCCGTTCGTCGTCATCGACATCAACCAGAACTCGCTCGAGCGCGCGGCGGCCGAAGGGTTCATCGTCATGCACGGCAATGCCGCGGACGTCGCGACGCTGCAAGCCGCCGGCATCGAGCGCGCGCGCGGCCTGGTGACCGCGGTCGACCACGACGCCGACAACATCTACGTCACGCTCTCCGCGCGCGTGCTCAAGCCCGACCTCGTCATCGTGTCGCGCGCGAACGCCGAGGACGCCGAGCACAAGCTGCGA
>JAQBPK010000318.1 GCA_028287565.1 Vulcanimicrobiota bacterium
GGACGACGTCGTCGAGGCGATACGCACCTTGGCGGTCCGCGGAGCCCCCGCGATCGGCATCTTCGGCGCGTACGGCGTCGCCCTCGCGGCGCGGCTGCACGCCGGCGACCGCGCGGCGTACGAGGCCGCCGCCGCGCGGATCCGCGCAGCCCGCCCGACCGCGGTGAACCTCGCGTGGGCGGTGGATCGCATCCTCGCGGCGCCGCCGGGTGGGGAGCTTGCCGAGGCCACTCGCATTCACGACGAGCAGCGCGACGTCGACCGCCTCATCGGGGAGGCGTCGGTCGAGCTGTTTCCGGCGAGCGGGAACGTGCTGACGCACTGCAACACCGGGCCGATCGCGACCGGCGGCGACGGCACCGCGCTGGGCTGCTTCATCGCGGCGCACCGCGCGGGCAGGGCGCTGCACGTGTTCGTCGACGAGACGCGCCCGCTGCTGCAAGGTGCGCGCCTGACGATGTTCGAGCTGCACGAGGCCGGCGTGCCGTGCACGCTGATCGTCGACTCCGCCGCCGCGATCACAATGCAGCGCAAGGACGTGCGCGCGGTCGTGGTCGGCGCGGACCGCATCGCGCGCAACGGCGACACGGCGAACAAAATCGGCACGTACGGCGTCGCGATCGCCGCGGCGCATCACGGCATTCCGTTCTACGTCGCGGCGCCGCGCTCGACGTTCGACTTCGCGATCGCGTCCGGCGCTGACATTCCGATCGAGGAGCGCGCCCCCGACGAAGTGCGCATCGCCGCGGAAGACGCGGTGTACAATCCCGCGTTCGACGTCACGCCGGGGCGGCTGATCACCGGCTTCATCACGGAGTACGGCGTCGTTCACCCGCCGTACGCCGATGCGATCGCGGATCTCGAGCACCGGCCGCGCATTCCGCTGCCCGTCGCGTGAAATTCTACGACTTCCTCGACAAGAGCCCGAAGATCGACGGGCTCGTCATCATCGAGGGCGAGGACCCGATCCTCGCGCAGCGCGCGCTCGACGCCGTGCTCGACCGGCTGCTGCCCGAAGACATCCGCGCGCTGAACTGCGACGTGTTCGACGGACCCGAGTCCGATGCGATCGGCCGCGCGGCGGGCGACGCGGTGAACGCGATGCCGTTCCTGGCCGACCGGCGCGTGGTGGTCGTGCGCAACTGCCACCGCCTGCGCGCGCAGCCGCGCCGCGACCTGTGGGCCGTCGCGGAGAGCGTCCCGGCGGGCAACACGCTGGTTCTCGAAGATCTGTTCTCGCCGGCGAAGAAGACGAAGCCCGAGCCGTACGGACAGCTCGCCGGCCGCAAGGCGCTGCGCATCGACACGACGCCCAACGCCGACGTACGCGAGCGCTTCGTGCGCGAGACGCTCGAGCGGCTGGGCGCGAAGGCGCAGCCGCGGGTCGTCACGATCCTGGCCGAGAGCGACGCCGACATCGGGTCGATCCGCAACGACCTCGAGAAGCTCGCGCTGGGCGGGCGCACGATCACCGTAGCCGAGCTGGAGCGCGAGAGCCTGAGCGTCGAGGATCCCAAGGCGTGGCAGTACGCCGCCGCGCTCGTCGACGGGCGCTCGGCCGAAGCGCTGGCGATCGCGTTCGAGTTGTTCGCGAACGACCCGCGCGGCGCGGCGGTGCCGTTGGCGAGCGCGCTGGCGGGGGAGTTCGCGCTGCTGTGGGAGCTCGCGCGGCCGGGCGGCGGGGAGCTGCCGCCCCGCCACCGCTGGCGCGAACGTGCGCTACGGCCCATTGCGCGGCGGGTTGGGGAGCGGCGCGCGCGGTACGGCTACGAGGCGGCCGTGCGCGGGTTCGAGGCGGTCGTCACCGGGCGAATCGACGATCCCAGGGCGATGATCGAGCTCCTGACGGCCGACTTGGCCGCGCGGCTCGCTCAGCAGCGTTGACGAACCGGAGGATTCGCGCGGACTTGAATCCAACGTCGCGCACGATTGCAGGTCGCTTTTGGGTGGCCTCGCGTCGTCGCTCGCCTTCGGCTCCTTGAGAGGTCTCTCCGAGAATGCGTAGTCTCCTCGTCCGTTTGGCCGTCCTGGGCGCGTTCGCCGTGTCGATGTCCGCCTGCAGCGGCGGAACGGGAAATTCGCTGCCGTTCGCGGGCGGCCCGAACAATGCCGGGGGCACCCCCGGCACGATCCAGTCCGGCGGCAACAACCAGACGCTGCTGCGGTTCATCCAGGGGTCGCCCGACTCCGGAACAGGCGCGAGCGGCAACGTCGACGTGTGCGTCGACAACCTGCCGCTGAACATCACAGGCCCGTCCGTGAACTACGGCCAGGCATCCGGACTGTACGCGATCCCCGGCGGCATCACGCACACGATCTCCGTGTTTCCCGGTCTGGGTACCCCGACGTTGTCGAATGGGGGCTCCGGCGCGGAGTGTCCGACGGCACCGGGACCGTACTTCTTCAACGCGGCGATCGCCGTAACGACGCTCACCACCGCCGCGACGAACAATCGCATCACGGTGGTCCTCGGCGGAACGGCCGCGAGCGGCACGAAGGGATTGTACGTCTACCAGGAGCCGAGCTACGCGGTCGCGCCGGCAGGTTCTGAGGTAATCTCACACAATGCGGCGCCGGGCTTCAGCAAGGGCAAGCCGGGCGTCGGCTTCGGCATCTGCACGACAACGGTGGCCCCGTGCGCGGTGGCGGCGGCGCTAACAGGCGCGCAAAGTGTGGCGGCACCGAGAATCGCGACCGTAGCAGCGTCGGGAACGCCCAACGCTTTCGTCCAGTCCCCGCTGAACGCGATCCCGGCGGGCTTCTACGACGGCATCGGCGTCCCGGCGGGCATCCCGGTCCCAATCACGTCAATCCCCGCTCCAAGTTCGGTCGCAGGGCAGCCGTATGTGCTGAACCTATACGCGATCGACGGAGCAGCTGGCGGATTGAACCTAATCGGCTTTGTCGAGCAGACGTTGGGATTCGGCTTCTAAAGCGAGCTCGATCCAAACAGTGGGCGGAGCCATAAAGTGGCTCCGCCCACTGTTTATTTATTGCTCGCTTCCTAGCGCCTGGAATATGCTGAAGACGATTTGGACCCCGGCATTGCCAAATTCTGTGCCGAACACCGCATCGCCCAAGGCGTCGCAACCGGCAAAATCCGGATACCAAACCACGGATTGCATTGTTGAACTGGCGGACGAATACGAAAAGGTATAGGGCGTGCCGACAAGACGTTGCGCTACCGCATTATACATAGCTGATAGCGTCGTGGGTTGTTGCCAAATCATATCAGGCTCGGTGAAATCTCCATTTGGTAAACTTCCCGTTGTGACGTGGTTTATCGTTGAAAATACCGATGGTTCACCAAACCCGATAGTTGCATCGGTTGGCGAGCCTATCCCGTACCCACCCCACGGAATAGGAATATTGACGGGAAAACTTGCAATAAACGTAAATGGCTGGCAGGAGTTGAATACGGTGCGGAGAGATTGCACTTCAAACAACAACTCATGGCTATTATCGGTGGGTGGACCGATTGGTTGTACGCCGTAGCCGGGTCCGATATAGATTTCCTTGATCGAATTAATATAGTGACATTCGTTCCCGTTGTCACCTGTATCACATGCATAATCAGGAACGACATACTTCCAGAACGTTTGCGACACTGCATCGACGATTTGGTGATAGCACAGCCCATTTTTTTTGCGGTCGCACGAGAGCGGTGTCGGAGTAGGCGTTGGTGCTGCGGCGGAGACTGGGACGTTGAACGTTACGTTGTCCGCTGTTGCGCCTGGGACGGCGGATGAGTCGGCGCCGATCGTGACCGTGCATGTGCCCGGTGAGATGGCTTTCAGCGTGAACGTCGATGCCGACGGCTGTGGGCCTGTCGGTGTGGCTGTGCAGATTGGATCGGTCACGCGCTGGATCAGCACCGGTAGCGATAGTGGTGTTCCTGCGGGGACGGCGTTTGCGTTTGTGAGGTCTGCTTTTGCGATGATCGAATCGTCGCTTCCGCCCACGCTCATCGTTGCTGATGCGAGGGATGCGCTTACGTGATAGCGTGGTCCCGATCCCGGTGGGGCTGGCGTGCATCCGCCTTGTGCCGGCGCGTAGTTTGGCGGACAGCTTGGGTTTGATGACGGGGGCGTCGGAAGTACTGCCGGTGCGCACGCACCACTACTGCATGGCGTCGGTAACGGGGCCACTGACGCCGGTGGCCATGTTGCGAGTCCGATTGGGCCTGTTGCGGCGAGCGTGATGCGGCAGGGGATAAAGCGGTCCGCCGTCGTTCCCGCGGTGTGGATCACGAAATGGAATGAGCCGCTCGCGGGGCAGCCCACTTCGCCGGAAGCCGTCGTGTCGCCGCGGCGGTAACCTGGGCGGCCGCCGAGTGCGCCGCTCGCGTGCACGACCAGCGCGAACGGCGCTTTGCCGAGAGACTGCGCTTCTTCGATCGCCGCGTGCGTGTGCATGATCGGCATCGTCGTCGCGACCAGCGTGTCGTTCGGGCCCGGCGCGAGGATGCGAACTTCGGTGCCGTCGCCGTACGCATCGGGTGCGAAGACGAGCGTCGCGCCTTGCGTCTCGCGCGCGATCGTGCGTGCGCTGTCCAGCAGGTGATCGAACTCCGCTGCCGCCGCTGAGACCGCGAACGAGCGTGAGGCGAGCGATATCCCGATTCCCGCGGCGACCGTCGTCGCGACGATGGCCACCGCGACGGCGATCTCGATCAAAGTGAAGCCGCGGTCCGCGGTCGCGCGTGTGTCGTCCACTGTGGGAGGCGGTGCCCTCGCGAGCGCGGGTCATTCCCGCCGCTGGCTTTTCGTCCGCACGCAGGTTCGATCTGCCGCCCTTTCGTCCGGGCGCACGTCCCGTCTGCCGCTTGCGCTCGCGCGCGCGGCGTCGTCTGATGCGGTGAGGCGACAGGCCCTCCCTTCCTTCCCGACGTTTCTCGTCGAGGCCGATCTAGCGCGTCCCGCGAAACCGACGCGCCGGACCGTGAACGATACCACCTACGCCTCGCCGTTCTCGTGGCGCTACGCGCGCCCGTCGCTGCGGGAGCTCTTCTCGGAACGCGAGCGGCGGAAGCTGTGGCGCGCGGTCTGGGTGG
>JAQBPK010000338.1 GCA_028287565.1 Vulcanimicrobiota bacterium
GTGCTGAACGCGACGCCGCTGCGCGCGCTCACGCACCCCGTGGTGGCGTGGGTTCAGTTCTCGCTCGTTCTGTACGGTACGCACTTCTCGTCGCTCTACGAGGCCGCGCTGGAGAACGAAGCGGTCCACGTGTGCGAGCACGTGCTCTATCTCGCGTCGGCGCTGATCTTCTGGACGCCGCTGCTGGCTGTCGCTCCCGCCCCGCATGCGCCACCGCACCCGGTGCGCGTCCTCGCGCTGTTTCTGGCGTTGCCGATGAGCGCGTTCTTGGGCTTCGCATTCTGGATCACACGGAACGTGATGTACGCACACTACGCCAGCCACCCGGACGCGCTCGACGATCAGCGCGACGCCGGCGCGGTGATGTGGATCGCAGGCGGAGCCCCGTTGCTCCTCGCGATGCTCTGGTGCGTCGCCGACTGGGGCGCCATGGAGCACCGCATCGAGCGCATCTCCGATGGCGGCGGCTCATGAAGGCCGCCGACTCCGGGTTCCCCAACAACGTGACGATCACCACGAAATCGCCGAGCACAACTGCGTCAACATCTTCTTCTCGCCTTGAGTGGGTGGACAGGACCACCCGGCAAACGAGTTCACCGAAGTACGAAACGCGGGTGCTCGTTTGGGATGCCACGATCCCGGGATCGTCCGCAGTGCCGACCGACCCGGCCTCGATCCTCGGAACAAAGAGCCTGACCGTATCGACGGCGGGTGCGGCGCCGAAGCAAGGCGCCTGATCGGCTGACGCATCCGTCAACGCGTTAACGACGACACAACAGCCGGTGTGGTCGGCGGTTTTACCGGTAAACCGTCGGGATAGAGGCTCGCAATGACCGCCTGAAGGTCGACGGTTCGATATAAATCAGTATGCTCACGGAGCGACGCCTTCACCGTGTGATTCAGAGACGCGAGCACGACTTGCACACCTTCGCGACGCGCTACCTTCATAGCTGGTACGATGTCGGCGTCGCCCGAGACAACGACGATCCTGTCGATCAGGCGATCCTTCGCCATAATGGCTACATCGAGCCCGATCCGCAGATCGACGCCTTCCTGACGAAGCACGGCCTCAAAATCGTCTGCAACGATCGCACGACCGCGGTTGAGGACCTCCTTGGTTGCCTTATCGGATAGAGTCCAGCCGTCAAACGAAATCTCGCCTAGTCGCACGGCAAAATAGGGCTTGCTCTTCAGAAGCGAAAGTACGGAGTTAAAGAAATTCTGATAGCCGGGAGAAGTGGCCGTCGGGCTCGATCCAACGGGTGCGGCTTCCGCCGTCCGTCACCATCGTACGGCGCGCAGTCGTAGTACAGAACGCGGTGCATCTCCTCACTGTCGGCAGCGGATACACACGCGAAAGCGAACGCCTCGATGATGTCCGCTAGCGCTGCGAAGCCGACCGTGCCGGGCAAGACCGTTCGTAAGAATCCCGCGTCAATGAGAACGGCTGTTTTCTTCAAAGAGCATGCACCCGTAATGAAAAGGGGAGCCTATCGGCTCCCCTTTGAGGTAATTGGCTCGCCCCTACCGGAGCGATTACGCCTATGATAGCGGTTCGGCACGGCGCCGTCAAGAAAACGCGCAGCGCAAGAGTCGACTTTCCGGCCAACAATTCGTATTCGCCCGCACCGTGGCCCTAGCGTGCGAACGCGACCGCCAGGGCGGTCATCGCCTTCCCCCGCAGCGGCACGTGCGCGCGGCGCGTGAAGACGTCGTAGCGATTCGATTCGATGCGGTCGAGGATGCCGCGGTACAGCGAGAGCGCCAAGCGCACCGTGTAGCGTGATTCGGGAGCGAGCAAACCGATGCCGGGTTCCGCTTCGGCGTACATCAGACGGACGCGCGCGATCTCGAAGCGCATCAGCTCGCGGAAGCGCTCGTCCACCACGCCGTCGATGATCGACGCTTCCGTGCAGCCGAAGCGGCGCAAGTCCTCCGCGGGCAGGTAGATGCGGTCCATGCGGGCGTCCTCGCCGACGTCCCGCAGGATGTTCGTCATCTGCATCGCGCGGCCGAGCGCGATGCCGTACCGCGTCGCGGCCGGTGTGATCGTGCCGAGGATCGGCAGCACCAGCAGTCCCACCGTTGAGGCGACGAAATAGCAGTACTCGCGCAACTGCTCGTACGTGTCGTAGCGGCGGACCGTGACGTCCATGCGCGCGCCGCGCAGCAGGTCGAGCGCCGGTTCGATCGGGATGCCGAAGCGCCGCACGGCATTGGCGAACGCGACGTAGATCGGATCGGTCGCGCGGCCGGCGTACGCGTCGAGCAGGCCGCGCTCCCACGCTGCGATCGCTTCGAGCCGGTCGCGGGGTGGTGCGACGCGGTCCACGATGTCGTCTGCGGTCCGGCAGAACGCGTACACCGCCCACACGGCGCGCCGCTTGGGCGGGCTCAGGAACAGCGAGCTCAGATAAAACGTCTTGGAGTGGATGCGCGCGATCTCGCGGCAGACGCGGTAGCATGCCTCGAGCCGACGGCCCTCGGCGGGAGCGACCGCGCACTGTCCGGCGTCGTGCGCCTGGCTCGGCCCGGCGTGTGCTTCGAAATCCGCGCCGAGCGTATGCGCGCCGCGGTCAGGCGCGAGCACGGGATTCCGCCAGGACGGCTTCGACCGCCATGCGCGCGCTGCGCGTCGCGCCTTCGATGCTTGCCGGAAATTTCGTGTCCACGTAACAGCCCGCCAGGAACAGATTGCGCACGGGCGTGCGCGAGCCGGGGCGCAACCGTTCCGCACCCGGGCTCGCCCGGTAGACGCTCTTGGGGACGCGAACCAGCTTCGCTTTGACGAGATGCTGCCGCGTCGCGAGCGGGTAGAGCTTGCCCAGATCGTCCATCACCGCGTTGATCACCGTGTCGTCATCCTGCGCGATCAAATCGTCGGCCGGCGCGACGCACGCCTCGATGAACGACTTCCCGGACCACTCGTACCCCGGCGACGCCATCCCGAGATCCGCGTGCACGCCGAGCAGCGTCCCCGGCGAGAACATCAGGTTGGTGAAGCGCGAGATCGGGCGGTCGAACCACAGGTGGGCGTTGATCACGGGCGAGCTCTGCAATTTGGCCACGCCTTCGATCAGCGGGTCGCGCTGCATCGCTTCGGGCAGAAGCTTCTTCGCGTCGTGCACCGGCGTCGCGATGACCACGTGCTCCGCTTCGAACACCCGGCCGTCGCGCGTGCGAGCGCCGGTGCAGCGGTCGCCGCTGAACAGCAGCTCGCCGACAGCGGCGTTCGTCTCGATCGTTGCGCCGCGCTTGCGCACATGCTCCGCGAGCGGTTCCACGAACCGCGGGCCGGGCGGCCCGTCGAGGAAGCCCGCGCGGCTCGCGTTCCGCGACGACGCGAAGTAGGCCATCACGCGCAGCATCGCCTCGGCCGAGATCGCGTCGACCGGCGTGAAGTTGAGCGCGAGCGCCATCGGCGCGAAGAACGTCCGCAGCATGTGCTCCGACATGCCGCGCCGCCGGTGCCACTGGGCGTACGTGATGTCGTCCTGCGCTTCGGCGTATGCGTGCTCGCCGCGCAGAATCGGCAGCGTGCCCGCGGCGAACAGCAGCTTCTCCCAGTGGTTGAAGACGTACCGCGCATTGAGCACTGCGCCGATCCCGTTGAACGGCGACGGCGCGTCGGCGAAGCGGAACTCCTCGTACACCGGCACGCCGTTCCAGCGCGCCGAGAAGTTCGGCGGTATCGCCCACGTGAGCGCGTGTGGCTGCCACAGCACGTGGTGCGCGATCCCGACCTCACGCAGCAGCGCGTGCAGGTTCGTGTAGCCGCCGAAGAACGCGTGCAGGCCGGTTTCGAGGATGTCGCCGTCGCGGTCGCGCCACGACGAGAGTTTGCCGCCTAGGATCGGGCGCTTCTCGAGCACGGTCGAGCTGCGCCCCGCATCGGCCAAGTACTGGGCGGCGGCCAAGCCCGCGGGCCCGCCGCCGACGATCAGCGTGTCAACCATCGTACTCTCAGACGTGTCGAACGAGCTGGTCATCTCACCCTTCGACAAGCTCCAGGGTGACACACACGGGACGCGTAGGGCCGCTCCCGAACCTCTCACCGTACCGTTCCCGCTTGCCCTACCGTTTCGCTTGTCCTCCGACAAAGGTTGCAGCTCCCGCTTCATGGCCGTCCAGATCGCCCCTGACACCAACATCCGCGAGATCGTCGCGGACCTCCCCATCGCCGAGCAGGTCCTCTCCGAGTTCGGCCTGCACTGCGCGGGCTGCGGCGTGAACAAGTACGAGACGATCGAGCAGGGCGCCAAGGCGCACGGCCTGCGGGTCGAGCCGATCGTCGCGGCGCTCGTGCAGGCGCGGCTATCGGGCCGCGTGCCGACGATCATGAACGACGACAAGATGCCGCTGCGCCGCGCGCCGGGCGCGTTCGCGCGCCGCGCCCGCTTCACATACGTCGTGCCGGTCATGTCGGGCAAGGGCGGGGTCGGCAAGTCGCTGACCACCGCGCTGCTCGCGGTCGGCCTGCGCCGCGCGCACAAGAAGGTCGGCATCCTTGACGCCGACATCACCGGCCCGTCGATCCCGCGGCTCTTCGGCCTCACGAAGCCGCTGGGGCTTGAGAACGACCCGTCCACGCCGCCCGGCCAGCAGCCCAAACCGTTGATGGTCCCGGCGATGTCGCGCTCGGCGATCGAGATCGTGAGCTCGAATCTGCTCACCGACAAAGAAGACACGGCGATGATCTGGCGCGGCCCGATCCTCTCGGGCGTGATCCGCCAGTTCTACGAGCAGGCGCTGTGGTCGGACCTCGACTACCTGCTGATCGATCTTCCGCCGGGCACGTCCGACGCGCCGCTCACCGTGCTGCAGTCGCTCGCCGTCGACGGGATCGTGCTCGTGACGATGCCGCAGCGCCTCGCGACGATGATCGTGCGCAAAGCGGCGAACCTCGTGCACCAGCTGGGTAAGCCGATCGTCGGCGTGGTGGAGAACATGTCGTACTTCGTCGCGCCGGACACCGGCAAGCGCTACGACGTGTTCGGCCCGTCGTTCGCCGACCAGGTCGCCGACCTCGCCGGCGCGCCGCTGCTCGCGCGCATGCCGATCGATCCCAAGCTGGTGGAGCTTGCCGACAACGGCCGCGTCGAGGAGATCGACGACCCCATCGTCGACTTGCTCGCATCGCAGCTCCAAGCCGCTATGGCAAAACGTCCGGCGAAACCGGCGGAGACAATCTCGCTGATTTGATGCGAGTGCTGCGCGCGGTGTTCGCCGGCATCTTCATCGCCGCCGTCGTCAGCCCGGCGGTCGCGCGCGCCGAAGAGACGGCTTACGCCTACCCGCCGATCGCGGTCGTGCCGCGGCCGCGCGACGAGCACGTCGAGCCGGGCAGCTTCGTGTGGCCGGCGCGCGCGCGGATCGCAACGCTGAACGCCGCGGATCGGGATGCCGCCGTGCAGCTGCGCACGTACCTGGCCGAAAACGGCGTCACGGCGGTGCTCGCGAGCCGCGCGGCACGGGCCGACGTCGTGCTCGAACGGTCCAAGCATAACGATCCGCGGCTCGGCGATGAGGGCTACGCCTTGCGCGTGCGCCGCAACGGCATCACGCTGCGCGCGAACGGCGCGAGCGGGCTTTTCTACGCCGTGCAGACGCTGGAACAGATTTCGGGGCGGTCGCGTCACCGGTTGCTCTCGCGCGCCGTGACGATTACCGACCGGCCCGCGTACCGCTGGCGGGGCATCCATCTCGACACCGCGCGGCATTTCTTCGCGGTGCCGGTAATCGAGCGCTACATCGCCGTCGCCGCGCACTACAAGCTCAACGTCTTCCACTGGCATCTCACGGACGATCAGGCGTGGCGGCTGCGCAGCGACCGCTATCCCGCGCTGGCGTCCGGCAGCGCGTACTCGCGCGCGGACGTTGACCGCGTCGTCGCGTACGCCGCGCGCCGGCACGTCACGGTGGTTCCGGAGATCGATCTGCCCGGCCACGCCGCCGCCGTGCTGCGCGCGTATCCGAAGCTCGGCTGCGGGCACGATACGCTGTGCACCACCGGCGCCGGCTTGGACTTCGCGCGCGACGTGCTCGGCGAAGCGATCGCCGCGTTTCCCTCGCCGTACGTGCACGCCGGGGGCGACGAGGTGCCCTCGCCGATGTCCGCCGTGCAGCCACGGTTCACGCGGCAGATCGAGGCGTACGTCCGCTCGCGCGGGCGCCGCCTCATCGGTTGGGACGAGATCTTCACGCCGCAGCTTGCGCGCAGCGCCGTGGTGATGGCGTGGACGTCGCCGAAGCGAGCCGCGGCCGCGGCGCATCACGGCAACGACGTCGTGCGCGCGTCCGGCGCGCTGTATTTCGACGCGGCGCAAGGCGATGCGGCGCAAGAGCCGCGCGCCAGCCCGCACATGTCGACGCTGCAGCAGGTCTACGATTACACGATCGCACCCGCCGGGCTGACAACGGCTGAGGCGGCCCACGTGATCGGCGGCCAAGCGAACGTGTGGACCGAGCACATCGCCGGCGCCGGCCATCTGTTCTACATGACGCTGCCGCGCGAGCTCGCGCTCGCGGAGACATTGTGGACGCCGCGCGAGCGCAAGACCTGGGACTCGTTCGTTACGCGCCTGCCCCCGCAGTTCGTCTGGCTCGACGCGCACCACTACCCGTTTCGCATCCCGAACGCGTCGTTCGACGTGTCGGGCGGCCCGGCGGTGTTCCAAGCCGTGCGCGGACACGTGCAATCCGTCACGGCGTGGACGAGTGCGCGCAGCGTCACGGTCGCGCTCGGCGTCCCGCTGCTCGACGCCGTGATACGCTATACGAGCAACGGTGATGCGCCGTCGGCGGCGTCGCGCGCGTACAACGGACCGTTCACCGTGCCCGTGCGGGCAACGCCGACGCGCATACGCGCCGCCGCGTTCTTCCACGGGCGCATGGGCGCCGTGACGGAATGCGCGATCGTCCGGCGCACACCGCACGCGCCGCGGACAGGTTCGAAGTCCTGGCGCTCGCTCGTGTCACCCTAGAGCCGGCTTACCCACGACACGCTGCTGGTACTGGTCGATCAGTCCTTCGAGCACGAGCTGCACGTCGAGCGGATCGATCGCACGATCGCCGATGAGATAGCGATAACGGCGCGGGATCATGTCCCCCAGGCGGCCGCTGTCGATGAGCTCGTGCGCGACGGGAAGAAGCTGTCCTTCCTGGCGCAGCTTGACCGCCGTCTCGTTTTGGTACAGCCCGTTGCGCGAGAGCGCCGATTCGAGTCCCTTGTAGTAGGGCCACGCCTGCGACAGCCACCGGTCGTACTCCGCACACGTCAGGTTCATCTTCGTTCCGTCGCCGGAGATGCGCACGATTTGAGCGCGCAGCAGCTTGTCGCGGCAGGCGGCGACGAAGGCGCGCACCGTCTTGAGCTTGATCGGGCCCCACATCGGGCCGAACACGTGCGTGGCCTCGCGCCATTCGATGTCGACACCGAATGACGGCACGCAGAGCGCGTAGCCCGTGAAGGAGGTCGCGACACCGCGCGCGCCGACCGTCGGGCGCTCCAAGCTCAGTATCGCTCCATCCGGCTCGCGCTGCCATGCGATGATCGCCTCGGTCTTCGGGTCCTTCCACCGCGTTTGCAGCTGCTGCGCGACGCGAACCAGGATCGTGTCGCCGTGCCGCAACGGTTTTTCGTAAAGCCCTACGGCTTCGAGCGCGACGCCTTCAGGCTCGCGAGCCGTCATGGAAACCCATGGTGACGAATCGAGCGGCGAAACGCTCGGGGGCGCGGACGGCACGGCGACTTTCACCGCGAGGCTGACGACCTTGCGCACGTCATTTTGCGATACCGGGCAGCACGCGAACTCGTCGAGCGCTGGATATGCGTCGATGACCGACTTCACCGGGCAGGCAACGAAAATGTTTCCCACCGCCAGCGGGTTGTCCCGGTCGATCTGCTGCGTCTGGCGCACGATCCCGAACACCGCTTCGTGGTCTTGGTGCACGATCAGCACCGGACCGCCGCTCAGCCCGCGCAGATCGAGGCTGACCGCTTCTCGGCAGAAAAGCGACACCGCCTTCGCGCCGTTTTGCAGCAGCGCGGCGGGATCTTCGACGTCTCCCGAAACCTGGCTCAGCTGCAGCAGCGTTGCCTGCGCCGGAAAACCCCAGCTCCAAAACTTGTCGAAGCGGCGCACGCCGCGCACGAGCCGCAGGCATTGGAGATCGCCCGCCAGCGGATGCTCGAGCCGCAGGACCGCGAAGTCGGCGTCCGCGCTGAAGCTCACCACCTGGGCGCGCACCGGAGGACGGTCGCTGATGAAGTGCAGCACAACGTTCGTATGGCGCAGCGTTTGCGTCCGCATGTCGCCGACGCAGTGAAACGCCGTGAGCGCGGTGTCCGGCCCCACCGCGAACGCCGTGCCGAGCAGCTCCGGCTTTGTGTCCCCGCTGTCCGGCGTTTTCAGCCGGGCGACGGCGGAGCTGCTGGACGTCAGGGATTCCGCTTCCACGTGATCGTCGCTTCCAAGCCCGCCGACGCTTTCGCGCGAGCGATGACGACGCCGGCCTCGGCCTCGAGATCGATCGTGAACTTCAGCTCGATCGTGTCCAGCAGGTACGGCGACTTCGTGTCGACGTGCAGCGCGCGCTCGAGATCGGCCCGGACCGAGTTGGCGACCGACGCCACACCGTCCGCGATGTCCTTGGCCCGGCTCTCGAACGATTCCGGTCCGATGAACTTCGCTGAGAGATATCCCTCCGCATCGCGCTTCGGTACGACCTCCACATAGATTTCAGCCACCAGCGTCCTCCTACGGTTAACCTACTCTCTTTTTCAAGGAAACGGAAGTCTCCGGCCGGCGCAGGTCGTCCGCTAACCGTCCAATCGAACCTCCGGCGGCGTTCGTACGACCGATCGTGCGGAGGTTCTCGCATGCGACGTGCTCTCAGCCTTGCTCTCACCCTCATCGCCGCGCTCGGAACGAACGCGGGCGCCGATTCCGGCGAACGCACCAGCACGCTGGGCGACCAGCGCGGGGTCGGCATCACCATCTATAACGCCGAGCTCGCGCTGGTGCGCGACCGCCGGCACATCACGCTTCCGCGCGGCGAGTCGCATCTCGCGCTGCGCGACGTGAGCGCGAAGATGCAGCCGGAGACCGCGCTGCTGCAAAGCATCACCGCGCCCGGCGGGCTCAGCGTCTTCGAGCAAAACTTCAACTACGATCTGCTCTCGCCGCAGAAGCTGCTCGAGAAGTACGTCGGGCGCGACGTCGATGTTGTGCGCTACGACCCGCGCACCGGCCAGCGGCACGCCGAGCGCGCGCGCGTGCTCGCGACCAACGGCGGCGTCGTGCTGCGCTACGCCGACCGCATCGAGACCGAGGTGAACGGAACGCTGTCGTTCCCGTCGCTGCCGCCCGATCTGCGCGACCGCCCGACGCTGGTGACCGATCTCTCCAACGCGACCGACGCCGCGCAGGACGTCGAGCTCACGTATCTCAGCGGCGGCCTGAGCTGGAAAGCGGACTACACCGCGCTGCTGTCGGCGGCGGACGACCGCATCGATCTGCGCGGCCTCATCACATTGCAGAACGCAAGCGGGACGGAGTATCGCGACGCCGCGGTGCAGCTCGTTGCCGGCGACGTCAACGTCGTGCAGCCGGCGATGAAGACCATCGCGCGTTCGATGGCTGGGAATGCCGCGGCGCCGCGGCAAGTTTCGGAGCAAGCGCTGTTCGAGTACCACCTCTACACGCTCAGCCGCCGCACGACGATCGGCGACAACCAGACCAAACAAGTGGAGCTGCTCACCGCGCCCGCGGTCCCCGTCACCAAGACGCTCGAGCTGCGCGGCGCGTCGTACTACTACGAGTCCGCGAGCAGCGATCTCGGGACGCGGCTCAAGATCGGGACGTACGTGACGTTCCGCAACCAGAGCGGTTCGCTGGGAATTCCGCTGCCGAAGGGCGCCGTGCGCGTCTACAAGCGCGACACCGCCGGCACCGCGCAGTTCGTCGGTTCCGACGAGATCGACCACACGCCCAAGGGCGAGACGGTGCGGCTGCATCTCGGCGACTCGTTCGACGTGACCGCGAGCAAGAAGCAGACCGACTTCCACGTCGTCGACTCGAAGAACGGCATTGACGAGAGCGCGTACGAGATCGTGCTGCGCAACGCCAAGAAGACGGCCGAGACGGTGATCGTCGTCGAGCCGATCCCCGGCGAATGGACGATCGTCTCGTCGTCGCTGCCGCACCGCAAGACCTCGTCGTCGACCGCGAACTGGCCGGTGCGCATCCCGCCGGAGGGCTCGACTACGCTGACCTACCGCGTCCGCACGAAGTTCTAGCGCCCGCGCGTCGCGAAGGAGAGGACACGGAGGTCCTCTCGATGCGTCGTCTCTTTGCTATTCCCGCAGCCCTCGTGCTCGCGCTGACCGTCGCCGCCGGCGCGGACACCGGCGAGCACGTCAGCACCCTCGCCGACCAGCGCGCCGTCGGCGTCACGATCTACAACAACGACTTGGCGGTCGTGCGCGACCGGCGCCACCTCTCGCTCCCGCGCGGCGAGACGCACCTGGCGCTGCGCGACGTGAGCGCGAAGATGCAGCCGCAGACGGCGGTGCTGCAGTCGCTCGAGCCCGGCGACCATCTTGCCGTCGTCGAGCAGGATTTCAACTACGACCTGCTCACGCCGCAGAAGCTGCTCGAGAAGTACGTCGGCCGCGACGTGCGAGTCGTGCACTACCCGGACATCCCCGGCGGACCCCGCCGCACGGAGCGCGCGCGTGCTCGCGGCGAACGGGGGCGTCGTCCTGCGCTACGGCAACCGCATCGAGACCACCGTCGACGGGCAGCTCGTCTATCCGTCGATCCCGGCCAACCTGCGGGACCGGCCGACGCTGGTGACCGATCTGACGAACGACCGCGCCGGCGCGCAGGACGTCGAGCTCGACTACCTCACGGGCGGGCTCTCGTGGGCGGCCGATTACACCGCCCTGCTCTCGCCGAACGACGACCGCATCGACCTGCGCGGCCTGATCACGCTGCACAACGAGAGCGGCACGAGCTACAACGGCGCCTCGGTGCAGCTCGTCGCGGGCGACGTCAACGTGGCGCCGAGCCGGCAGATACGGCCCGGCATTACCGCCGACGCCTACAGCGTCAGCGCCGCGCAGCAGCAGCCCAAAGAAGAGGCGCTGTTCGAGTACCACCTCTACACGCTCCCGCGGCGCACGACGATCGCCGACGCGCAGACCAAACAGGTCGAGCTCATGACGGCGTCCGCGATCCCGGCG
>JAQBPK010000347.1 GCA_028287565.1 Vulcanimicrobiota bacterium
GACGCGCGCAACGACAGCTTTTTCTCGATGTTGCGCCCGGAGAAGCCTTTCGTGCCTTTGGGCACGACGAAGCCGCGGATCGTTCCGCTGCGCTGACCGTCCTCGGGATCGGTGCGCGCCCATACGATCGCCACGTCGGCGATTCCGCCGTTGGTGATCCACGCCTTCGAACCGTTCAGAATGTAGTCGGAGCCGTCGCGGCGCGCGGTGGTGCGCATGCCGCCCGGATCGCTGCCGAAGTCCCACTCGGTCAGCCCGAAGCAGCCGATCGCGTCGCCGGCGGCCATGCGCGGGAGCCATGTCTGCTTTTGCTCCTCGGAACCGTGCGCCCAGATCGCGTACATCGCGAGCGAGCCCTGCACCGATACGAACGACCGGAACCCGGAGTCGCCGGCTTCGAGCTCCAGACAGGCGAGGCCGTACGCCACCGCGCTCGTTCCCGCGCAGCCGTAGCCTTCGAGATGCATTCCGAGCAGCCCGAGGTCGCCGAGCTCCTTGGCCATCGACTTCGGAAAGGTGTGGTCCTCGAACCACTCGGCGATGTTCGGCAGCACGCGGTCGCGCACGAACGCGCGCACGGTGTCGCGGATCAAGCGCTCGTCGTCGGTGAGCAGCGCGTCGATCCCGAGAAAGTCGGTGGGCGACGGCGCAGGGACGCTGGCGCGGTGCGTGTCGGGCCTTACGGTGGTGCTCATGGGAGCGGCTTCGGTCGTCCGCCCGCCGCTCCTGGCATCGCAGGCCGCGCACCGCGCGGCGCGCGCCCGCGAGCTCCGGAGCAGCGGGCGCTCGTCATGCGTGCCGTCCGGCCCACCCGAACTTGCGACTGCTGACGGCCCTTGTTGGCGCGGCGAAATGCGTGATAGCCTGAGCGTGAGATGGTTTCAACGCCGATCCCCGGGTGGCTGGCGAAGCTGGACGAAGAGCCGCCCTACATCGAAGTGCTCGACGGCGAGCAGCTACCGGACGTGAGCCCGTACAAGGTGCACGGGCGACTCGCCGTGCGGATCAGCGCGCAATTGGACGAATGGGCCGGAGACAAAGGCAGCGTCAGCGTCGAGGTTCGGTTTTATTTTCTCCGCCCGGACGGGAGATGGTCGTCGCTGCTGCCGGACGTCGATTATACGTCGTACGCTCGCGTGCCGAACGGCCGCGAAGATGCCTCGCAGCGCCCGCGTGTTGCGCCGGACCTGGCTGTGGAGATTCTCTCACCCGGCGAGCGTCCGGGGCGGATGAAGCGGAAGGTCGCGACGTATTTGGAATTCGGCGCATCGCTCGTGCTGGTATTGCATCCCCTAAAGCGCCGTATTGCGTTGCATCGCGCGGACGGAACCGTCGAAGAGCGCGACGCACGGGGGATTTGGCCGCTCGAACCGTTCACCGGTTTGGCGCTCGACTGGGATAAAGTCTACCGTGGAATCGACGTATAGCGGCTGAAGGTCGCGATCCGCGGTTTCAATCGCCCAGGTTTGAAAGCGTGCGGCGATACGCTGCTTCCGCCGGCTCGCTGAAGCAGCAGAAGATCACCCGTTCCGGCACCGCGTGCTCGCGCAAGAACGCGCATACGGTGGCGACTGCGATCGCGGTTGCGGCGTCCAGCGGGTAGCCGTAGACGCCCGTGCTGATCGCCGGAAACGCGACGCTTCGGGCGGCCAGTTTGTCGGCCGCATCCAGCGCTTGCCGATACGCGCTTGCCAACAGCTCCGGCTCACCGCCGTGGCCGCTATGCCACACGGGACCCACGGCGTGGATCACGTGCTTCGCTTTGAGCCGGAAGCCCGGCGTTACGCGCACCTCGCCGGTGGGACAGCCGCCGATCGCACGGCACGCTTCGAGGAGCTCTGGTCCGGCGGCGCGGTGGATCGCGCCGTCCACTCCGCCGCCGCCGCGCAGGCCGCTGTTCGCAGCGTTGACGATCGCGTCGACGTCCAGCGCCGTGATGTCGCCGCGCACGACGCCGATGCGGTCGGCGAACCGCATCAGTGGATGATGTAGCGCGTTGAGGTCGACGGTGCGGCCGGCACGAACGCGGAGTCGCAGATCGGCCGCGCCTCGTTCGGCCCGGGCGGTGGTAAGCTCGCATACGCCGCATCGTAGGTGTCCGCCGAGCGCTGAGACCGCTCAACGGCGGCACGGTACAGCGTGCGATACGTGCCGATGCGCACGTCCAGCACGTCGCCGTTCTCGAGCCGCGCCAGACGCGACGCAGTCGGCGAGGGCAGTGTCAATCCCGGCTGGCCGCGCAACACCGGCCCGGTCGCGGAGATCAAATAGCGTCCCGGCTCGATGCCGACGCGTACGAACCGGCCGTCCTCGTGCGCCGCGAGCTTGATCGTCGAGCCGTCGACGAGATTGCGCAGCTCGACCGACGCGCCCGCGATCGGCGCACCGGACACGCAATCGTAGACGACCCCGCGAATCGCGGCCGGCCCTTGCGCCGCGACCGGCGGCGACGCGAGTAGCGCGCCGGCGGACGCGACGGCAACGATTGCGACGGCTGCGAAGCGCTTCATGCCGGTATCAACGCACTACGCCGCGAGGCGAGTTTCGCTGATCTCCTCGAGGCTCTGACCGCGCGTTTCCTCGCCGAGCAGCAGAACCACGACCGCGCCTGCGAGCATCACGCCGGCGAACACGACGAACACCGCGTACGGCGAGTTGAACCGGTACAGCATGATCCCGACGATCGTCGGGGCAAACGCGCCGACGAGCCGTCCCGCACCCGCTGCGAGCCCCGCGCCGCTCGCGCGAATAGCAGTCGGATACTGCTCGGGCGTGTAGGTGTACGTGACGCCCCACGCGCCGAGGTTGAAGAACGCGATCACCGCACCCCACCCGATCACCGCCGCGACGGACGGTGACGCAGCGAGCGTCGCGCCGGCGAAGAAGAACGAGCCGACCGCAGCGCACGCAAGAAACGCGACGAGCGTCGGCTTGCGCCCGATCCGGTCGACGAGCGCGGCGGCCGCATAATACCCCGGTATCTGGAACACCGCGATCGCGAGGTTCAGCCACAGCGCTTGCTGCAGCGTGAAGCCTTTCGCCGTAAGCAAGCTCGGCATCCACGTGAAGATCCCGTAGTACGAGAACACGAGCGCGATCCAGAGCGCCCACAACATCACGGTACGCTTCGCGAACGCGGGCGCGAACAGATCTCGCAGCGACACGCGCGCCGCGCGCGACGGCGCCTCTTGCGCGAGGCCAGCGATACGCGCCACTTCGCGCGCTTCCTCGGTACGGCCGTGCGCGAGAAGATAGCGCGGCGATTCCGGAACGGCGCGCCGAATGACGAACACGTACAGCGCCGGCAAGGTCCCGATGAGCAGCGCGACGCGCCAGCCGGCGGTCGGCACGACGAGCGCACCAATCAGCGCCGCGAGCACCGTGCCGTACGCCCAGAAGCTCTCGAGCAGCACGACGGTCCGCCCGCGGTTCTCCTTGGGCGCAAACTCGCTCACGAGCGTGCTCGCAACCGGCAGCTCACCGCCGAGCCCCAGCCCCGCGAAGAACCGGATCGCCGCAAGCGCCGCGGCCGACCACGCGAACGCCGACAGCCCGGTGAGCAAGCTGTACGCGAGCAGCGTCCACGTGAACACGGCCTTACGCCCGAACCGGTCCGCCACGATCCCGCTCAACGACGCGCCGAGGAACATCCCGACCAGGTTCGCGGTGATGATCCAGCCGACGACCGGCTTGTCGAGATGCCACTCCCTGCCCGCGGCCGCGACCACGCTGCCGAGCAGCAGCAGATCCATCGCATCGAAGAGCCAGCCGCCGCCCGCGGCCAGGAGAAGGCGCCGTTGAAAAGTCATGGTGA
>JAQBPK010000378.1 GCA_028287565.1 Vulcanimicrobiota bacterium
TCGGCCCGATCAGGTTGACGTTGGCGATGCGCAGCGAGTTGGTCGACGTGTTGATGAAGCCGACCTGGATCGTCGCACCTTCCGCCGCGCCCGACTGGAAGTTGAACGCCGGCGCGGTGGGGTTCGACGCCGCCGCGACGTACTGGCTGACCTTGATGAACGACGTGATGCCGACGTCCAGCGTTCCGACCGCGCCGAAGCCGATCGTGACGTTGTCGATCGAGACCGCCGCCGCGACGCCCGACGCGTTCAGCGCGAGCACCGTGGTGCTCACCGTGTTCGCCTTGCTGTCGTAGAACGAGACGATGAGGCCCTGCGTGGTCGACGTGAGCTGCGCGACCTGGACTTCGATGGTGCCGTCCACGACCGACGCGCTGGTCGGGTTGAACGAGACCTGCGTCGCGTCGACGAGCGTGCCGCCGGCCGCGAGGTCGGAGTTCGACGTGATCGTCGCGTTGACGTCGACCTGCTGCTGGAAGCCCGCGTGCGAGCCGTCGAGCAAAGCCTGGCCGTTGAAGTTCGTGTTCTGCGAGATGCGGTTGACTTCCAGCAGCAGCTGCTGGACTTCCGACTGCAGGTTCTTGCGGTCGGCCGCCGACGTGATGTCCGAAGCGCCTTCGACCGCGAGGGTGCGAACACGCTGCAGGATGTCGGTCGTCGTCTGGAGCGCGCCCTCGGCGACCTGAGCCGCGTTCGTCGCATCCTGGACGTTGCGCGCACCCTGGTCGAAGCCGTTGACCTGCGCCTGCAGGGATTCGGCGATCGCGAGACCCGACGGATCGTCCGCCGCAGTGTTGATGCGCAGGCCGCTCGACAGCCGCGTTACGGCCGTATGCAGCGATGCTTGGTTACGATTGAGATTGAGGCTCGCGCTGTTCGCCAACAGATTGTTGGCGATTGAAAGCCCACCAATTCCCGGCATGTGTTTCCTCCATGATCACACGTGTGTCGGACGGGTGCTTCCTGACCCGTCCTCTGTGGAGAGTTCGGCGGAAAGGAGGTGTGACTTTAGCTCTTGGCGGGCGGTCTGCGGCCCTTTCCGCCCAGGTCCGCGACCTTCGCGCCTTCAGGCGCTTTCGCGCCTTCCGCGGGTGCGGGCGCGGGCTCGCCGGCAGCGGCACGGTTCGTGCGCTGAATCTCTTCGTAGACCTCGGAGCGGTGCACCGGAATCGTGCGCGGCGCTTCGATCCCAAGCTTCACGGTGTCGCGATCGACCGCGACGACGACGATGCGGACGTCGTCACCGATCATAATGGCTTGGTTGAGCTTGCGGCTGAGGACTAACAGCGAGGACGCCCTCCGTGGCTATGACGGAGGGCGCCTTTCCCGCTTGCTGTTCTACGCTCCCGCCGTCGCGGCGGGTGCTTTGCGCGGGATCGGCGTTCGGACCGAATACCCGCCGGTCTCCAGCGTCACCTGGCGCGCCTGGCGGCTGCGCAGGTTGACGACGATCGGCGCGAGCAGGTTCATCGTCATCTCGGCCGCCCCCGGCGTGACCACGACGACGCACAGCGTCGCAAACTCCTCGGGGCTGGTCAGCTCCAGCGAGCTGATCGCATACGGCGGCAGGTGCGGCGCGTAGTCCGCGAAGATCTGCCACGGGTCGGCCGTCGGGAGGGCGACCGAGTGGTCGTCGAGGCTCTGCAGCCAGACGAACTTTTCCTGGCCCTCGAGGTTGAGCGCGATGAAGCGCCGCAGGGTGCCGAACCCGGGGAGGCCCCACGGGAACGTGAGCACCTCCGACTCGCGATAGGTACACGTTCCGAACCGCGGCAAGTCCTCGGTGATCTCTCGGTCGGCGGTGTCCACCATGGTCTCCGTCACGCTCAATACAGCCTTTAGCCTAGGTAGTCGAAGAGTGTTTTGGACTCGAGCTTGGTCGTCGTCGAGTATGCGGCCTGAAGGGCCGTCTGCGTCTGGGAGAACTTCGACACCGCCGCGGCGACGTCGACGTCCTCGATCGCAGACTCCATTTTCTTGTTATCGGTCACGGCCGTCTGGAGTTGATTCTGGATCGCCCCCAGCGCCTGAATTCGCGCGCCCACGACCGAGCGAGCGTTCAGTACGCTGCTGAGCGCGTGGTCGACGTCACCCAGCTGCGTCGAGACGTTCTGGACGAAATCGGCCTGCGGCGCGAGGTTGAGCACTTTGGTCAAATTGCTGGTGTTGGCGGCGCCCGGCGAGGGCGTGTCGCTGACGTAGAACGAGCCGGACCCCGTGAGCACGACCTTCTGCGTCTTCGCGTTGAACGACGCCGTGACGCCGGTCGTCGCGCTCACGGCGTTGATCCGCCCCACCAGGCTCGTCGCCGTGCCGTCGTCGATCGCGGTCGCGGGCGGCATCGTGATCGTCGAGATGCCCTGCACGCCGTTGACCGTGCCGTGGACGGTGATCGAGTAGTTGCCCGTGCTGTCGGCGACCGGCGTGATCGCGAACGCGTTCGGCGTGCCGATCGTCGTCGGCGCCGGCGATGCGGGGACGCCTTGCGGCCCGTACACCACCGAGCCGGCCTGATTGATCGCGGCCGCGCTCTGGTCGACCGCGGTCTTGTTCACCAGCGTGTTGCGCAGCGTGATCAGCGTTTGGAAGACGTCGGGCGAACCGTCCGCGGACGTGTAGTTGAACGCCGCCTGGAACGTCGTCGAGAGCGCGAACTCCTGTCCGTTGTAGACCAGCTGCCCCTGCGCTTGCTGGTTGCCGAGGAACTGGACCGCAGCGATCGGATTGCCTTGCTGCTGCACGGGCGGGTTCACGGTCTTGGTCGTTCCCGCGAAGATGTAGCGCCCCGCGTACGACGTGTTGCCTACCGCGATCGCCTGCTGCAGCAGCTGATCGATCTGGTTGCCGATCGCGGTGCGCTGCTGGTCGGTGAGGTTGTCCGTCGAGCCCTGGATCGCGAGCTGGCGCGCGCTCTGCAGCACCGAGGTGAGGCTGCTCAGCGCGCTGTCGGTGGTCGTCAGCTCCGAGACGGCGCTCTGCACGTTGGTCGACTGCTGGTTGGTCGCGTCGATCGAGCTGTGCAGGGTGAGATCTTGCGCGATGCGCGCGGGATCGTCGCTGGGATCCTGCAGCTGCTTGCCGGTCGAGAGCTGGTTGCCGATCTGCTGGTACAGCGCCTGCTGATCGGTGATCGCGGACGTCTGCTGAGCGTAGATCGTCGACGTTGCTATGCGCATCCTTGCCTCTATTTGATCAGACCGATGGCGGTCTGCAGGAGAGTGTCGAGCACGTTCATCGTGCGGGCCGCGGCCTGGTACGAGTTCTGGTAGCGGATCAGGTTCTGCGTCTCTTCGTCCAGGTTGATCCCGTCGATGCCCTGGCGCACCTTGTCGATGTTCGAGGCGAGCTTCGTCTGCGCGGTGCTGCCCGTCGTCGCGGTCTGCGTGTCGAGGCCGAGCTGGCCGACGACGCCGCCGTAGAACGCGCCGAGCGTCGCGTTCGCCGCGGTCGCGAGCGCGAAGTTCGCCGCGTGCGTCTGCGCCGCGGTGAACGTGATCGAGCCCGTGGTGCGGTTCACGGCGGTGACGACGACGTTCTCTTGGTTCGCCGTGCCCGCGCCGATGGTCAGCACTTGGCCGACGTCGATCTGCGCGAACGCCGCGAGATTACCCGCCGGCGGCAGCACGGTGACCGAGCCCGGCGCGGCGATCGCCGTCGGCGAGGTGGTCTGCAGCGCCGGCGCGCCGACGCTCTTCGCGAAGAGCTTGAGCAGCGCGTTCGCCGCGCCGTTGTCGCCCGCGCCGAACGCGTTCGTGCCGTCCTGCGCGACGCCGCCGATCGCGTTCGCACCGAGGATCTCGAGCAGCGAGCTGCTCGGCGTTCCCTGCGTTCCGCCCGCGGCGGCGTTCGAGTCGCTGATCGTGAAGCTCGGGCTCGTCGCGTTCGCGCCTTGCAGCGCGCGGTGCGCCGGGCCCGTGTTGTTGGGGTCGCGCGCGAACACGATCTTCTGCGAGACGTTGTCGAACTTCGCGCTCACGCCGAGCTGCGCGTTGTTGAAGTTCGCGACGAAGGCGTCGACGGTCGCGGCGTTGCCGCCCGCGGAGAAGTCGTACGCGAAGGCTTGCGGGACGCCGTCGACCAGCACGGTGAGCGTGCCCGTCGTCGGGCCGGCCGCGCCCGGATGCGCGAACGTCGCGTTGCCCAGGACCGCGCTCGCGGTGTTGACGACGTTGTTCGCGGCGTTGATTCCCACCGTCAGCGAGCCCGCCGCCGTGGAAGCCAGCGCGGCGGGAATCTGCGCCGGATCGGTGATGCCGACCTGAATGTTCGCCGCCGTGATCGCCTGGCTCGCGACGACGGGCTGCAGCAGCGCGATGCCGGCGTTGCCGTTCTGGTCGTAGCCGGCGGTCGTGATGCGGTCGATCTCCGTCGCGGCGGCGTTCGCGAACGCGTCGAGCTTGCGGCCGTAGGGCGTGAGGTTCTTGTTGTAGAGGTCCACGTAGCCCGCGAGCTCGCCGCTGCCGAGCTGCACGGGCGCCGGGTTCGACGGGTTCGGATCGCCCTGGAACCCGATCACCAGCGTCGCATTTCCGGACGCGTCCGTGCCGACGACCGGCTTGGCGAGATGGTACGCCTGCGTGTCGTTGACGAGCGCGCGTCCGCCGACCGTGACGAGCGTCGAGCCGTTGGCCTGCACCGACGTCTGCGTCGCGAGCAGCTTGGAGAGCTGGTCGACGTACAGGTCGCGCTGGTCCATGTAGGTGTTCGGGTTGTCGCCGACCGCTTTGGACGCGCGAATCTGCCCGTTGAGCGCGGCGATCTTGTCGATGAGCGCGTTCGCCTGATCGACGACGCCGCCGGCCTGCTGCGCGACGGTGGCCTGCGAGGTCTGGATCGCGGTGCCGACGCGGTTGAGCGCGGTCACGAACGCCTGCGACGCGGCGATGACCCCTTGGCGCTCCGACGTTCCGCCGGGATTCGAGGCGAGCTGCGAGATCGCGGTCTGCAGATCGGTGAACGCCTTGTTGATGCCGTTCGTGGGCTCGGCGAACGACGACTGCACCGCCGCGAGCTGCTGCTGCTGGACGCCGAAGTAGCTTTGCGCCGAGGACGCGCCGCGGAACAAGCCGTCGTACGAGTCCTGGTGAATGCGCGTGATCGAGTCGACCAGCACGCCGTCGCCCTTCGTGCCGGGACCCGTCCACGTGGAATAGCCGGGCGAGCCGACGATCGGCGACGCTTCGGTGAGGTTCACGATCTGGCGCGACGCTCCGGGCGTGTTGACGTTCGCGATGTTGTCGGACGTCGTGTTCGCTGCTTGCTGGAACGCGTCGACCGCGCTCCCGATCAGGTTCAGTCCGAAAAAGCTCATGCTCGGCGACTCACGATGACGCTTCCGTCGGGAGGCGGAACGATGCCGCGGCGGCGGTACGTCCCGGATTGCTCGGTTCCGGCGCGCTGCAGCACCGCGACGGTGCGCGCGAGGCGCTCCATCCCGGCCAGGATAAGCGCGCGGTTGTTCGACACGGTCAGCTTGAGCGCGATCCCGCGCGTGTCGATCTCGTGCATCGTCGCGTACATCGTGCGGCGCAGCGCGGGCGGCGCGTACGCGCACACCTGCGGCAGCGTCAGCGTGCCGAAGCCGCGCCGCTGCATCGCGATGCGCTGCGCGTACGCGGTGCCGTGCAGCACGCGGTTCGCCTCGACGCGCCGCTCCGCCGACTCGATGGCATCGGGCTCGTTGACCACGAGCGCATCAGTCAATTTCAGCGCGGAGTCGCCGAGCGCGCCCAGCAGCCGGTTCTCCTCGAGGAGAAGCTCGGCGAACGTGTCCCACTCGCTCATCGCGCCACCCCTGCGCGGCGAGCGCAAACGCGGGCTATGCCGTCGCGTACTCCACGATCAGACGGCCCAGGAGCTTCTCGACGATCTGCTCGGTCGGCACGAAGTACCGGCCCTCGGAGATCTCGCGCCGCAGGTCGTCCACCAGATCCGGCCGGTAGAACGGCTGCGAGGTCGCGCTGGTCAGCAGACTGCTCAGCGACGACGCCGCTTCCGACTTCTCGAACGAGTCCGCGGAGCCGGCGGCCACCGAGCTCGCTGCCGACTTCCGTTTCACCGTCTTGTAGGCGGAGACGGCAGACGCGATTTCGGCCCTGGAGATGATCATGGGTGGTGACGCCTCTTTCGCACGCTTCCTTGCTATAGGGCGTATCGTCGGAGGCGATATAGGACTTTAGGCCCAACGCGAGGCGCGCCCGTCCAGCGACGTGCATCACAGTTTCGGCTCCTGGGGCGGAGCGCCGACCACGGCGTTGCGGAGCTGCTGCTCGAGGATCTTGCCGATGCCGAGCGCGCCGGTCTTGGCGAGCTCGTCGGCGCGCTTGGTGTCGAGCATCTCGCCGAAGGTCTGCTCCGCGTTCGACGTCTTGCCCGTGAGCGAGACCGGCGGCGCGCCCTTGCGCATCTCCTTGAAGAGCATGTCGACGAACAGCGACTCCATCTGCTGCGCCGCTTGGTGCAGCTTTTTGAGCGACTGCTGCTGCTCGAGGGTGAGCGGCTGCGCCGGCTGTGTGCCGCCGGTCTTGTCGAGCGGGCTCATCTAAATGATCTCCACGTCGGCTTGCAGCGAGCCCGACTCGCGCAGCGCCTGGATGATCGCGATGAGGTCGCGCGGCGAGACGCCGATCGTGTTGAGCGCGCGCACGACCTGCGCGAGCGTCGCGGCGCCGGAGATGTAGACCAGCCGGCGCCCGGACTCCGTCGCGCTGATGCGCGTGTTGGTCTGCGTCTGCGCGGGCGCGTTGGTGAACGGCCCCGGCGGGACGACGGTGTTCTGCGTCGCGATCGTGATCGAGAGGTTGCCGTGCGCGATCGCGCAGGTTGCCAGCGTGATGTCTCCGCCCATGACGACCGTCCCGGTGCGCTCGTTGACCACCACCTTCGCCAGCGTGTCGGCGTTGACGCTCAGGTCGCCGGCGTCGGCGAGGAAGTTGACGGGATCGCCGGCGTAGCGCGGCGGCAGGTTGACGCGGATCGTCTCGGCATCGTTGGCGCGCGCCGTGCCCGCGCCGAAGCGCCCGTTGAGCGTCTGCGCGACGCGCGCGGCCGTCTTGAAGTCGGGCGACGTCAGCACGTACGAAAATCCGGCCTGGTCCTGCTGGATATTCGTGATCATGTCGCGCGCGAGGACCGCGCCCTGCGGCACGCGTCCGGCGGTGACGTGGTTCTTGGTGATCGAGTTGGCGCCGGTGGCGTCGGACGCGGTGAAGCCGCCGACCGAGACCGGTCCCTGCGCCGTCGCGTAGACGAGGTTGTTCGGCGCGCGCAGCTCGGTGAGGACCAGCGTGCCACCCTGCAAGCTCACCGCGTCGCCCATCGACGAGACCGTAACGTCGATCGTGTCGCCGGAGTGCCCGAACGCCGGCAGCGACGCGGTCACGATCACCGCCGCGACGTTGCGCGTGCGCACGTCCTGCGACGTCGTCGAGAGCCCGAACGACTGCAGCACGTTCTGGATCGTCTTGGACGTGAATAGCACCGACGTCGAGTCGCCGCTCTGCGCGAGGCCCATGACGACGCCGTACCCGACGAGCTGGTTGGCGGTGACGCCCTGCACGCGCGCGACGTCCTTGAGCCGCACCGGCTGCGCACCCGCGGGCGCGAGTACCACGCCGCTTGCGAGCACCGTGCCGAGCACGGCGGCCGCGACGATCTTCTTCATCTGCATCTGCATCTTCATCCGCATTAGAAAATAAAGTCCAGGATCTTCTGGATCAGGCCTTTGTGCTTCTCTTGGAAGTTGCCGTCGAATTTGGCTTGTACGCCGGCGACGCGCGTCGAGAGGATGCTGTCGCTGCTGTCAATGTCTTCGGGGCGCACCGTGCCGGTGATGTGCAGCGTCTGCTTCTGCCCGTTGACGATGAGCGCTTGATCGCCGGCGATGCGCAGCGCGCCGGACGGCAGCACGTCGGTGACCTGCGCCTCCATCGTGCTCACGAACGTGTTCTGCCCGCTCTGCGTCTTGCTCGACTGCGTCTGGCGCCCGCCGTTCAGCCCCGCGCCGAAGCGCAGCAGCGACACGTTCGCGAGCCCCGTGCCCTGCCCGAGCCCGAGGCTGTAGTTGTTGTTGACGTTCGTCACGTCCGAGCTCGTGCTGTTGACGTTGAAGTTGAAGATCACTTGGAGCAGGTCGCCGACCTGCGTCGCCTTGTGATCCGCGCCCAGCCGCAGCGGATGTCCGGGCGCGGCCGGCGGCGGTCCCGCTTGGTACAGCGTGTCGGCCGCGGCCGGAGCCGCAAGCGCCGCGATCAACGCGACGGTCGCGAGCGAGAGATACGGGAGTCGCATCAGCGTTCGCCTCCGGGGAGCGTGAGCTCGACGCGGTTCTTGCCGGTGACGACCGCGGCGATTGCTTTTTGGGTCTGCGGGTTGACCACCGTGACGGTGTCGCCGATCGCGCCGCCCGTGCGGGCGACGACGTCGACGGTCAGTGCGACGTTGCCGTCGCGCACCATCAGGATCGCCGCTTGTCCGGGCTTCACGACGGTGTCCGCGACGGTCTGCTCGACGTAGAGCGGTGCGCCTTTGGGCGTCGCGCTGTTCAGCTTGCGGCCGATGAGGCTCTCCAGCCCGATCGCCGGACGTCCGTTCGACGCGACGCGCGCGAGCGCGAGATCGGATTCGGCGAGCACCGCGCCCGGCGCGAGATCGCGTCCCGCGACGGCCGTGCGCACGTACGTCGTGACGCGGTAGCCGGCCATCACGGTGCGCGCGAGCTTGCCGTCCACGGTGATGCCGACGGGAACGCCGACGTACGTTTGCGTGACGAACGGCGTGCCGGCGGCCGCGATTCGCACGTCGCCCGCGGGCAGGTTCTGGTCCGCGACCTGGTAGGCCGCGGCGATCGAACGGTCGGGCCCGCTCACGAGCCCGTGCGCGATGCGGTCGGCGACCGCCGCGACGCGCGCGCCCGCGACGATCTGCAGAGTTGCCGTCGCCGCTTGCGCGGCGAGGGGAACACCAAGCTGTGCGCACAGCGCACAGACCAAGGTTGCAATCGTCATGAACGGTGCGAGCGCGCGGCGTATCTTCACGATCAGCGCTTCGTCTGGACCGCGGTCTGGAGCATCTCGTCGGCGGCGACGATGGCCTTCGAGTTCGCTTCGTACGCGCGCTGCGCGGTGATCAGGTTGACCATCTCCTCGACGACGGTGACGTTGCTCTGCTCGAGATAACCGCCCTGCAGCGAGCCCGTTCCGTTGAGTCCCGGCTGCGAGAGCGTCGGCGCGCCCGAAGCGCCCGTCTGCGCGAACAGATTGCGCCCGGTGGGCGCGAGGCCGGCGGCGTTCGTGAAGCGCACGAGCTGGATCTGCCCGAGCTGCTGCGGCTGCTGCTGGCCGGGGATCAGCGCGGTGACGATGCCGTCCTGCCCGATCTGCACCTGCGTCGCGTTCTGCGGGATGGTGATCTGCGGGCTGAGAAAATAGCCGTCTGCCGTCACGATCGAGCCGTTCGCGTCGCGTTTGAACGAACCGTCGCGCGTGTACGCCGCGGTGCCGTCGGGCTGCGTCACCTGGAAGAAGCCGTCGCCCTCGATCGCGATGTTGAGCGGGTTGGAGGTCTGCTGCAGCACGCCTTGCGTGAACGTCTTCTCCGACGCGCCGACCTTGACGCCGAGGCCCACGTCCTGGCCAACCGGGACCACCGACGGGCCGACCGGTGTGCCGGGCGCGCGCAGGTTCTGATAGATCAGGTCCTGGAAGTGCGCGGTGTTCTTGCGGAACCCCGTGGTGTTCACGTTCGCGAGGTTGTTGCTGATCGTGTCGATGTTGTACTGCTGCGCGATCATGCCCGTCGCAGCCGTGTACAGCGCTCTCATCATGGTCGGGGTCGCTCCTATGCGTTGCTGCGGCCGACGGTTTGAATCGCCTCGCCGACTGCGTCGTCTTGGGTTTTTATCGATTTCTCGTTCGCGTCGAACCAGCGCTCGTTGGCGATCAGATCGACCATGGAGCGCACGACGTCGGCGTTGCTCTTCTCGAGCGAGCCTTGCAGCGCTGAGGTGTTCGTTGCGGGGCGCACGCCGGCGCCCGCGTCGATGAAACGGTTGGAGCCTTCGGGGCGCAGGTTCGCGACGTTGGCGAACTCGACGACGTTGAGGCGGTCGTAGTTCCGCCCGTCGACGCTTACCGTGCCGTCGCGCGCGATCTCCACCTTGCCGCTCTGCGGCAGCGCGACCGGGGCGCCGCCGCGGCCCAGGACGCGGTCGCCGTTCTGCGCGGTGAGAAAGCCGTTCTGATCGCGCACGAACGCGCCGTCGCGCGTGTAGCGCACGGCTCCGTTGCCGGCGCGAATCGCGAAGAACCCCGGGCCCGAGAGCGCGAGGTCGAAGTCGTTGCCGGTCGCGGCGATCGCGCCTTGCTGATAGTCAGCCGGCGTGTCGTAGATTTGCGCTCCGGCACCCAGCGTCCCGATCGCCGTTTGCACGGGAACGCCGCCGGTGCGCGCGTTCGGGCTCTTGCCCGGATCGGTCTGGAAGCGGTAGAGCTCGCGCTGCGGCTGCGCTTGCACCTGCAGCAGCGTGCGCTTGAATCCCGCGGTGTCGACGTTCGCGAGGTTGTTCGCGATCGTGTCGACTGCCGATTGGGCGACGAGCGCCCCGGACGCCGCCGCGTACATGCCACGGACCAAAGTAAAGAACCCTCCGCACGGACTTCCGCTCCCGGCGGTAACCGGGTGCGGCGAACGCGGATCCGTCCATCGTTCAGGATCCGCAGCGACCCCAACCGTGCGAGGGTTGTCCGGCCGCTTCCCATGGTTGTTCGGCGCGCGTGACTACCGACTTTAGTCCCGTGCGCTACAGCGGGGCTTGTCGTTCGCCCGCGGTGCGGGTTGCGCGCAGGCGGGCGCCGATGTCGCCGAGGCGTTCGGCGACGGCGGACGCGTCCCAGGGGCGCTCGGCGGGGTCGCGCGCGAGCAGGGTGTGGATCACCGCCGCGAGATCGGGATCGGCCGCCGGCAGCAGCACGCGCAGCTCGGCGGGGTCTTCCTCGAAGCGGCGCAGCGCGACGTCGATTGCGCCGTCGCCGGTGAACGGCGGCTCGCCGGTGAGCGCGTGATAGAGCACGGCGCCCAGCGAGTACAAGTCGCCCGCCGGACTCGCCGTGCCGTAACGCGCCTGCTCGGGTGCGACGTAGTACGCGG
>JAQBPK010000098.1 GCA_028287565.1 Vulcanimicrobiota bacterium
CGCCGGGCGTGCGCTTCCGCGTCGCGCAAACGGGCGTGACGATGGCGGAGTACTTCCGCGACGAGCTCGGCTCCGACGTGCTGCTGTTCATGGACAACATCTTCCGCTTCATGCAGGCCGGCTCGGAAGTCTCCGCGCTGCTGGGCCGCATGCCGTCGGCCGTGGGCTACCAGCCGTCGCTCGCGACGGAGATGGGCGCGCTCGAAGAGCGCATCACGACCACGCAGAAGGGGTCGATCACGTCGGTGCAAGCCGTGTACGTCCCGGCCGACGACTACACCGACCCCGCCGTCGCCACGACGTTCGCGCATCTCGACGCGACCACCGCGCTGTCGCGGCCGATCTCAGAGCTGGGCATCTATCCCGCCGTCGACCCGCTGGCGTCGTCGTCGCGCATCCTCGATCCGGCGATCGTCGGCCAGGAGCACTACGACGTGGCGCGCGGCGTGCAGGAGACGCTGCAGCGCTACCGCGACCTGTAGGACATCATCGCGATCCTCGGCGTCGAAGAGCTCTCCGACGACGACAAGATCTCCGTCGGCCGTGCCCGGCGCATGCAGCGCCTGTTCTCGCAGCCGTTCTTCGTCGCCGAGCAGTTCACGGGCCGCTCCGGCAAGTACGTGAAGATCGAGGAGACGGTCGCATCGTTCAAGGAGATCCTCGACGGCAAGGTCGACGACGTCCCGGAGCAGGCGTTCCTGTACGTCGGCGGCATCGACGAAGTGAAGGAAGCCGCGCGCGGCATGGGCTGGAACGGCTAGCCTTGGCGAACGCGATTCCGTTCCAGCTGATCACGCCGCTATCGGTGAAGTTCGACGGCGAGGCGGAGCTCGTCATCGCCGTGGGCACCGAAGGCGAAGTCGGTATCCTACCGTCGCACGCACCGTTCCTGACGGCGCTGCGCCCGGGCGTGCTGCGTGCGAACGTGCGCGACACCGGCGGAAGCGCGACGCGCCGCCTCGAGCTCGCATGCAGCGAAGGCTTCATGCAGGCGCTCCCAGGCAAGGTGACGATCCTCGCCGACGCCGCCCTGGACCGCGACGAGATCGACATCGCGGCAGCGCGCGCAGACCTCGCCACGGCGCAAGACGAACAAAAAGCAGCAGGCGGCGACCTCGCCGCACAACGTCGCGCGCAAACGAAGATCGACTTCGCAAACGCACGGCTGCACGTCGCCGGGGTGGACTGACAGTAGGGCGACGTGTCCGTCGGTCAGATCGTCTCCGGCTTAGTGATCCTGGCCGTGTGGCTGACGGTCGTCGGTGGCGCGTTCGCATTGCTGAACAAACGTTGGCCGTTCGCGACGCTTCCTACCGCAAAGCGGACCATCGCGTACGTGACGTTCGGGCTCGCCGCGCTGGCCCTCGCGCTGATCTGCTTCCTCATCTGGGCGTTCGTGGCGATCTCGTTCTTCTGCGTGCCGCCGGGCTGTTTCTAGCCGCAAGGTGCCGATTTCTCGCGGCATGCCGGCGAGCGCTCGTTCGCGGGATTCGCCATACCGACGAAGGCACTGCGAGCGCCTCCTCGGCGTCCCCGTGATACCGCCCGGTATGCCGGGAATGCGTAAGCCGGAGGAATTTGCAGATGCAACACACCGACGCGGGTACCGCGGTCGTCGCGACGTACACCGATCGTAACGGCGCTGACAAGGCGATCCAGGCGCTGCACGACGAGGGCTTCAAGCGCACGTGGCTCGCGGTGATAGACCGCTCGGCAGCGGGACCGGACACGTTCCAACAGGGCGACGCGACTGCGCAGCGCCGCTGGTTTCGCAAGGACGCGAAGCAGACGCTCTACGACGCGTTGCGTGACCGCGGCGTGAGCGACGACGTCGCGCTGCAGCTCGACGACTCGTGCGACGACGGCGACGTAATCCTCGTGACCGAATCCGCGAACGATCCGGCCTACGCGCAGGAGATCGTTCAACGCGAAGGCGGAAAACTGTTGTCGGCGCCGACACCTCTGAAGGCGGACGCTCCGGCCGATCGTAGCGCATTGCGCGAGCGTCGTCAGGCGATCGCACCGGTCGTCCGCGAGGATGTCTTCGTTTGCCGCGAACCCCGCGCTGTGCGGACGGTATAGCGCGCGAACAACTCCTTTCGGCTGCTTCAGCAAAGCCGCAGGAACCCCGGGTACGCTTGCGCCCCGGGGTTCTTTCGTTTCCGGAGGTGCGTAGGATGATGCATGCTCTCCTAGCGATCGTCTTGCTCGCGGCGTTTCCGATGGACGTGCTGGTGCGCAACATCACGCCGCGCTGGGTCGTGCCGATCGACTCGCGCACGACGGATCAGTGGCTGAGCACGCATTCCGGTGTCGTGTACGGTGCGCGCGACGGCAAGCTCGTCGCACTCGATCTGCGCGACGGGCGCGTTCGCTGGCGTGCCGCGGTCGCGCCGTGGACCAAGAGCGCGGTATCCCGCGACGCGGTCGCGGCGCCGACAGAGACCGGCCTCGTGTTTCTGCGCGCACGCGACGGCCGGGTGGTGCGGAGCGTGCGCAGCGGGCCTTCCCCCATCGTCGCGGGCGCGCCGTCCGGGTTCGTCTCCGTGACGCGGACACGGACCGGCGTCGAAGCACGTGCCTGGACGTTCGACGGGCGCCCGCGCTGGACACGGCATTTCCGCGGTGCGCCGTTCGGAACGCTCTTGCCGCTCGGCGGCGACGCGATCGGGCTGACGGTGCCGGGCAGCGGCGATCTGCTCGCGATCGACGCGAGCAACGGCCACGCGCTCGCGAGCGCGGACGGCGTCGACAGCCTCATCGGCGCGGACGGACGGTATCTGTGGTTCAACGTGATCGGCGGCGGCATCAAAGGCATCGACGTCAACACGACGCGCACCGTCGTGCTGCACGGATCGGTCGTGCGCGGCGCGGCGCGCGTCGAGCACGGGATCGCGGTCGCCGTCGTCGACGGGCGCCTGACGCGTCTCGACCTGGTGCGCGGCACAACGGAAGCGCTCAAGGTCGACGGCCGCTGGATCGGCGGGCCGAGCGCGGGGCGTATCTTCGTCGAGCGTGGCGACGGCGTCTACGTGCGAGATCTCACGCCGGGCGCGCGCCAATACCGCGTCGCGCGGTACACCGGCCAGGCCCGGACGGTGGCGGCGGACGGCCGCACGGGCATGATCGGGATGGAAGACGGCCGGATCTTCATCGTGGATATCGCGAACGCGCGCTCGCTGGAGACGATCGACACGCCGTGCGCTGCGTACGAAGGCTTCGCGGCGAGCGGTGACACGACGCTCGTTCACTGCGACGACCGCGATCACGTATCGAAGCTGGTGGCGTTCGGACGACACCACTACGGGCGGAACTCGAAATTGAAATTGATCGTAGGCGCAGCATCATCCGACTAAAACCGCCGGGCACCGTGGAGAAAC
This sequence comes from Vulcanimicrobiota bacterium, assembly GCA_028287565.1. Classification (GTDB taxonomy): domain Bacteria; phylum Vulcanimicrobiota; class Vulcanimicrobiia; order Vulcanimicrobiales; family Vulcanimicrobiaceae; genus Vulcanimicrobium. Next base: position 3,381 of record JAQBPK010000098.1, read on the forward strand.
TCTCGCCGATGCCCAACGGCGCGTCCTTACAAACGTTGATTTCCTCGAACGCGGGGTTGGCATGTCGTGGATCTGGATTGTGTTAAATACTCTGGACTGGCCTTCGGGCATGTGCGTAGCAATTACCTGGCTTCGGCGCCAGGCATGTACAGTTTGGCGGGCGATGGTTTCTGGAGGCAGGCTTTGAACACTGCGAGGTGTGCGATTATGGTCGCATTCAACCTGTCCACCTAAAGGTTTGAACGGAGCGCGGCAGCACAAAGCCACACTGAAGCAGTCTAATCGACGCTGATTCTATGGACGTGAAAAAACGGTCAGCAACAACACCGCACAAATAACGCGCGCGAGGATCATCGTGCGCAATCGGGGCATTGGTTCCGAGTCGTGTGAGTTCAGCGGTAACAACATCCCTGACACGAGCAAGAGGCATCAAGAAAGCACCGGCCGCGAAGCTTGCCTGCCATTCCATCCAGTCTCCGCCACGAGCAATCGTCGATCGCCGGCAATATGTCGGCCCAGAATCTACTAACTCTGGGAACATCTCCATTGTCGAGTCCGGTTCAAAAAGAACACCGTGAAATCTGACGTGCCCCAGTTCATGTGCCATGGTCATACGGCGTCGTCGTTCCAACCGTGGCTCTCGGAGATGGGCACTAATGAGCACCACGGGCTTGCCGACGCTTGAAAATTGCGTCAGCGCTTCAACGTCCTCGCCGAACTCAGAAAGGTCGGTTCCAAAGTCACATCGCGCTACATGATATTCGAGAAGTTTTGAGAGCGTCCCGGTGGCCAGCGGGTCCTCCACTTCCAGACGATGATCTGAGAAATATTCACTGATCAATTCTTCACAGCTACGCTCTAGCTCATCAATATCATAATGCGGTCGCCGTGAAAACCGCCGCGTGGGATCTACGATCCATTTCATCGGCGGCTGTGCGTTCTACGAAATGCCAACATTGATGAAGATATTGAGCGGGAGAAGGACTCCTGTTCGAGTACCGCATCCGGGAACCGCGCTGCCAGCGCGTGAAGTGCCGATGGGCTAAGGTCAAGAATAGTTGCGAGGCCATCTATGACACCCGGTAACGGTCGAGGGTCCATACGATCCTGCTCAAGCTCATTGAGCGTCGCCGCACTTAAAATACCGAATCGCGATGAGAAAAGATCCGCGACTTCTTCCTGACTAAGATTACGCTTCTTCCGCCCCTGCGCGACTTGCAATCCAAATGATTCCATGTCGCGATCCTCCAGTTCGTGTCGCACGAAAACAACTTACGGACATGCTATGCCAGATGCCTGGCATTCTGCGGTTCAAACCCAAGCTTCTATGCCCTACCCGTGGCGTCCCGCTGCGCCGGTCTAAGGCGTCCTCGTGGCGCGGCGAGATTTCCATAGCGCAACGACACGATCAAGGCGATCCTTGATAGAAGACTCAATACTGCGGTACGAGTTCGATATAGGTGATCGTCTTGGAGATGCCACCCGACGCTCCAACCGTGTCGGCTTTCCTTCATCATCCTTCCTTTTCTTGTTAGCAAATAGTGCCCCGTAACGACGAGGAGCGACACCGCTAAATGGTATGAATGCTACTTTTCTATGTTCCCTCAATTTCCCGTGAATCCGTTCGTTGTACTGTTCGCCATCCAGCTGAGGGTCAACAATTACGGCATCTGAGAACAATTCACCGGTGAGGCTCTTTGGATACGGCTCTATGTAAAAGACATTTCGCAGTCCGACGTTTATGATCTGTCGACCGCACATATGGCATGGAAACGTCGTGCAATAAAGGTCGGTGTCGCGAATCGATATCGTATCGAGGCTCGCGGAATTCATCGCTGCCATTTCGGCATGAACGACACGCGAAAACTCGAGAAGAGAATCAACGCGCGTTCCTTTGAGTGCTACGCGTAATGCTTTATTGTAAAAATTCAGAGGATTGCCCTGGAGATCGACACGCAGATAGCCATTGATCGTCGCGGCGATCTCGAGAATGCTTTCCCTCTTCTTGCGGTCGTTGATGTCCTCACGACGCTGAAAATCGCGGCCATCATCCAGGTCGCCGGCCCAATACTGCCCCCCACCAGCCCGTGGGACTTCGTTGCAGCCAGTAGTGAGTACTCGGCCGTCTCTTGCTATGATGGAGGCGCCGACCTGCCGCGACAGGTCAGCGGAACGGAGCCCCGCGATATAAGCGTGTGACATGCCGATCTCGCCACGTGTCGGGGTTATAAACGGCTCATCGAAGATCAATTGTAAAAAGCGCTCTAGCTCAGCGTTCAGGTCAGTGCTGGAATCGCTCCTGATATAATAGTCCGCCTTAACAAACGCATCACGAACGTTTTGTCCGTACGCGGCGTCTTCATGTGCATCCGTCGTAATGAGTCTCATCGCTTCGGCACGAGCTCGTTCAGGGTCGCTGAACCCATAAGACTCATTGCATTGCACAATCATGCGGTCAAGTCGAATGGATTCATGTGAGTGAATCGCCACGCAGTAAAAGAGTTCGTTATAAACCGCCCGGAAGGCCTCGATTTCCTCCGGGAGCTTCAAAGAGCGCACGATGAACGCGCGACGCGGACCGAACTCCGAGGTCCTCGAATTGCGTCTAATCGAGATCTCGCGTATAGCGAGTTGAGCCAGCGCATCTTCTGTGCCCAATTCCTTACGGATTTCATTGCCTTTTCGAATCGCGTTGACGTAATAGCGAAAAGCGCCAACGTCCGCACGGTCGTTCTTATACGTCGGGTCTAATGAGAATAGATCGGATATATGAATCTCATCGTAGTCATAACGATAATTCCGCAAAAGGTCTCTTAAAATACTACTCGCCTGCTTTAGCTCTGTGCCCATAGCACCCACTAGCCCTATTACTATGTCGGGCTCGAGCAACGGATCGAGCGTATGCGAGACTGTCGCCGGAAGTAAAGGCGGCGAGCCAGTCTCGGAGATCGTACCTTCGTTCATTTGCCACCACGCAGGGATGGTTGAGGAGACAGCGGTTCACAGGAGCTATGTGACACTCCCGTTTTACTATCCTACCGCGACGTCATAGTACGCGGGCAGATGACTTAGTCGCCCGGCACGACGCGGCACGCCTCGACCGCGACGTCCAAGTGCACCGTGCTGCCGACGCTGCGCTGAACCGTCGGCGGTGCGGCGACGCGGATGCTCGTGCCGCCCAGATCGATGAGGTAATCGCGCGCGTCGCCGAGGTACACTTCGCGCAGCACCGTGCCGGCGAGGCGGTTCGTGCCGTTCTCGCGGTAGCCCGTTGTTCCGTCCTGCGTCTGTTCCGCGATCGCGATTTCGTGCGGGCGGATGCACAATGTCACCGGGCCGCGCGTTGTCGGGTCAAAGTCGTCGCGCACGCGCAGGCGCGCGCCGCAGCATTCGACCAGATGCGGCTCGATCAGCGTTGCCGGCAGCGTGTTCGTGCCGCCCACGAACGTTGCCACGAACGCCGTCGCCGGCTTTTCGTAGATGTCGTGCGCCGTGCCCACTTGCGCGATTTTGCCCGCGCGCATCAGCGCGATGCGGTCCGCGGCGACCATCGCTTCGGTCTGGTCGTGCGTCACGTAGACCATCGTGATGCCCGTCGTGTCGTGGATGCGGCGAATCTCGAACCGCATCTCCTCGCGCAGGTTCGCGTCGAGGTTTGAGAGCGGCTCGTCGAGCAGCAGCGTATCCGGGTTCACGACCACCGCACGGGCTAGCGCGACGCGCTGCTGCTGGCCGCCCGACAGCTGCGCCGGCATCCGGTCGCCATAATCCGGCATCTGCACCAGCTGCAGGGCG
>JAQBPK010000004.1 GCA_028287565.1 Vulcanimicrobiota bacterium
TTCTTCTTTGGCGGCCTCGATCCGCGCGAGCTCACGGAAGATGCGTTCGCCATTCTGCGTGCGGAAGCGCCGTTCGTCGAGGTCGACGAATCATCGATCATTTCGGAAGGCGAAGCGACGACGTTCGACGTCCTGAAGCTGCTCACGGCGTCTGGTCTCGCCGCATCCAATGGCGCGGCCAAGCGGCTGCTCGAGCAAGGTGGCGTGTCCGTCAACAAGCAGAAAGTGACGGCAGCCGAGCGACACGTGGCGGCGAGTGACGCACTGCTACGCGGACGACACGTGGTGGTCGGAAAGGGGAAGCGGGACTTTGCGCTGTTGCAGGTGAGGTGATGGCCGCGCACCGCATCGTGTGGTGTGCGGCATTCCTCGCGTCGGGTGCCGGCGTGATCCACGCGCAGGTCGCGAAGACGACAGCCCCGATCACGGTGAGCGACCTGCGCTTCCGCGCGTCGGTGCTCGCCGACGATTCGACGCGTGGACGGGAGACAGGCTCCGTGGGCGACGACATGGCCGCCCGTTACATCGCCGCCGAGTTCGCGCGTCTCGGACTCGAGCCCGCGGGAGAGGGGGGAACGTTCTTTCAAACAGTTCCCATGGAAGTACGCGCCATCGACTGGACCGCGACGACGCTGCGCATGAGCGCTGCGACGCTCAGGCCGCGCCGGGACTATCTCCCGCTGCCGTCACGCGGAAACCTTCCCTGGAGTCCGACGCGCGAGCTGCGCCGCACCGAAACTGTATTTGGTGGCACGATCGCGGATTCCACGCACTGGATCGACTCCGCGACGGCGAATGGACGGCTCGTCGTCCTCCGTGTCCCAACGGCACTCGGCTCGCGCGCCGGGTTCGTCCTGAACGCGGGAATTCCGGGGCGGTTCGCCGGGGCGGCTGGTATCGCGCTCGTAGCACTCGACGTGACACCAACGAACTACGTCGAGTTTCTCTCGCAGCCGGTGATGCGCCTCGCGGCGCCTGGCACGGGCGCGACCGATCCGGCTGACATGCCGTCGCTGCTGCTGTTGTCGAACAACATTGCGCAGCGAATGTTCGGCGCGGCCATCGACAGCCTTGCAGTGGGCCAGTTCGGGACTCGTGTTGGTGGCGGGATGGCGTTCAAGAGAGGTCCGACTGAAGCCCCGGCACGCAATGTCGTCGCTATTCTGCGCGGATCGGATGCGGCGCGACGCGAGACGTACGTCTCCATCAGTGCGCACCATGATCATGTCGGCGTTGCGCCGCGCGCGGAGGATCACGATTCGCTCCGCGCGTACATGCACGCATACGAACGCTTTCGTCAGGCGAGTCCGACGCTCGTGGTGACGCCCGCACAGGCCGCGTCCATTCACGTCAACGTGGACAGCCTGCGTCGCGTGCGACCCGCTCGCCGCGATTCGATCTTCAACGGCGCGGACGACGACATTTCCGGCACGATCGCAATGCTGGAGATCGCCGAGCAGTTCGCGTCGATGAATCGGCCGAGGCCGAAGCGCTCGATATTGTTTCTTGCGCACACCGGCGAGGAACGTGGGCTGCTCGGCAGCGGCTGGTACAGCACGCATCCCACGGTGCCAATCGATTCGATCGTCGCGGAGATCGACATGGACATGGTTGGTCGTGGCGCGGCGCCCGATCTCGAGGGCGGCGGCGATGACTACCTCGAGCTCATCGGATCGCGGCGCCAGTCAACGGCGTTTGGCGACCTGATCGACACGTTGAACGCAAAGAGGGCGCGGCCGTTCCGCATCAATTACGCGTACGATGCACACGATCATCCCGAGGGCGACTGGTGTCGCGCCGACCATTATTCGTATGCTCGATTCGGGATTCCTGCCGCAGCGTTCTCGACGAGCTACCACGGCGACTACCATCAGGTCACGGACGAGGCGGAGTATCTGGACTATCCGCATCTCGCGAGCATCGCAGGGTTTGTCGGCGACATCGCAGCGACGGTGGCGAACCTCGATCAGCGCCCGGTGCTGGACAAGCCGAAGCCGGCGAATCCGTTTGCGCGGTGTGTGCAGTGAGTGGTGCCGCGCCGGTGAGAGCAGTCGCGCGATCACATTGGCACGTGCTTGAAAGACTTCATGCTTGAATGCGCTATCGCCGTCGGACGTCGTCAGCTTATCAGCGCGTCAAGTGACCGGACAATGTCCGTGTCCGTGGTATAGCAGTGCGGCGCGAGACGAATCGTTCCCTCACGCACCGAATGAATCACGCCAGCCACATCGAGCCGCGCGCTTGCGGTGATCGCATCCGCCGGCCGAACCGACGCCACGCCGCCGTGAAAGCCGTGCGACGTCACGAGTGGAATGCCGTGGTTCAAAGCGCCATCGAGCAAACGATGCGCGCAGGCGTGGATGTGCGCGGCAACCTCGGCGGCACCCAGCTCGCGTAACAGCTCCAGGCTCGCCGCCATGCCGGCGAAATCCTGATATGGCAACGTCACCTGCTCGAAACGGCGCGCGTCGTCACGCCACGTGAGATCGTAGTTCGCGAGACGCGAGAAGTCGTCCGAATCACGCACACCCATCCAGCTCACCGGCTGCGGCGTGATGGACTCCAGCACCGCACGACGAACATACGTGAACCCCGGACCCCACGGCGACAGCAACCATTTCTGCCCGCCGCACGCGAGCATGTCGATGTGCGTCGACGAGACATCCAGCGTGAGCGCGCCGAGTCCTTGAATCGCGTCCACGACGAAATAGACGTCGCGCGCGCGACATGCTTTCCCAAGGCGATCGAGATCTGCGCGCGCTCCAGATGAAAAGCCGACCCACGACACC
>JAQBPK010000033.1 GCA_028287565.1 Vulcanimicrobiota bacterium
GCGGGGAGCTGCAGCACGCGCAGCCCGTCCACGGCGAGCGGCAGCGCGCCCGCGGCGGCGACGATCGTGCCGGCGGCGATCATAGCGAGCCGCAACGCCCCGCGCGCAAGCGCGCGCGGAAGCGCGACGCTGGCGACAGCCGCACTGGCCGCGGCGAAGAAGAACAGCTGCGCGATGAGCGCCGACACCGTCGTTCCGGTCGGGATGCCGATGACGATCAAGTACGCGAAGCGCGTGAACCCTTGCGCGAGCGTCACGGCGACGGCGCGCATTTGAAGATACGCCGCGACGATGAGCGGCGCCGCTTGCGCGCGGGTGAGCAGCAGCGCCTCCGCGCGCGAGGAGAAGACGCCGAGCCAGCGCGACGTCCCGGTTGCGAGAACGATGCCGAACGCGATCGCAAAGCCGCACAGCCACAGATCGTTCAGCGCCAGCGTGAAGAACGGCGCCGGCGCTTGGGACCGCTGCCCGTGCGGCGACGTCTTGAAGAACGCGAAGCCCAGAATCGCGACGGCGTACAGCGCCCAGAGCGCGAGCCGTCCCGGGTGCTTGCGCAGCATGCGCAGCGAGTTGATCAGCGCATGCCGGTCGCCGTACGAGAGCACGGCGAGCGCGTTCACGAGGTGATCCTGTCTTGCGGCTGCCCGAGCGTGACGTCGAGAAACACGTCCTCGATCGAACCGTCGCCGCGCCGCGCGCGCAGCTCGTCGATGGTCCCGCTCGCGACGAGGCGGCCGCGGTCGAGCACCAGCATGCGGTCGCACATCGCCGCGGCGCTCTCGAGCAGGTGCGTGCTGACCAGGATCGCGTGCCCTTGCGCGCGCAGCGATGTGACGATCGCGCGCAGCTCGCGCTGGCCGAGCGGGTCGAGGCCGATCATCGGTTCGTCGAGCAGCAGCGCCGGCGTTCCGCCGAGCACCGTCGCCGCGAGCAGCGTCTTCTGGCGCATCCCTTTGGAGAGCGTGTTCCCCAGCGTGTCGCGTTCTCGCGCCATCGCGAGCCGGTCGAGCAGCGCTTCCGCGCGGTCTTCCCAGCCGGCGGGCTGTTTGGTGAGCGCCGCCACGAACGCGAGGTGCTCCCACACGGTCAGCATCGGATACACGTCCGGCGTCTCGGGAATCAGCGCGATCGTGCGCCCGCGTTCGGGCCCGAGCACGGCACCGTCGAACAAGATCGTCCCGGCGTCGGGCCGCACGAGCCCCGAAAGGCACATGAGCGTCGTCGACTTCCCCGCCCCGTTGGGCCCGACGACGGCCACGATCTCCCCGCGCGCGACGTCGAACGAAAGGTCGTCGACCGCAGTCTTGCGATCGAACCGCTTCGTCAGCCCGCGAACGGCAAGGCTCACGCTACGTTCCGACCGCCTCCGTGGCTGCGCGGTCGCGGAACTGTTTCCAGTACAGGCGCGCGTATGCGCCGTTGCGGGCCAGGAGATCCGCGTGCGTGCCGTGCTCGGCGATGCGGCCGCTTTCCACGACGAAGATGATATCGGCGTTGAGGATCGTCGAGAGGCGGTGCGCGATGACCAGGCTCGTGCGCCCTTCCATCAGCGGGACGAGCGCCGCTTGGATCGCGGCTTCGTTCGCGGAGTCGAGCGCGCTCGTCGCTTCGTCGAGAATGAGGATGCGCGGGTTCTTGAGCAATACGCGCGCGATCGCGAGGCGCTGGCGCTCGCCGCCGGAGAGCTTGTGGCCGCGCTCGCCGACCACCGTCTGGTAGCCGTCGGGAAGCGACGCGACGAACTCGTGGATGTTCGCGGCTCTCGAGGCGGTGATAAGCTCCGCGTCGGTCGCGTCCGGGCGCGCATAGCGCAGATTCGCCGCGATCGTGTCGTGGAACAGATACGTCTCCTGCGTGACGATCCCGATGTTCTCGCGCAGCGACGCCAGCGTCACGTCGCGCACGTCGTGGCCGTCGACGCGCACGGCGCCGGACTGCGGGTCGTAGAAGCGCGGGACGAGCTGCGTGATCGTCGTCTTGCCGGCGCCTGATGGTCCGACGAACGCGGCCATCTGGCCCGGCGCGACGCGGTACGACACGCCGTGGAGTGCACTGCGCTCGGGCGTGTACGAGAACTCCACGTCCTCGAACGCGATCTCGCCGCGGACGTCGCGGAGCACCGCCGCATCGGGCTTCTCCGCGCCTTCGGGCTGCATGTCGAGGTACTCGAAGATCCGCTCGAACACCGCGAACGCCGAGACGATCTGCACCTGCACGCCCGCGAGCGACGAGGCCGGGCCGTAGAGGCGTCCGAGATACGCCACGAAGGCGACGATGGTCCCGACCGTCACGCCGCCGGCGATCGTGAGCCAGCCTCCCGTCAGCCACACCACGGCCGGGCCGATCACGACCATCGCGGTGATCGCGGCGATGAACCAGCGCCCCACCATCGCAAGGTTGATCTCGAGCTTCATCAGCTCGCTGCCGGCTTTGTAGAAGCGCTCGCGCTCGAACCGCTCGCGCACGAACGACTTGATCAGCGTGATGCCTGAGATCGAGAGCGTCTCTTGGGTGATCGATTCGATCTCGTCGCGTTTCTCACGCGTGGCCTTGCGGATGTCATACATCCGCCGGCCGACCGGCGAGAGCGGGATGATCATCAGCGGAATGATCGCGAGCGAAATCAGCGCCAAGCGCCAA
>JAQBPK010000039.1 GCA_028287565.1 Vulcanimicrobiota bacterium
GCCCGCCGGCGCATCGGCCGGCAGCGCGAGCTCCGCACCGAACGCGCCGGCGCCGTCGAGCCTGGCCTCGCCGCTCGCCAGCGTGCGCCCGCGCGCGACGACCGACAAGCGCACGTCGCCCGAAGCCGGACGGTACGCCGTGCCCACGCGCTTGCGCGCAAAGCCGATGACGCGCACGTGCTCGCCGGCGCGCACGTTCGCGCGCTCGGCGCGCACGCCGATCAGCGCCGACGGCACCGGCGGCTGCGGCAGGAACGACACGAAGGTCTTGCTCTTGCCCCAGTCCGCCAGTGCGAAGCGTGGCCGCTGGGAACCGGACCAGTGCGCGATTCCGTGCGCATCGGTCTTTCCGTACTGAAACGACGTCCCGACCAGGTACGTGATGCGCATGTTCGCCAGCGCTTTGCCGCTGCCGAGATCCGCGCCGTACAGCACGATCCCGCCCGGCGATTCTTTCGTCAGCAAACCGACTCGCGTCAAATCCAGCCACGCCTGCTGCGCCGCGTCGCCGCGCCGCGCTTCGACCACGAAAAAACCTTCGCGGTTCTGCAGCGGCACCTCGACGTCGTTGGGCGTGTAGCGCTGGCCGGCCGGCGGCGTGAACCGCCATCGCGCGGCTGCCGTGCGATGCGACGTGTCGACCGCGCGCACGTGCGACGTTCCGGAAACGAGCACGTCGGCCGGGTCGACCTCGTATGCCGCGAAGTCCACCGGCGCGCCGCTGTACGTGTCCAGCCGCACCGCGATGCGCTTCCACGGCACGGCGACGTCGCGCGCGTACAGCGCAAACGTGCGATCCCACTTGCCGGAGTCGGGCAGCGGGCGCGCCGCGCCGGCCGGGGCGAGCGCCAAAGAAACGGCAATGCCCCCGAACGCCACAAGGCGGCTCGCGCGAAGCGCGAACACGCCGGCCCGGGGCGTCAAACCGCTAGCGCTCGTAGAAGATCGTCCCGGCGACGTTCGGGTCGGTCGTGCGGAACCCGACCGTGTACTCGCGCTTCTCGTCCTTCTTGAGCGGCAGCGTCGAGTTGCTCACGCCGGTGAACACCGACGAGCCGCTGTCCTTGCCTTGATAGCGGTTGTTGCTGCGGTCGATCAGGTAGAAATGCGTGATGTCCGGCGTGAGGTCGTAGCCGAGGTCGTTGGTGAACTCCACCCGGGCGAGCACGTAACGCAGCGTGCCACCGCCCGTTTGGGCCGAGGAGTCGCCGGTGGGGATGATGTGGGCTTCGATCACCCGCACGTCGCCCTGGCCTTGGAAGAACGCCTGGCTGAGCGGGCCGGTGTCGTTCTCTTTGCACGCCGCGAGGCTGAGCACGAGGACGAGCGCGGCGGCGAAACGATGGATCATGACGGGCCGTGCGTTCGGCGGCTCCGGGCGAGCTCCCCGCGGGGGCTGCCGCGTGATCCGGGGAACAAGGCCACGGTGACCGACGATCGACCGGGCGGGAACTCTACCTCGACCCGGTGCCGTTACTGCGGGAGCCATGAGAAGGATCTGCGCTCCAGCGACCTCCGCGATCGGGGGGCGACATTCCAAGTGATCGTCGCCTGCGCGTCCTGCGGAGCCGCGTTCGCGGCCCTCTCCCGGAACTGATGCGGCTCCCCGCACTCGTCGCCGCCGCCCTCCTGGCGGTGAGCTCGCCCGCCCTTGCCGCCAGCCCGGTCCCCAAACCGGCCCAAACGGCACCGCCGCGGGTCGACGTCACGAAGCTCCAGCCGAAGGAGCTCGCGCCCAAGAAGCAGCTGCACGTCGAGTACACGGTCGAGGTGAACAAGCTCGGCCAAGTGGCGCGCGTCCGGGCGGTCAAGCCGTCCCACGACGAAGGCTTCGACACGCACACGTACGGCAACGCGCTCCAGGCGTTCATCCGCACCCCGGACGGCCACGCGATCGCCGGCACGTACCGCCTGACGTACGACTACGACCCGAAGACGCTGCGGGTACACCGCGACGTAGCGCTCTTACGGGCCGGCGGCGTCAACCCGAACGCGAAGGGCGCGGCAACGGACATGACCGAGATCGCCCGCCGAAACAGCTTAAAAACCCCACCGCCCTCGCTGAGGGTGACGCCGGGCCCGATCCCGAGCGTACGGATGCCGGACCTGCCGCAAGTGATGCGCTCCCCGTCCCCAGCGCCGCACTGACGGAGTAGCGCCTCCGCCTGCAGTAGCATACAGTCGATGCCGCGCAGGGTTCGTCCGCCTAAGCCCGACCCGAAAGCGGGCGCGGACGCGCTCATGGAGTGGTACGTCAAGCAGCGGATGGAACCCGATCCGCGCGTCGACACGGACGTCGAGCGCTCGTGCACATCCAAGCAGCAGTACGCCGACGAAGCGGATGCGCACGCACACGCGCTGATGAACGGCATGGGCGACGTGCTGTTCTCGTACGAATGCCGCTACTGCGGCTTCTGGCACCTCACTCGCCGCCCGAACTGATTTCGCGCGTCGAATCGTTTAGCTGGGCGCGATCGCTTTGACTTTCTCCGCGTTTGCCGGTTCGAAGATCCACCGGTCGTCCACGTCGAGTATTTCGAACCAGTTGCGCAGGTGCGGGTAGTCGTTCAGAACCGGGTAGCGTGGCAGGACTTGCGTGAAGTGCTCGTCGTCGCGGATGCCGCGTTCGGACAGGCGTTCGTTGATCGAGTCGAACGTGCCGGGATCGCAGCACGAGTAGATCCACGCGACGACGTCTTCGTCGGCCTTTGCGTTGCGGACCGTTTCGGTGAACTCTTCTTCCGTGATGCCGAGCCATTCGAACAGATACACCGATAGGCCCGGGCCGATCTTGTAATAGCCCAGCGTGTCTTGCAGCTTCGCGCGCGTCTTGTCGATCGTGCGCGCAAGGAAGTACAGTCCGCCGAGCATCACGTGCGGGCTGCGCGGCGGATGCACGCGCAGATCCGCGTCGGGATACGGCAGGGCGCCGCCCGTTGCGTCCGGCCCCGAGCCCGCCGTGCTCACGACGCCGACGCCTCGCGGCGATATGCGCCGATCGCTTCGAGCACCGGGCGGTCGTCGTAGCGGAACAAGAACGTATCTTTGGTCGCTTCGTGGCGGTACGGCATCCACGACGGAACGCAGAACGTGTCGCCCTTCTCCCAGTCGAGGCGCTGCGTGCCGACCGTCGTCGAGCCGCGGCCTTTGTAGACATGGTACACGATGCCCGCGGTCTCCCGGCGGGTCGGCGACGAGCCGCCTTTCGCGATGCGTTCCGCCGATGCGCCGATCACGCGCGAGATCGCGTCGCCCGTCGTGCGGTGTGCGTAGTCGGCGCACGAGTACGGGCCGTCCTCCGCTTCGAGCCGCGCTTCCATGTCCGACCACGGATAGCGCAGGTGCGACTCCGCCGGCGCGGGCTGCGACGGAAACTGCTCGTGCGCGTACGGCTGCGCGAAGTTCGCCGGAAAGAACTGGTACACCGGAAGATCGAGCCCGTCGAGCCACACCATCGGGCCGTCGCCGTCGTGACCGTGGTCGTGATACTCCCACGACGGCGTGAGCACGAGATCGCCGCGCCGCATCGTGACCTTCTCGCCGCCGACGGCGGTGTACGCGGCATCGCCCTCGACGATGAAGCGCAGCGCGAACGCGACGTGCCGGTGCGCGCGCGCCACCTCGCCGGGCAGGATCAACTGCAGTCCGGCGTACAGCGTGTCGGTGGTGTGCGGCGGCTGCATCGCCGGGTTGACGAGCATGAAGACGCGGCGTT
>JAQBPK010000047.1 GCA_028287565.1 Vulcanimicrobiota bacterium
GGACGGCGTCAAAGCGGCCGTTCCACGCGGCCGGCGGATCGTGCGCGGCCTGGTTGTGCGGCGGGACGAACGCGTCCCATGCCGCGCGGTAAGCGTCGCTGACGTCGAACACCGCGCCGTCGAGATCGGGCCGCAGCTCCAGCATCCGGCGCAGCGTGAGCGCTTTGCCGCAGCCGTACTCCAGCACCGAGGCGCCCTGCGCAAGCGCGAGCGCATCGAGCGCAACGTTCGCCTGGTGCTCGGTGCGGTAGACGGGGACGCCGTCGCGCACGGCGTAGAGATCGTCGGCGGCGTCGCTTTCGAGCCGGACGTTGTACGCGGTGTCGTAGTAGCGCGCGAGGTCGTCGAGCGGCGGCGTTTGCACGTGGGCGCACACCTCGCACACGAACACGACGGTCGGCAGCGCGACGGGCCGCGCGGTCGACGTGATCGACGCCGGACCGTCGAACCGGTACGCCGGCGCACCGCTCGGCGCGCCGCATACCAGGCACGCCGCCGTCGCCGCGATCATCCCGTCAAAGCCGCGGTCCGCACGCGCGATCACCGCGCTAAAGCCGCGGTCCGCGCGCGAGCGATCAGCGCGTTGGCGTCGGCGAGCGTCGCGCCGTGCTTGAGACCGCCGGCCCAGCGAATCTCGCGCCCGAACGGATCGTCGAAGTTGAAGTAACGGATCTGTACGGTCCAGCGCGCGCGCGTGCCGAGGTTCGGCGCGGACGCGTGCAGCGTCAGGAAATCGAACGCGAACACGTCGCCCGGTTCGGACTCCGGCGCGCAGACGTCGTAGCGCTCGGGAATCGAGTCCTCGTCGGCGATGCGAAGTCCGGCGTAGTTGCCGACGGCGAGGTCTTCCGCACCGGAGCCTGACGTGTCGACGAGCGGCAGCGCACCGTCGCGATGCGAGCCGCGCGCGAGCACGACCGGTCCCATGTCGGCGCAGACGGGAACGAGCGGGATCCAGAACGTGATCGCGTCCAGGCTGCGAAACTGGAACTGCAGCTCCTGATGCCACGGCGCGAGATGGTGCTGCACGCCGGGCCGGTCGATGCGCACGCCGTTGGCGCCCGGCGCCGTGCCGCAGAGTTCCGCGCCGCGCAGCGCGCGGAACAGTCCGGCGAGGCGTTCGCTGACGATCAAGCGCTGGAACGCGACCAGGTTCTTCGCCATGTCGTACACGAGCGGCTGCACCTGCGGATGCGCCGCCACCAGCTCGAGATAGCCGCGGTCGAACTGCGCCGGATCGTCCGAAAGAACGTAATCCGCGCCGCATGCGCGCGCGGCGCGCACGATCAGCGCGCCGAGCTCTTCGCGAAGCGGGCGCAGATCGCGCTCGGGATCGAGCCAGCCGCGCGCGTGGACGAAGCCGTCACGTTCGAGCGCGACACGAAGCGCTCGAGCGTCGTGCTGCAAGATCGCGCCCGCATCGGTCTGATGCATCATGCCGGCCTCGTGCTGCTGGATCATGCCGGCACCACGCGGTCGCGCACCGCGTCCGTCCACGGCACGGCGGGGGAGTCGAGCGCCGACGCGGCGTCCGGGCCGAGGTTCGCGATCGTGTCCAAGATGGAAACGTACGGATCGAACGGGCCTTGGAGCTGCGAATACGGCCGCAGCGTGTACGCCATCACGCGCACGTCGATGCCTGCCGCCGCGAACGTAGCTTCTTCGAGATAATCCAGCGCGCCGAGGCCGGTGACGTACGCCGTCGCGCCGCGCGGCCGCAGCAGCGCCACGAGACGCTCGCTCTTTGCGCCCACGACCGGCGTCGACGAAGCGCGCGTGAACGCGGTGCGCAGTCCGAGCTCGGCGCTGCAGCGCTCGATTCCGGCGATGTCGAGGTCGGCGATCGTGCGCGGCCGCTCCGCGTAGACGTCGTCCAGGATCGCGAGCGCCGCGGCCGCGAACGGTGCGCGCGCGTAGCTCATCGCGAGCGTTTGCCGGTGCTTGCGGCGCCAGTCGGAGCCGTAGTCGATCTCCACCTCGTCGATGCGCCGCGGGCCGCTGCCGCGCGTGACCGGCACCGTGAGCCAGAGCGGCCCCGAGGCCGTCTTGATCTGCACGCGGCTGGTGAAGCTGCGGCCTTGCGGAAACTGCACGTCGTCGAAGTGCACGAACTCGTCGGCGAGCCGAATCTGCTCGAAGACGCCGCGCCAGGGAAAGAACTGCGGCTGCAGCACGACCACGGTCTTCATGCGAGCGCTACCTGCTCGCGCCCGGCAAAGTCCGCGTACGCCTCTGCGAGATCCGCCGCGAGCTCCGGCGCGCCGAGCCAGCGCGGCGGTGCGCCGCCGGGTCGGATCGCAAGCGTTCCGCGCAGAAGGCCGTCGACCACGAGCAGCGCGAGATAGGTCTTCTGCACGAACGAGATGTGCGCCAGCTCCTCGAACGCGACCGCGGGAAGCGGCGCGCGAACTTGCGCGATAACCGGCCCGCCGTCGACGCTCGCGTCGACCACGTGCGTGGTCGCGCCGAACTCGCTCGCGCCTGCCGCATATGTCCGCTCGAGCGCGCGCAGCCCCGGAAACGCCGGCAGCACCGCGGGATGGAAGTTCACCGTCGGGATGCGTGCGTACAGCTCCGCCGTCACGAGGCGGTCGTAGTACAGCAGCACCGCGCTCACGGCGTGCGCCGCGAAGAAGTTCGCGGCCTCCGCCGAGCGCGCAGCGTTGTCGCCGGCCACGCGCAGTGCCGGGAAACCGCGTTCGCGCGCCAGCTCTTCGAGCCCGCACGCGCGGTCCGTCGCGACGAACCACGCCACGGCGCCGGGCCGCGTGCGCTCAATGATGTCCTGCATCGCACCGAACGCGCTGCCGCCGCTCGAGCCGAGGACGCCGAGGTTCATGCGGGGTCGCGCAGCGCCCGCAGATAGCCGCGCGGCGCGACCGTGAACAGCAGCTTCGCGTCGTACTCTTCGTCGATTGTGAAGCGCGGCTCGGCCGCGAGGAAAGCGTCGACCGCGGTCATCGGGTTGTTGCCCGGACCCCACGGCCGGTCGACGATCGACGACGGGTCCTGGTACTCCACGACGGTGTCCATGACGACCAGGAAGAACCCCGCGCGCACCAGCGGCGCGTACAGCGCGAGCTCGCGCGCGACGTGGTCCGCGGTGTGGTTCGAGTCGAGCACGACCATCGCGGTGCGCCCGCCGACGCGCGCGCGCACGGCTGCGGCGACGGCGTCGTCCACCGACGAGCCTTCGACCATTGTGATCTTCGACGCGAGCGGATGCGCTTCGATCGCGGCGCGGTTGTGCGCGCGCACGTCGATGTCGATGCCGATCGCTTCGCGCTCGCCGCCGAGCAGCGCCAGCATCGACGCGGAAAACACGAGTGAGCCGCCGTGCGCGATCCCCGTCTCGACGATCACCTCGGGCTGCGTGCGCCAGATGATCTCCTGCAGCGCCATGAGATCTTGCGGAAACTGGATCGCCGGGCGCCCCAGCCACGACCAGTTGTACGCGTACCGGTACGGCACGATCGAATCGAACGCGCCCTTCCATGCCGCTTGCACGTTCGGGTCGGCCGCCATGCGGCGAATCAGTTCGCGATCCTTCGGATCGTGCGGGTCGAGCGGCGCCGCGCTGGCCGGCGTGCTCAAGGTCGCCATCTTGTCCACCGATACCTTATTCGTCAACGGAGGCCTCGAACAATAGCAATGAACGTCCTGGACCGTGTGCCGGCCCCGCCGGCTTCGTCGGACGCGCGTGTCCCCGTCTTCGTCCCGTACGTCGGCGTCGACACCCTCAAGCACCTCACCGACGCGCTCGACGTGGGCTGGCTCGGCATGGGCGCGACGACCAAAGAGTTCGAGGAACGGATCGCTCGCTGGCTCGGTTGTGCGGACAGGCACGTCGTCGCGACCAACACCGGAACGTCGGCGCTGCACATCGCGCTGCTGGCCGCGGGCGTCGGACCGGGCGACGAGGTCATCACGCCGTCGTTCAACTACGTGGCCGACCACCAGGCGATCAGCGCGACCGGCGCCGAGGCCGTCATGTGCGACATCCGCGACGAGGATCTCGGGATCGACGTCGCGTCCGCCGAGTCGCTGATCGGACCGCGCACGAAAGCGATCGTCCCGCTGCACTTCTCCGGTATCCCGTGCGCGATCGATGACGTGTACGCGCTCGCGCGGCGCCACGGCCTGCGCGTGATCGAGGACGCCTGCCACGCGTTCGGTTCCACCGTAGCGGGCGAGAAGATCGGCAGCGGCGGCGACGTGCAGTTCTTCAGCTTCGACCCCGTCAAGATCATCACGTCGATCGACGGCGGCTGCGTCGTGACGCCGCACGCCGGCGAGATGGAGCGCTTGCAGCGCCTGCGGCTGCTGGGCGTCGACAAAGACACGACGCTGCGCTATCAGAACAAACGCGCCTGGGACTACGACGTGGTGAGCGAAGGCTATCGCTACCACCTCACCAACATCATGGCGAGCGTCGGCGTGTCGCAGATCAAACGGGTCGACGAGTTCATCGCGAGCCGGCGCGCCGTGTGCGAGCGGTATTCCGCCGCGTTCGACGGCCTGCCCGGTGTGCGCGTGCTGCGCCGTGAGTACGACGACGTCTCGCCGTTCATCTACAGCCTGCGCGTGCCGGCCGCGCGCCGCGAAGCGCTAATCGAGCACCTTTCCGCGCGCGGCATCGACGTCGGGATCCATTTCGTCCCGGTGCACCGCCACACGTACTTCGCCGCCGCGCGCCGCTCGCCGATGCCGGTGACCGAGCGCGTCGTGGACGAAGTGGTGACGCTGCCGCTGCACTCGCTCATGCCCGAGCGCTCGATCGAACGCGTGATCGACGGCGTCGTGGGCTTCTTCTCGCGGCCGTGACGGTTTCACCGCCGCCTGCCCTCGCGCAAGCGAACCGTCCGGAAGACATCGAGCGCGGCGACACCGTCCGGCGGCCGAACTGCCGCTCGTGCGGGACGGAGCTGCGCACCAGCGTCGTCGACCTCGGGCTCTCTCCGCCGTCGAACGCGCTGACGCCGCCGAGCGCGCTGGGACGCGGCGAGACGGTCTATCCGCTGCACGCGTACGTGTGCGAGCGCTGCCGGCTGATGCAGCTCGACGTGTTCGCTTCGCCGGAAGAGCTCTTCCGCGACTACCGCTATTTCTCTTCGTACTCCAGCACGTGGCTGGCGCACGCCGCGGCGTACGCGGATGAGATGCTGCGGCGCGGGATCGGTCCGGGGTCGCGCGTCGTCGAGGTCGCCAGCAACGACGGCTACCTGCTGCGCAACTTCGTCGCGCACGGCGTCGAGGTGCTGGGCATCGAGCCGGCGAGCAACGTCGCGGCGGTCGCGCGCCTCGCCGGCGTGCCGACGATCGACGAGTTCTTCGGCGTCGCGCTCGCGGGGCGCGTGCGCGCCGGCTTCGGCCCGGCCGATCTGATCGTCGCGAACAACGTGCTCGCGCACGTGCCCGACATCAACGACTTCGTGGGCGGGTTCGCACGCCTGCTCGCGCCGGGCGGCGTCGCGACGTTCGAGTTTCCGCACGTGCTGCGCACGATCGCCGGCATGCAGTTCGACACCGTCTACCACGAGCATTTCTCGTACCTCTCGCTGATCGCGCTGGTGCCGCTGTTCGCGCGCCACGGGCTCGAGATCGTCGAGGTCACCGAGCTGCCCACGCACGGCGGGTCGCTGCGCGTCTTCGTCGCGCCGCGCGGCGCGCGCACGGTGCACCCGAGCGTCGAAGCGGTGCTGGCCGCGGAGCGCGCCGGCGGCCTGGAGCGTTCGGAGACGTACACGGGCTTCGGCGAGCGCGTCGTCCGCATCAAAGACGAGTTCTTGTCGTTCTTGCTCGACGCGAAGCGGCGCGGTAAGCGCGTCGCGGGCTACGGCGCCGCGGCGAAAGCGACGACGCTGCTGAACTATGCGGGCGCGCGCGCCGACCTCATCTCGTACGTCGCCGACAAGAGCCCGCACAAGCAGGGCCAGTTCATCCCCGGCGTGCGCGTGCCGATCGTCGCACCGGACCGCATCCGCGCGGACGAGCCCGATTACGTCGTCATCTTTCCCTGGAACGTCGAAGCCGAGATTCGCGCCGAGCTCGCGGACGTGCGCGGCTGGGGCGGGCGCTTCGTGCTCGCGATCCCGGAGCTACGCGTCGATGTCTAACGGCTCGAAAAGCGGCAGCGCGCGGTCGCGCTCGGAGATCGCCGTCGGCGCCAGCGGCCACGGGATCGCCAGCGACGCACTGTCGTACCGATATCCCGCCGCTGCGTCCGGCGCGTACGGCGCGGAGATCAAGTAGTGCACGACCGTGTCGTCGCGCAGCGTCTGGTAGCCGTGCGCGATACCGGGCGGCGCGTACAGCGCGACGTCGGCGTCCTCGCGCAGCTCGAAGGCTTCCCAGCGGCCGTACGTCGGCGAGCCGGGGCGCACGTCGGCGAGCACGTCGTACGCCGCCCCGCGCGTGCAGCGGATCAGCTTCGTCTCGCCGTGCGGGTCGCGCTGGAAGTGCAGCCCGCGCACGGTGCCGGCGCGCGCGTTGTGCGCTTCGCCGGCGACGTCCCAGTGCGTGTTCAGACCCAGCGCGGCGAACGCCGCGGCGTCGAACGTGCGCACGAACCAGCCGCGCTCGTCGCGCGAGCGCGCGAGCTCGATCTTCCACACGCCCTCGAGAGCGGTCGCGATGACGTCCACGGCTGACAGCAGTTTCTGGCGCGGGCGCCGGGTCCTGGTGACGGGCCATACCGGCTTCAAAGGCGCCTGGCTGTGCGCGCTGCTGCTGCGGCGCGGCGCGAGCGTATCCGGACTGGCGCTGCCGCCCGACACGACGCCGAACCTGTGGGCCCACGCGCCGTACGCGCGCGAGGTCGAAGAGATCCTCGCGGACGTGCGCGACGCGGACGCCGTTCGCTCCGCGGTTCGCGCGCTGCGGCCGCAAACGGTGCTGCACCTCGCCGCGCAGCCGCTCGTGCGGCGCGGCTATGCGGAGCCGGTCGAGACGTACGCCATCAACGTGATGGGCACCGTGCACGTGCTCGATGCCGTGCGCGCGTGCAGCGCGGCGGAGAACGTGGTCGTCGTGACGAGCGACAAAGTGTACGCCGACCGTCCGGTGCCGGGCGGTTACGCTGAGGACGCGCGCCTGGGCGGCGCCGACCCGTACGCCGGCAGCAAAGCGGCCGCGGAGCTCGTCGTCGAGACGTACCGCAGCGCGTTCTTCTCCGCCCCGGGCGCGCCGCGCATCGCGTCCGCGCGTGCCGGCAACGTCATCGGCGGCGGCGACTTCGCGGCGGACCGGCTCGTGCCGGACGCGTATCGCGCCGTCGTCGGCGGCGAACCGCTGCGCTTGCGGCGGCCCGAAGCCGTGCGCCCGTGGCAGCACGTGCTCGAACCGCTGCACGGTTATCTGCTGCTCGCGGAATCGCTGGCGAGCACGCGCGCGACGGCGTGCGCGTACAACTTCGGCCCGGCGGAGCGCGCGGTCAGCGTTCGCACGGTCGCGCAGCGCTTCGTGCGCGGCATGGGCGCGCAAGCCGCGCGCGCGATCGTCATCGAGCGCACTGCCGAGCACGAGACCGCGGTGCTGGAAGTCGACAGCTCCAGCGCCCACGCGCTGGGCTGGGCGCCGCGCTGGTCGACGGCGGACGCCGTGGACGCGAGTGCGGCGTGGTACCGCGCGTTTGCGGCCGGCACCCCCGCCGGCGCCCTGGTCGAACGCGACCTCGCGGCTTACGAGCGCGCGGCGGTCAGGACCAGGTTCGCCAAGGCGCGCGACCTCGTTCCCACAAGTCTTCCAGCGTGAGCTTGTCGCGCAGCGTGTCCAGCGGCTGCCAAAAACCCTCGTGGCGGTATGCACCGAGCTCGCCGCGCGCCGCGAGCGCCTGAAGCGGTTCCGCCTCGAAGCTCGTCTCGTCACCTGAGATCAGATCGAACACCGCCGGCTCGAGCACGAAGTAGCCGCCGTTGATCCACGCGTCGTCACCGCGCGGCTTCTCGCGGAAGCGGTCGACGCGCGTCCCGCGCAGATCGACCGCGCCGTAGCGCCCGGGCGGCTGCACCGCGGTGAGCGTCGCGGTCGCGCCGTCGCGCCGGTGCTGCGCGACCACCGCCGACACGTCGACGTCGCTGACGCCGTCGCCGTACGTGAAGCAGAACGTCTCCTCGCCGACGTAGCGGCGCACGCGCCGCAATCGCCCGCCGGTCAGCGTCTCCTCGCCGGTGTCGACCACCGTGACGCGCCACGGCTCGGCGACGGTCTGGTGGATCGTCAGCGCGTTCGTCGCGAGGTCCACCGTCACGTCGGACGCGTGCAGGTGGTAGTTGACGAAGTACTCCTTGATCAAGTACCCCTTGTAGCCCGCGCACACGATGAAGTCGGTGACGCCGTGCGCGGCGTAGATCTTCATGATGTGCCATAGAATGGGCCGGCCGCCGACCTCGATGAGGGGCTTCGGGCGGACCGACGTTTCCTCGGCGATGCGCGTACCGCGCCCACCGGCCAGGATCACGCACTTCATCGGCGCGCGGCGACCGGGGCCGTAGCCGGCGTGCCGGCGTGCACGCCGCCCAGCACGGCGAGCATCTCTTCGAGCAGCACGAGGTTCTGCGGTGCCGCGAACGCTTTCGCCGCCGCATCCGCGACGCGCTGGAAGTGCGCGACGCGCGTTTGCGCCGGCGTTCCCGTCGGGCTGTTCAGATGCGCGTTGTACAGCCGCTCGATGGACGCGGGGAACGCACCCCAGTTCAAGCCGAGGTGCTGTCCCGCAAGGCCGGGACGGGTGCGAACCTCCACCGTGACGCCGGGCACGGCGACGATGCCGAAACGCGCCTGCAGGCGCAGCAGGAAGTCCCAGTCTTCGAGCACGCGGTACTGCGCGTCGAACAAGCCGATCTCCTGATAGCAGCGGAAGTCGTGCGCGACCGCGTTGAGCGGCACGGCGTGCGAGAGGTACGGATCGTACGCGTCGGACGCGCGTGCGAACGGCCGGTTGGAGCGACCGAGCTCGGCGCGCCCCGTGTCGGGCGTCTCGAGAACCATCATCGCCTCGGTGCGCACCGCGCGCGCGCCGCCCGCCATCGCCGCAACGACGGCTTCGAGATGGTGCGGCTCCCAGCGGTTGTCCTCATCGAGATACGTGACGATGCCGCCGTGGATGAAATCGTACGCCGTGTTGCGCGCGGCGGCGGGGCCTTCGCGCAGCATGCGGCGCACGTAGATGACGCGCTCGGCGTACGGCAGCGTCGCCACGAGGTGCTCGAGGTTCGGGCCGCCGTCGCCCACCAGGATCACTTCCCAGTTGGGATACGTCTGCGCCGCGACCGACCCGAGTGCCGTGGAGAGATGCTTGAGATTTCCGAGCGCCGGCAGCACCACGCTCACCAGCGGGCCACCCGGCGGCGTGGGACGCGGCGCCGTCGCGTAGCGACGGACACGCTCCGCGATCGCCGCTTTGCGGGCTTCGATCTCGGCGTGCCGCTCCGCCGCGAGCGTCGCGTTCGCTTGCACGAACATCATGTGCTTCTGCTCGAGCATGCGCAGGATCTCGGTGCCGTAGCCAATGATCTTGTCCGCGTTCTCGTCGAGCGCGTACTTCTCGAGCAGCCGCAGCTGGTCGTCGATCACCTGGCCCGTGCGCGCGTACTTCGTTCCGCTGGCGTTGTCACCGTGCTGCCGCCACGCGACGGTGGCGCTGGCGACGCAGGCGAAGCGCTTTCCGGCGGCGGCCAGCCGGACGGCATATTCCAAGTCGCCGGCCATGAAGCTCGGGTCAGACCAGCCGGCTTCCTCGATCAGCTCGCGCTTGAACAGCATCGACAGAAAGCACGGATACATGTCGTAGCTGAGCAGCGAGGCGAAGTCGTTGCGCCCGCGCGCGTCGTGGAACGCCGTGTAGAAGGCGTCGCGGATCTCGCCGCGCTCGTTCGCCAGCACGTAGCCCGCATACGCCAGATCGACGTCGGGATGGTCCTCGTAGTAGCGCACCATCGTGCGCAGGTGGCCGGCGAGAAAGAAGTCGTCCGCCGACAGGAACGCGACGTACCGGCCCGTCGAGGCCTCGATCGCGCGCGCGTAGTTGGCCGGCATCCCGATGTTCTCCGGCCGCCGGATGAAACGGATTCGCTCGTCGTGCAGATACCGCGAGATCACGTCGACCGAGTCGTCGGTCGAGGCGTTGTCGGAGATCACGAGCTCGAAGTCGCGGAAGTCCTGCGCCAGCACGCTTTCGATCGCGCGACCGATGAACCGGCCGTAGTTGTACGACGTGATGATCACCGAGACGGTGGGGCGCGCGTTCATGTCGAAGTCTTTCACGGAACCGGCTCCGGGGGTGCGAAGAGCGCTTGCGCCAGCCCCGGTTCGGCGGCGAGGCGGTCGGCCAGCGCGTCGAAGCGCGCGGCGGTGTCGTGGCGGGCGCGCAGAAGCGTCGGCCACTTCGCGTACACCGGGCCGTGCTTCTCCGCCACGTAGCGGTGCGCCGACGCGAACGCGCGCTGGTTGCGCGAGGTCATGTTCGCCTTGCCGGGCTCCCAGCGCCAGGAGTACTCGACCGTGACGCGGTCGACGTGCACGAAGTCGACCGCGCGGCTCATGCGCAGCCACATCTCCCAGTCCTCGCACGCCGACAGCGACTCGTCGAAGGCGCCGAATCGCTCGAAGAGGTCGCGGCGGTGCACGAAGCTGTGGATCGTCGCGAGGTTGTCGTTGAGGAACGCGTCCTTCTCGAAATCGCGGTCGGTGAAGATCGCGTACTCGCG
>JAQBPK010000079.1 GCA_028287565.1 Vulcanimicrobiota bacterium
GCCGAGGTGACGTCGCCGCCCAGCGCCGCGTCGGACGCTTCGGCATCCGCGACTCCCGCCGCGGTCATCAGCCCGTCGAGCAGCCGGTCGGACGCCGCACTCGGCAGCCCGTCGCCGAGTGCCGGCGTCGCATCGCCCGGCGCGAGCGGCATGGCCGCCGCATCACCCGGCGCGAGCGGCGCCGTCACTGCCCCCGGTTCCTCGCCGTTGGCGACGGTCACGTTTACCGACATCTCCGGCACCTACGCCGAGATAGCCATCGTCGCGCTGGGGCAGCTCGGCGTGCTCGATTCCACGAGCGGCACGTTCCAGCCGGAGAAGCCGGTGCTTCGCCGCGAGTACGTGCGCTGGCTTTTCAAGACGAACAACGCGGTGTGGGCGAACCTGCCCGCCAAGCAGATCCATCCGGCCGAGAGCGGCGACAAGTCCGACTTCACCGATCTGCAGCCCAGCGATCCCGACTTCAAGTACATCGAAGGCATGAACGCCGCGGGCATCTCCGTGGGCTTCCCCGACAAGACGTTCAAAGCCGATCAGCCGGTGACGCACGAGCAAGCCATCGCGATCAAAGCCGTGCTCGACCGCGGCGGGATCGCCGACCGCTACAAGGCCGTCGACTCGGCGAAATCGCGGCTTCCCGAGTGGAAGGACAAAGCGCAGATCTCCGCTGCGTTCGCGGGCGCGATCGCCACCGACACCTCCGCCGACGACATTAACTCCAAGAGCACGCAGATCGGCAACGTCGGGCGCGCGTTCGGCGCCGTCGCGATGTTCCGCCCGCAAGCGCCGGTCAAGCGAGGCGAAGCCGCGATGCTGCTGCAAGTCATTGGCGGCCACGCGCAGGACACGAACGGCGACAACGCGCCGCGCAGCGTGGCGAGCGTGCTGCACCCGTCGCCTTCGCCGTCGCCGTGACCGGCGCGGCGCTCAGCTCGTAACCAGCGAGACGCCTTCGAAATCCAGGTCCGGCTCGGGAATCTCGTTGCCGTCGCGGTCGACCGCGACCAGTGAGAGCGGAGCCGCGTGCGGCGTCGTCTGCCGCAGAAACGCGCGCAAGCGCTGTGTGACGTTGAGCGCGATCTGCCGCCGCGACGACTGCGTCGGCCCGTCGAGACGGTAGAGGTCGTCGCGGTCGGGTGACGTGTCCTCGACGCCGAGCCCGTAGAAGTACTGCGTGCCCAGGTAGTGCGGGTTGTCTTGCGTGGCGGTGTTCACGTTCGCGTCCGGCTCGTCGATGAACACTCGCGCTTCGTAGGTCGGTACCGGCGGACGGAGCGCCTCGAAGCGCACCTCCGCGCGGCTGAAATCCGGGTCGACCTGGTCGAGCGGGATCGTCGCGACGGTGTCCCCGGATTTCACGCGCATCAGCGGATGATGAACGAAAGGCCTTCGAAGTACAGGTCGGCGTCCGCGATCTCCAAGCCCTCGGGATCGACGGCGACCAGCGTGATCTCCGCGTTCTTCTTGTCGGTGCCCTCCGCACGGCCGAGCGCGATCAGCTTCTTGAGACGCTTCGTCACGTTCAACCGAACCTGCTTCAGATCGTAGTGATGTGCCGGGCGCAGGTCGTAGATGTCGCGCGGAATCGGATCGCAGTGGCCCTCGGCGCCGCCGCAGTCGCCGTGGCCGAAGAAATGCCGCGTCCCGAGATAGTGCGGGTTCGTGTCGTCGGTCGGCGTCTTCGCGTCCGCGTCGGGCTGGTCCGCGAAAACGCGCACGGCGAACGAGTCCTCCGGCGGCCGCAGCCCTTCGAAGCGCAGGTCGGCGCGCGAGAAGTCCGCGGGATCGATCGTGTACACCGGAAAATGCGCGACGGTCGCTCGCGACTGCAGCGTGTTGCTTGCTGCCGCGCCGGGACCGGGGCGGATGCCGCTCATGCGCAGATCGCTCGCGTTATCGGGTTCGTACGCGTACCCGAGCCTGGTGTAGTCCCAGATGCGGTCGATGGTCACGCTCCACGGCGCGAGGTCGCGCGGGTCGATGTTGGGCTGCACGGCGGCGGGGTGCGCGTCTTGCCACTGGCAGAACACGTACTCGACGTAGCAGTGGTGCGCCCAAAAAAGCGGATCGTACGCGGCGTATGCGATGCTGCCCATGCTGCCGCCGACCCAGCCGTGCACCGAGTTGTGCGGGTTCTCGAGGTCGTGCGAGAACGTGTAGTAATCCGGTGCCAAGAGCGCCATGTGCACGTCGTCGCGCAGCGAGATGAGGTTTGCGGGATTGGCGCGTTTGCCGCGCGCCGTGTTGCCGCGGTTGATGAGCGTCTGCGGCTGCGCGAGCAGCGGGTTGGCCTCGACTTTGCCGGTGTCGGGATTCGTCCACGTCGCGTCGAGAAAGATTTGCGGGATGCCCTCGGCCTGCGCCTTGCGCGTCGTCCAGTCCCAGTACGGCAGGAACACCGAACCGTCGGGGACGGCGTCCTGCAGACGCTGCTCGAACTGTTGGACGAACGGCCGGTGCCAGATCGCGAACGCGCGCGGCGTGCGGTGGCAGTAGTTTCCGGGCTGGCCGTGCACGCCCGCGATCCATTGATAGCCGCGGTTGTCGTGCACGTTCTGCGCGGAGATCTTGGCGATGCGGTACACCGCGAGCCGATACGTTCGTATCTCGTCCGGGGTGAGCGCGTAGACGCTCTTGCGGACCGTGACCTTGCCGGTGCGCGTGACCGGTGCGATGAACGCCTCGCGCTCGGGCGCGACAGCTGTCAGAACGGCCATGTGATTCTCCCTTGCCCGAATAGCAAATCAACCGGATCGCCGCCGTTCTTTGCGCTGCGTTTGGTGACCTGTCGGGCGGTGACCGCCGCCGGCATGTCCAAGCGAGCTTGATGCAGCGCTGCTCGTGGGCCGGGACGGACCCCGTGATGATCGCCTATCACGACGACGAGTGGGGCACGCCCGTGCACGACGACCGCGTGCTCTTCGAGTTCCTGATTCTCGAAGGAGCGCAGGCCGGGCTGTCGTGGTCCACCATCCTGCACCGGCGGGACGGCTACCGGCGCGCGTACCGCAAGTTCGATCCGGCGAAGGTCGCGCGCTTCGGCGAGCGGGACGCCGCCCGGCTCGTCGCCGACGCGTCGATCATCCGCAACAAGGCGAAGATCGCGTGGTCGATCCGCAACGCGCAGGCGTTCCTCGCGCTGCAGCGCGAGCGCGGTTCCTTCGATGCGTATCTCTGGGATTTCGCAGGCGGCGCGCCGATCGTCAACCGGCCGCGCACGAGCGCCGGCGTTCCGGCGACCACCGAGCTGTCGGACGCGCTCAGTAAGGACCTGCGGCGGCACGGCTTCGGATTCGTCGGTTCGACGATCTGCTACGCGTTTCTGCAAGCCGTGGGCGTCGTGAACGATCACGCGGCGAGCTGTTTCTTGGCGCCGAAGCGCGCCCGTAGAGGAGTGTAGGTCATGGGTTTGCTCGACGGCGACGCGATCGTGCTGGCCGGCGCGACGGGAAGCGTGGGCGGTGCGACGCTCGCCACGCTGGTGCGCGAAGGCGCGCGGGCGATCGTCGTATCGCGCGCGGCGGAGCGCGCGCAACAGGCGATCGACGAGATTCTCGATACCGCGCAGCGCGCGTCCGCGGTCCCGTTCGCCGCGGATCTCGCCGATCCGGCGCAAGCGTCCGCCGCGGTCGGTGCGTGCGTCGAGCGCTTCGGGCGGATCGACGCGGTCGTGAGCCTCGCCGGCGACGGCCGCGTGGCGCGGCTGATCGATTCCTCGCTGGACGATCTGCGCGCGAACGTCGCCGCGTTCACCGAGACCGCATACAACCTCGCATTGTCGGCGCTGCGCGCGATGCTCGCGCAGCCGTATCGCGACGGCGCGCGTTCGCGCGGGCGGATCGTGGTCGTTACCGCGGGATCGTCGAAACAGCCGGCACCGGGGCGCGGCTTGTTCGGCGTCGCGAAGGCGGGCGTCAACGTGCTGATGCAGGCGATCGCGCGCGAGCACAAGGCCGACGGCATCGTCGCGAACGCGCTCGTGCTCGGCGGCGTTGCGACGGACGCCGCGCGCGGCTATCTCGATCCGGCCGACTTCGCCGCGGCTGCGACGCCGCAGGAAGTCGCCGACGCGCTCGCGTTTCTCGCGAGCGACCGCGGCAGCGGCGTCAACGGCGCGCTCGTCGACCTCAACGCGCGCGAGGTCGACTGACCGCAACTGCGAAACGCTCGCCGGGATGCTTGCTTCGATGACCGCCTTGTACGCGATTCCGGCGTGGCTGCTGCTCGTGCTCACGATCGCGGTCGCCGCGGCGCTCGCGTGTGCGGGGCTCATCGCGGTGCGGCGTGCGTTTCCCCGCGTCGACTTCACCAAGCACAACGACGTCGGCGGCATCGTGCTCGGAGTCGTGGGCGGCTTGTTCGGCGTGACGCTCGCGTTCATCATCGCGATCGTGTGGCAAGAGTTCGACGGAACCACGCAGCGTGTCGCGCTCGAAGCGGGCGCCGCAACGGATCTTTGGCACGTCGCCAGCGGCCTGCCCGAGCCGGCCGGGCGGAACGTGCGCCGCGACCTCGTGACGTACGCGCAGCTCATGGTCGACAAGGAATGGCCCGCGATGCGGTCGGGCGGCACCAGCCGCGAAGCCGAGCAGCTGCTGACGCGCACGTTCCAAGACGTTGCGCGTCTGCGGCCCCCGAACTCGGGCGCGTCGAACGCGCAATCCGCATCGCTGCAGTATCTGGGCGTGCTGCACGACGCGCGCCATCATCGCCTGGACGACAACAATAGCGGCGTCTCGCCGTTCGAGTGGGTGATCCTGTTCATCGGCGCGCTCGCGGTGGTCGGGCTCTGCTACATGGTCGGTCTGCCGAGCGTGCGCGCGCAACTGGTGATGACGGGCGCGGTCGCGGGCATGATCGCGGCGATGTTCGTGCTGATCTTCGAACTGGACTATCCGTTTCGCGGCGACCTATCCATCTCGTCCGCACCATGGAACGACTTCACCGCCGACAAGCGCGCCGGCATCTAGCACCGCAATCTGCAACCGCGAGCCGCTCGCCGCGGCTTCGTCTTCAGCGCCGGCGTCGGGCCGGCCAGCTTCAGACCGTCGCGCCGACGAGCTCCGCGAGCGTGCCGGACGGCTCGCACTGCAGCTCCGCCTGCAGCACGTCGCGGTACTGGCGGTAGTGGCGCAGCGCCGCCGCACGGTCGCCGCTCTCCAGATACGCGCGGATCGCGATCTCGCGCGCGGGCTCGTCGCACGGGTCGTACGCGATCATCTCGTGGCAGAGCGCGAGCGCGTCCTGCGGGCGGCCGTCGTCGAGCGCGTGCTTCGCGAGCGCCTGCGCGACCTCGCAGCGCAGCTCGCGCAGATGGCGCTCCGTCTGCTCGAACCATTCCCAGCCGTCGAACTTCGGCGGGCGCGAGGCGCGCAATCGCTCGTACAGATCGCGCAAGCCGGCCAGCCGCTTCGCGTCGAGCGCGCCGTCGGTGCGCAGCGTCCCGAGCGCGCGGTCGATCTCCCACAGGTCGACGCGCACGTCGCTGCCGAGCCGGTATCCTTCGCGCGTGCGCACGACGACGTTGTCGCTGCCCAGCCGCGACTTCACGCGGTGCAGGCAGACATGGAACGCGTTGCGCGCCGCGCTCTCGCCGAGATCCGGCCACAAGAGATCGGTGAGCCGGTCGCGCGAGAGCGCTTCGGCCCGCATAGCGATCGCGGTGAGCAGCGCGTGCTCGCGCTCGGCGAGCGTGACCGGCTCGCCGTCGCGCAGCACGCGTCCGGTCACCAGCTCGACGACGAGCCCGGCGCGCGGCGTCTCACCGTCCGCACCGCGGCGGTAGCGGCGCACGAACGCATCGAGAAATCCGCCGTTCGCGCCGGTTGCGAGCGCGTCGACCGCATCGTGCAGCTCGCTCGCGTCGACGCGGCGCGCGATGGTGGCCGCCTCGGCGCGCATCGCGCGGCGGCGCGCCGGGCTGAGCTCCGCGACTGCAAGCGCGGCGAGCACTTGATAGAACGGCGAACGCCCGCTGGACGCGGCTTCGCGCGCCATGTCGGCGTAGCGCAGGGCCGTCGCGTCGTCTTCCGCGTTCGCCGCGGCGATCAGGTAGCCGCACGCGACCCACTTCGCATGATCGGCCTGCTGCGGCTCGATCACGTGCCCGCGCGCGCAGGCGGAGAAGAACGCGAAGCCGCGCACGCCCTCGCGGCCGACTTCGGCTTCGAGCGCGAACGCGTGCTGCGCGAAATCGACGTCGTCCCCTGCGAGCCACGCGCCGAACGTCGCTTCCGTCTCGTAGAACGCGATGAAGTTGGAGAAGCCGGTCTTGCGCCCGATCTCGAGCGCGCGCTCGAGCCGCTCGCGCTCCGTCGCGCGGTCGCCGCGCACGCGCGCGATGTCGGCGCCCAGCGTCACCAGCGTGCCGCCCGCCATGAAGCTCGTCTCGCTGATGAACGGCCACGCCGCTTCGAGGTCGCGCTCGGCTTCCTTCGTGCGCCCGAGCCGTGCCGTCATCAGCGAGCGCAGGAACAGCAGCCACGCGTGAATGCGCGTCGTCGGCACGTCGGGCGCGGCGATCTGCGCGCGGAACTCGTCGACCAGCGCGAGCGCGGTCTCGAACTCGCCGACGTAGCTGAGCATCAGCACGCGGAAGACGTAGAGATAGATGCGCAGCACCGGCGGCGCGTCGGCGGGAAGCCGCGTCCAGATGGCTTCGACCTCTTCGAGCAGCAAACGCGAGTCGACGGTGAACGTGCGCAGCAGCGCCGTGACCGACCACAGCCGCGGATTGCGCAGCACCACCGCGCGGTCGAGCGACGCCAGCACGCGCGAGTACTCCATCGGCGGCGGCAGATCTTCCTGAATGATCTCGATCCGCTCGAGCGCCTGCGCGGCCGCGTTCTGATCGCCGCACGCGAGGTGGATCTCGGCGGCGCGCTGGAACTCGTCGCCCTGCTCGTACGCCGCCGCGACGGGCGCCAGCAGCGCGTCGACGCGCGCGGGATAGCGCTCGCGCAGCGTCGTCGCGACGAGCGGGTGCACGCCGAACGTGCCGTCGGCGTTGCGCGTGACGAACGGCGAGATTTTCGTGAACGCGCTGAACGTCTCGAACGCCGCGCCGTCGCCGAGCGCGAGCCGCACGTCGCGCTCGACCGGGCGCGGGATCGCCGCGCACGCGAGGATGCCGTCGACGACAGCCGGTTCGGCGTCGCCCAGCACCTGGTCGGCGAGGTACTCGTGCAGCTCTTCGTACGCCACGTCGTCGAGCTTGTCGAGGAGTGCTTCGAGGCGGCGCTCGTGGGCGAAGCGCGCGAGCAGCAGCACGGCGATCGGCCAGCCCGCGGAGATTGCCGCGACGCGCTCGACCGCCTCGGGGCTCGCGCCCGTCTCGGCGAAGATGCTGTGAATCTCGTCCTCGGAGAAGGCGAGGTCCGAGGCGCGCAGGCCGAGGATCTGGTGCGGCGGCGCGAAGCGGGAGAGATGCATGCGCAAGGACTCGCGCGAGCAGATCACGATCGTCCGCGCGTCGGGCCGGCCGGCGAGTAGCTTGGCCAGGAAGTCGCGCGCGCCGGGGTCGGCGATCGCGTCCTCGGTGTTCTCGAAGACGAACGTGGACGGGTGCGTGCGCACGCGCCACGCGGCCAGGGCGACCCCGACGCGGTCGGCGGACGAGGCGTGGCCGTCGCCCAGCATGATGTCGCTCTGGGACAGGCTGGCGCTGCGCTCGGGGTTCTCGTCGGCCAGCGCCGGGACGACCCGGCGGGCCAGGTCGACGTCCGACGCGACGCCGCGGCAGTCGCACACCGCGAACGCCGGGACGCCTTCGAGAAGCTGGCGCACGAACGTGGACTTCCCGAAGCCGGCCGGCGCCACGAGCGACACGATCGCCGGGCGAGCGGCCCGGACGCGGTCGATCAGCGCCCTGCGAAAGAGGTCGCCGACCGGCGTCGTCTGCGGGATCGTGTCCATCGGCGGTGCGCGTAAGTCCCTGGGGCTCGAGGCTGAAACGACTTTCGTCGTCCCCAGGCCGGTCCCCGTCGGGAGCCCGCCTCTCGTGCGCTTGCTTACATTAACGCAGCATTACTTTACACACGCCCTTGTGGACGATGTGGAGAGTTCGCCTGCGGGATTTGCCGTGGGCAAATCCCGCGGCGAACTCCTCCTTGGTCCTGGACGGACCAAGTCCGAATAGGGAGAAGTTCAAACCCCTCGATGGCGGGGTGCGTTTGTAGCCGGCAGCGGCGGCAACCCGGGGAGTTGGCAGTGTGTTCTTACGAGTGCTAATGGAAAGGAACCTCGCGCGTGCGTAATCACGACGAGATACTGGAGTTCGAGCGGCTGTTCGCACCTCGCGGCGCGCACGGCCGGTTCGAGCCCAATACGGACGTCCACCTCGACGAAGCGGACGGCACGATCGTCGTGCACGTCGAGCTGGCCGGCGCGGACGCCGAGTCGCTGCACGTGACGGTCGGCGACGCATATCTCACCATCGCGGGCGAGCGCGCACCGCGCGACGTCTCGCGCCAGGCCTCGCTCCTGCGGCGGGAGATCCAGTACGGTGCGTTCTTCAAACAGCTGCACCTGCCGCTGCCCGTGCGCGAAGAGGGCGCGACCGCGGTGTACCGCGACGGAATTCTCACCATCCGTCTTCCGTTAGCCCAATCAAAGAATTTGCCGGTCGTGCGGACCGAGATCCGCATGACGGTCAGAAGGACCCCCGCTTAATGGCGAAACCCGACAAGGCGCCCGAAATCCTCGGCATTCTGCCGCTGCAGGACGCGGTGCTTTTCCCTAACACCGTGATCCCGCTTGCAGTGGTGAAGCGCCCCGGCATCCAGCTCGTGGAAGAGGCGCTGCGCGAAGGCAAGCAGATCGGTCTCGTGGCGCTCAAGGACAAAGACACCGAGGACCCGGGCCCGGACGATCTGCGCCGCGTCGGCACGATCGGCACGATCCAGAAGATGCTCAAGGTCCCCGACGGCACGCTGCGCTGCATCGTCGCCGGCGGGCCCGTGTTCCGCATCGACCAGTTCGTCGCGACCGAGCCGTATCTCGCGGGGACGTTCACCGAGCTGCCCGACATCACGAACGACGGCGACCAGCTCGTCGCGATGCAGCGCAACCTCGGCTCGCTGTTCCAGAAGCTGCTCGGCTATCTGCCGCAGGCGCCGCGCGAGATGGAGATGGAAGTCAACAACATCTCCGATCCCAACCTGCTGTCGTATTTCGTCGCGTCCACGATGCGGCTGGAGACCGCGGATCGCCAAGCGATCCTCGAGGAGCGCGACAGCGCCAAGCGCTTGCGCAAGCTCACGATGCTCATCACCAAAGAGCTGGAAGTCGTCGAGCTGGGCCACAAGATCCAGTCCGACATCCAGCGCGAGATGGAGAAGAA